>JAHIFE010000167.1 GCA_018901125.1 Pseudomonadota bacterium | reverse complement strand
CAACAAGCATAACCTACAACTCAGATAAAAAGCCTGTAACAATAACGGATGCTCTCGGAACCGTTACCCAGTTTGAATACGACTCATACGGCAATCCTTTAAAAATCACACAGGCAAAAGGAAAGCCGGAAGAAACAACAACAACGTACGTATACAACAACTACAACCAGCTCATAAGCACAACAACAGCCGGAGCAACCACAAATATAACCTATAACACTGCGGGCCGCCCCGAAACCGTTAAAGATCCTCTTGGCAACACCACAACCATCCAATACGATGCCTATGGCAACTCAACGGCAGTAATAGACCCGAACAGCAATAAATCGGAATTTACCTACGACATAAAAGGTAATATCCTCACGGCAAAAGACCCACTGGGCAACATAACCGCTTACGAGTACAATGCGGCAGACAGGCTGAAAAAGATAACCGACCCGCTTTTAAGAGCCACAAACATTGAGACCGATTTTAAAGGCAGAATAACTGCGGCTATCGATCCGTTAACCAACAGAAAAGAGTACCAATACGATGTAAACGGCAACCTGTTAAAGATAACACAAGGCGCATCAGAAACCTCACTTTTCTATGACAGCTCAAACCGCCTTTCATCTGTTACAGACCCCGAAGGCAACACAACCGCCTATGAGTATGCATCAGCGGCAGCATGTTCTTCATGCGGCGGAAACGCTGATACTCCTCAAAAGATTACCGATCCTCTCGGCAACATCACCAAAAACATTTTTGACAAGGCCGGAAGGGTAAACAGCATTATCGATCCTATGGGCAAGTTCTCATTGCTTGCAAGAGATGCAACAGGCAGGGTAACAAGCCAAACGGATGCGAACGGGAAAATAACCTTATACCAATATGATGCTTTAGGCAGGCTGGTAAAACAAACCGATGCCAATAACGGTGAAACGGTTTTTACCTATGATGGCCTTGGAAACATAAAAACACTCAAAGACGCAAAAGGCAATATCACGACATTTGCCTACGATCTTGCCGGAAGAAAGACCAAAGAAACAAGGCCGATGGGGCAAACGGAAGAATATACCTATTATCCCAACGGGCTCTTAAAAACAGTAAAAGACGCCAAAGGCCAGATAAGCACATTTACCTACGATGCGGCAAACAGGCTCACACAGATAACATATGCCGACGGAAAGATAGACGGTTTTACTTATGATGCCGTAGGTAACATGCTTACGTATTCAAAAGAGGGTGTAAACGGAAGTTATGCCTACGATGAGCTAAACAGAAAGATATCCGAGACGGTAAACTACGGCCCGTTTGCCAAGACTTACAGATATACCTACGATAACTTCAGCAACAAGGCCACATTCACAACACCGGAAGGTAAGGTTTACAATTATGCCTATAACAAGAACAACCAGCCGGTATCAATTACCTTTGACGGAAAGACAATATCTTACACCTACCAGTGGAACAGGCGTAAAAAGGTGGTATTGCCCAATGGTGTAACAACGGATTACACATACAATGCAAATTCCTGGCTGACATCCATTACGGCAGGTACGGTATTAACCAATCAAAACACTTATGACAACGTAGGCAACATCACCCAAAAGACAACGGAAAATGACAGCTAGCCTATGCCTATGATCCGATATATCAGCTTACACAAGCCACAGGCTCAGTACTTCCGCCAGAAACCTTCGCATACGACAAGATCGGCAACCGCCAAAGCGCAGCAGAAGGAGCCGATACAACAACATATATCCACAATGCCAATAATGAGCTTATATCAGCTAATGGTGTAAACTACACTTACGATGCCAACGGAAACCTTGTAACAAAAAATGAAGGGCTGCAGGTAACGGCATACAGCTACAACAGCGCAAACCGGATGGTAAGCGTAGAACTTCCAGACGGCAGAACGGTAACCTATGCCTATGATCCGTTCGGCAGAAGAATCAAAAAAGATGTTAACGGGGATATCACTTATTACATTTACAGTAATGAAGGCCTGATAGGGGAGTACGATGCAAGTGGAACTCTGAAAAAAGCCTACGGCTGGTTGCCGGATATGGTATGGGGCACAGCTCCCGTCTTCATGGAAGAAAATGGGCAATATTATTATTACCACAACGACCATCTCGGCACCCCACGAAAGATGACCGACAGTGCAGGTGCTGTTGTCTGGAGCGCCAACTATACAGCGTTTGGTAAAGCAACGGTAGATGTATCATCAACTGTAACAAACAATTTGAGATTTCCGGGACAATATTTTGACGAAGAGACCGGGTTGTGCTATAACTTGAACCGGTATTATGATCCGGGGACGGGGAGATATACGCAGGCTGATCCGATTGGCTTTGGTGGAGAAGATTCAAATCTCTATAGGTATGTCCTAAATAATCCGGTTAATCTGGTTGATCCGGATGGATTGGTTGGGCTTAAAATTGGCAAGGTTGTCGGTGATTGGGTCTACAAAAAAGCAAAACAATGGTTTATCAATAAAATCCTTAAGCTACCTGCTAAACAAACGGGGAAGCAAATTGCTAAAGATATTCTTGACAGATATGAAGGCGATGGAACTACAAATAATTCCCCAGTGCAAATGCAAATGGATATGGATACTGATAAGGATGGCCAGGATGATTTCTTTGATCCAGATGATGATAATGACGGGATACCAGATGATCTTGACGATACTCCTAAGGCCCCTGAGAATTCATCCCAATGTAAATGAGAAGGATATTATCAATAAATCGGGATTTTAATATGAACAATAAATCTGAAATTTCCATTAGTTTTAATTTGATTTTAATTTGTTATTATTTTGTAAATATAATAGTTTTGCATACCTTTGAACCTGAAACAAAAGAAAAAGTTCCATGGGATATATTTTTTGATACCTATCCAGGACTTTCAATTATTACGGCTATTCTACTGTATTTAGGTGTAGTCTTTTGGGGAGCAAAGTTAATCCAAATATTCTGGAATAGATCCTTTTCAGATATATTTAAAATTAGGATGCTATCATTTCAAGAATCGTTGACAATAGCTATAATTTTATCGTTTGGCACCCTTTGATACAATATCTAAGATTGAACGATTCTCCAAGTTTAAAGTCGTTTTAGGATTTATATGATAGAAGATGTAGTATTTGGGCTCTTTAGATTTATTGGCTTCATATTTTACCATTTTTTTATAGAGATTGTTTGTTTTTATACCGGCGAAATTGTTTTGTGGATCCTTTCAATCGGAAAGAGGAAGCCAAGATGGGATTATTATCAAGATGAAGCATTGTCTAAAACGATATTGTTTTCTGAGATGACAACTTGGATAGGTATCTGTTTTTGGGTAGCACTGTTTGTCTTAATATTTAAGGGAGTTGTAAATTATTAATTTACTGTTTAGGGGAAGTATCGGTGACGTACTAAACTTATTTATCATAAAACGGTGGTTGGAGATTTTTTTCTTTAACCGCTGTTGTTTTTTGGGCGGGCGGAAGGGAGAATGATAAAACCAGCCAGCCGCTTTCCTTATTATTCAAGCTCTGGCTGGCGTGACAAATGACTTTTTACATAATTACGCGTTATCGGATGTGCGCTATCTTTGAGGATTAAGATTGACAGCGCATGTACGATAACGGCCAATTATGTAATGCTGCATTTTGGCATGACAGGCAGGGCGTTAAGATGACAGCGGCTACCTTGTTATTTAATAGTGATAACGACAAGCAAGTATTCTGATTTTATCGTTTTCTACCTGATAAACAAGTCTGTGCTCATGGTCAATACGTCTTGACCAGCAACCTGTCAGCTCGTGTTTTAAGGGTTCCGGCTTGCCGGTTCCATGGAACGGATCGCGTTGGATTTCTTTGATAAGCTTAACAATTTTGAGAGCTTTTTTACGGTCTTTTTCAATCCACCATGATAAGTCTTCAAATCCGGCAAGATCAAACTCCAAGCTTTTTACAGGCTTCGTCAAAAGGTATTCCTTTCTTGCGGTTTTTTGCTTCCAGAAGTCGTTTTTTCATTGTCTCGCTTTTCAGAAGATAAGCAGTTTCTTTCTCTGACTGTAGTTCCTGCCAGAGATCAATGGGCACAATAACGCCCGTCACATTATTATTCTCATCAGAAATATATTGTATTTGCTCCATGATATTCTCCTGCACAAACTATTGCACTGCATAGGTTTTTCTTACTTTGACATCTCTTAGCAGTCTGTCAAGTATAGCTCTGTCCTTATTTTCTGTAATGTTCCCGGCATCATCCGTAAGATAGTCCATGGTTACATTAAAAGCATCTGCAATTTTTTTTGCCAGTTCCTGTTGGCTCCATCCATTGCTTTTTATTAAATTTAATATTTTATCTCCGGTAGCCCTAATATTACCTAAAAAGTTTAAATATAATGATAATTATTATTTTCGATTAATTATTTAGTATTAAAAGGTAATAGTCAAGCCTAAAAGATGCTTGACATAGGGATATCATCCGCTTCGTATTCCGGCACTGTCCGGCCTGAGTATGGCAAGTCCGCTATCTGTATAGATCGCTTGGTTATTCTGTCAATCATCCGTTTGGCGTATGCCGGAGGGGGAAATGGGGTCAAAACCTTGATTAGTGATTAAGAAGCGCAAACATACAGCGGTTGAAGATTTATTTCTTTAACCGCTTTTTTTATCTTGGTTTTACTCCTCTGATGCAGTTGTTCTGTCCGCCTGTCAGTCGTTTTAATAATAATGAACTTAAGAACAAACCTTCATAGAAATATTCTTTTTTTAATCATTTCGCTGCTGTTAATATTCACAAGTTTACCGAGACCGATTTAACCATCCCCGCCACTGCGATACCTGTCAGCTGGACAAGATCATACCGTTCAAATGCGATAAAAGATACTGCTACGGGAGCGATCTTTGCAGAACCTGCCGATGGTCCGCTTGGATTTGGCTGGATGACGCCTTACTTTGCCAGGATAGAAAACGGCGACACATATGTTGATGAAGACGGGGCTTACACAACATTTGCAAAAGACGCATCCGGCAATTTTCTCACGGATTTGGAAAACGACCTTATCCTGAAAAAAACCGCGTCAGGATGCAAACTCATAGAGATCGGGGGCAGGATAATAAACCCCTACTGAAATAATTCGTAATTACTTCAGGGGATTTTTCCAAAATTATTTATTGGTCGGCGGCCTTAAGTTTCGCTGAACGCATGGAATGTCTTTTATGGGAGGAAAGAACTACTTTTCTGATGCGTATCGATTGCGGGGTTACTTCAACCATCTCATCATCACGGATAAAATTTATCGCACCTTCAAGCGTCTGCGTTTTAATCGGAGCAAGAAGAATATGATCATCTTTTCCGGAAGCTCTCATGTTTGTTAATTTTTTCTCCTTGCATGCATTTACGTTTATATCGCCTTCCTTGTTATGCTCTCCCACAACCATTCCTTCATATACCGGAGTACCGGGAACAATCAAAAGCCTGCCTCTTGGCTCAAGGTTAAACAGGGCATAAGCAACTGCATTACCGGATCTGTCTGAAACTATAGAACCTGTGAATCTTACAGGAAAGTCACCTCTGTATTTTTCATAACCGGAAAAATATGAATTCATAATACCGGTTCCCTTAGTATCCGTAAGAAACTCATCTCTGTAACCTATAAGCGCTCTTGATGGAATGGAAAATTCGATCCTTACTCTTCCTCTTTCATTGTTTACAAGATTTAACATTCTTCCTTTTTTCGAAGAAAGCTTCTCGGAAACTATCCCAAGGAAGTTTTCATTACAATCGATAAAAAGGTGCTCTATGGGTTCGAGTTTTTCACCGTCTTTGTATTTAATAATTACTTCGGGACGACCTACACACAGCTCAAACCCCTCCCTGCGCATAGTTTCTATAAGTATGGCCAGTTGGAATTCCCCTCTTCCCTTTACAATAAAAGAATCCATCTCTTGCTCATCGCTTACCTGAATTGCAACGTTTCTTAATGTCTCTTTGTACAGCCGTTCGCGTATTTTGCTGGATTGAACATATTTTCCTTCTTTTCCTGAAAAAGGTGAATTATTTATGGTAAATTTCATGGAAACGGTAGGTTCATCAACAGTAATTCTTTTTAATGCTTTAGGAAAATTACTGGTACAGATAGTATCTCCGATTTTAACATCTTCGATTCCTGAAAGTACTACTATATCTCCCGGTTCAGCATTCTTGATTTCAATAATTTTCAAGCCGGCATAAGTTTGCAGCTTGGAAACCTTAAGCGGAATGTAAGTGCTTTCGCTGTTAATGCATATGAGATTATCGTGCTGCCCCATTTTTCCGTTAAATACTTTTCCTATTGCAAGCCTTCCGAGGTAGTCGGAATATCCGAGGTCCGAAACAAGCATTTGGAAAGGTTCTTCAGGATTATAAGACGGGGGAGGAATTTCTTTTAAAATGGTATCAAGCAATAAATGAAGGTTTTCTCCTCTTTCATTTAGACTCCTTTGTGCGATTCCTTCACGGCCAACTGCGTAAAGGAGTGGGAAATCAAGCTGTTCTTCATTTGCGTCAAGGTCTATGAGAAGATCATATACTTCGTCTAAAACCTCATCCGGACGGGCATCTTTACGATCGATTTTATTTATCACGACTATAATCTTTAAACCTGCGGCAAGTGCTTTTTTAAGAACAAAACGTGTCTGAGGAAGCGGTCCCTCGGATGCATCAACAAGCAAAAGCGCGCCGTCAGACATCGAAATAGCTCTTTCAACCTCTCCGCCGAAATCGGCATGTCCGGGAGTATCGATTATGTTTATTTTAACGTCCTTCCAGACTACGGAACAGTTCTTGGCTGAAATGGTGATGCCTCTTTCACGTTCAAGATCCATCGAGTCCATTATTCTTTCATCAACCTGCTGCCCTGTTCTGAACAAACCGCTTTGTCTGAACATTCCGTCAACAAGGGTTGTTTTACCGTGATCAACATGGGCAATGATTGCAATATTTCTTATTTTTTCATTTTTAATAAATTCCGTCATATAATTTTCCTGTATTGAATAATATACAATTTAAAAGCCTGATTTAAAGAAGTCTTCCGTTTCTGTAATAGCGCCTGGTTTGGGAGTATATTCTGTCGGGGCGGTTCCTTCCTTAAAGCATTCAAGAATTGCCTTTTGGGATTCAGGTATAGCCAGAAGACCGGTTTCAGCGTCAATTTCAGCAAATTCAATTCCTTCTTCCGTTTCCGGAAAATCCACCACCGGTTTATCCGCTAGAGCATGCTGCATAAAATCAAACCAGATCGGGCCTGCTGCTACAGCGCCTGTTTCCGATCTTCCCAAAGAAGCCAATTCATCCGATCCGACCCATACACCTGTGATATATTCAGGAGAATATCCTATAAACCATGCATCATACAAATCGTTAGTTGTGCCGGTTTTGCCGACAACCGGTCTGTTAAGTCCAAGCATTTTTTTGCCGGTTCCATAAGCTACAACACTTCTAAGAAGACTTGTCATTATATATGCGGTATTTTTTTCAATTACCTGATTAAAAGAAGGTTTTGCTTCTTCAAGTACTTTTCCATCCCGGTCAACCACTCTTTCTATAAACGTCGGTTGAATCAGACAACCCTGGTTTGCAAAAACCGAATAAGCCCTTACAAGTTCAAATAAAGAAACGCCTGAAGAGCCTAAAGCAAGCGACAGGTTATTGCTTAACTCGGAAGTGATACCCAGATTTCTGGCGTATTTTATTGCATAATCGACACCTATAGCTTTTAATATCTTGATTGTGACTACGTTGCGTGAGTGGGCAAGGGCGTCACGCAGAAGAGTCCGTCCGTTAAATTTATCATCATAGTTTTTGGGTTTCCAGACAAGATTGGTTTCGCTGTTTTCATAAGTAATCGGAGAATCGATTAGTACGCTTGCAGGCGTAAATCCGTTGTCAATAGCTGCGGCATAAATTATTGGTTTGAAAGCAGATCCCGGCTGCCGTTTTGATTGAATGGCCCGGTTGAATTGGTTTTTTGCAAAATCATAACCACCTACCATAGCTTTGACATAACCGGTTTTAGCTTCTATGCAAAGCAGTGCCGATTCCTTATTGGGTTCCTGTTCAAGTGACACAGCCCACAATTCTTTATATTGTTTATCCTGTATTTGATTTTTAATCTTAACAAGAATTAAATCACCTGCCTTAAAATATTTTTCAAGAGGTTGTTCAGCAGAATCACTAGTTGCATAAGCAGATTGCATTATAGCCCATTTCATGTCTTCAGGTTGTATTATTCCATATGCATCACCGATACGGACAATAACATTGTTGCCATTTAAAGATGTTACAACAGCTTTTAAAATAATTCCTTCTTTTAAAGGAGTTTCTTTCATAATCTTATTTGTTTCATCTAAAACTGGTTTTATTTCAGAAGAACCGAGATGCTTCACCGGCCCTCTGTAGCTATGCCTTTTATCAAGGTCCTGCAATCCCTTTCTCAAAGCTTCGCGGGCTGCTATCTGCATGTCAATATTACAGGTGGTGTAAATATTAAACCCTCTCTTATACAATGCGTCCTGTCCGTATTTTTGTTCCAGATATTGCCTGATATATTCGGAAAAATAGGGCGCAACTTCCATGTACAGGCTGTGTCTCTGCTTAATCTCTATCTGTGTATCCAGAGCTTGTTTGAGCTGATCCTTTGTAATATATCCTTCCTCCAGCATACGATCTAAAACATATATCTGGCGTTGTTTTGATTTATCCATATTTCTATAAGGAGAATATCTGCTTGGAGCCTGAGGAAGACCTGCAAGCAGAGCGCATTCAGCCAGATTCAATTCACTTGCTGATTTGCCGAAATATTTCTCGGCTGCGGCTTCAACTCCGTATGCACCATTACCAAAATAAATTTGATTCAAATACAGATATAAAATTTCATCCTTGGAAAAAGTTTTGTCTATCTTGTAGGCAAGTATTGCTTCGTTTATTTTCCTTTTGTAGCTTTTTTCAGGAGTTAATAAAAATGATTTGGTAACCTGCTGGGTTATAGTACTTCCTCCCTGAACAATCGATCCTGCTTCAATGTTCTTTATAAAGGCTCTTACTATACTTTGCAAATCCACTCCCTTGTGTTTATAAAATCTAGAATCTTCAGCCGAAATAAAAGCATCCTTTAACATGGGAGGAATTTTTTCCATAGGAATTATAATTCTGTATTCCTTATAAAATTCAGCAATTTTTTGATTATTTTCTGAGTACACTGTTGTAACAACCGGCGGGTTGTAATCGGTCAAGCTGGATATCTTGGGAATTTCCTGTGTTATATGCAAATAAAAACCTAATATTATCAGAAAGATTAAGGACATACCGATAAGGGTCGCCCATAAAGCAAATCTTAAAAATTTTCTTATTATTCCCTCTTCCTTCCGGGTTGTCCGCTCTTTTAATATTTTTGAAACTTTTTTTCTTCTTCGCATATTAAACATTACCTGATTGTTACAAAGCCTTATACTTAACTTCTATGTTATGTGTTGTATCCATTTATTTTCTTTAATAAGCATTGTTGTCGGATCAATAAAAAGCTCCGTCTCTTCTGAATCAGTTTTTCCACCTTTGAGTGCCTTAAGCTGGATATCCTTTCCTTCAGGCTGAATCAGTATGGTTTTTTCAAAAAGATATTCAATATCATTAAAGTGAGCAGGTATACCCAAAGGTGTTTCATCTCTTTGAATGCGAACCGTAAACCAGAGTTTAAGAGAGTGTCTTTGCGCAAAGGCTTTAAGTTCTATAAGTGATTCTTTTTGCGACACATCAAAAGGGAGACCATCGATCAGAACAATATGGGGGCGGAAAATATTCTGCTCCATAAGTTCTGTCAACCTTTCTTCCAGTTTTGGAACACTGAAGCCATCGACTTCAAATGTCATTATAAACCTGTGCGGGAGCAATGTTTCAAATAATTGTTCCTGATCTTCAATGCTGTGTTGAAATGCGATATTACGGTATACTTCTTTATACCAAAGACCGACTTTTTTAACCGCGTCATTCAAGCTTATATGAAGAACATTATTATTGCTTAGCAGATTGTAAATTGCCAGCTGAATAAGAAGAGCCGTTTTACCAACACCCGCATATGCAAGTATGGCACCGAAACCACCATCCTGAATTATTTCCGTTTCACTTCCTACCAGCCTTTCCAGAGGATGGCGGAGACTAAAACTATCTTTAATCATTTTGTATGCTCCTTAAAAATATATATCAATTTATTTGTTGTTATCGACAGAACGCAACAGTTTATACTGTTTATTGTGAGTTCTTTTTTTCTTCAGCAGCTTTTTTCACCAATTCTTCCGCAACTGATTGGGGGGCCTGTTTGTAAGTCGCAAACTCCATTGTAAACTGTGCCTTACCCTGAGTAGTGGACCTTAATACTGTTGAGTATCCGAACATTTCAGCAAGAGGAACCTGAGCTTCGACAACACAGGAAGTTACTTCATCCTGGGTACCGAAAATTATTCCGCGCCGCTGGTTCAATGATCCTAAAACGGCGCCCTGAAACTCGGTTGGAGTTTCAACAACAACTTTCATTATCGGTTCAATAATAACAGGCTTTGCTTTCGAATAAGCTTCAAGAAAAGCGCCGCGTGACGCAGCCTGAAAAGCCATATCGGAAGAATCGACAGCGTGTGAGGCCCCGTCGTTTATAACAATTTTTACTCCTGTTACAGGATATTCCAGCTTCGGACCTTTTGCCAGACAATTCCTGAATCCTTTTTCGCATGCATCGATATATTGAGTTGGGATAGCACCGCCTTTAACCTGATTATCAAATGCGAAATCTTCATCAACCGGCTCCATATAACCTGCCACACGACCGTATTGTCCCGCGCCGCAGGTCTGCTTTTTATGGGTGTAATTGAATTCGGCTTTTCTTGTAATTGTTTCTCTGTACGCTACTTTCGGCACACCCGATACAACTTGTGCATTATATTCGCGCCGCATCCTTTCCAGGTAAACATCAAGATGAAGCTCACCCATGCCTGAAATTATTGTATCGCCGGTTTCATCGCTTGTATAGGTTTTGAAAGTAGGGTCTTCTTTTGTAAACCTGTTTAACGCCTTGGACATATTTACTTCCGATTTATTGTCCTTAGGTTTAATCGCAAGAGAGATAACCGGTTTCGGCACATACATAGATGTCATTGTATAGCTTAAGCCTGAAGATACGAAAGTATCCCCGGAAGCGCAGTCAATACCGAATAAAGCGCCTATATAACCTGCCGGGATTGATTCTATCTCCTCCATCTGGCTGGCATGCATCCGTACGACTCTGCCGACTTTTACTTTTTTACCGGTCCGCACATTGTAAATATTATCTCCCTTTGCAAGCAAGCCCTGATATACACGAATATATGTAAGCTGGCCATATTGGCCTTCTTCCAGTTTGAAGGCAAGTGCTACAAGAGGTTTACTTATATCGGCTTCAAGAATGACAGGCTCCTCATTATTATCCATATCCAGAGCTGTGTTCTCAGTATCATAAGGGCATGGAAGAAATTTAATTACAGCATCAAGAAGAGGTTGAACAGCTTTGTTTTTATATGCAGAGCCCAGTAAAACAGGTGTCAGTTTTCTTAACAAGGTTCCTGTGCGAAGAGCGGCGATTATCATAGCTTCGGGGATCTCTTTTTCTTCAAGAATTGCTTCGGTCAGCTCATCTGAAAACATTGAAGCGGCATCGATAAGTTCTTCTCTTTTATTGCCTGCCAGTTCCATAAGATCGCCGGGGATATCTTCTATTCTTATTATTTCTCCGTTTTTTCCGTCAAAATATGTTGCCTTCATTGACAGCAAATCGATAACACCTTCAAAATCAGCTTCAAGTCCTATCGGGATCTGAATAGCTACGGCATTATGCCCAAGTTTTTCTTTAAGCTGCTTGATTACTTTTTCCGGATTTGCCCCGCTTCTGTCACATTTATTTATAAAAGCAAGGCATGGCACTTTATATCTCTTCATTTGAAGATCTACTGTAATTGACTGTGATTGTACGCCTCCCACAGAACAAAGAACAAGAACAGCCCCGTCTAGCACCCTTAAAGATCGCTCAACTTCTATTGTAAAATCAACATGTCCCGGAGTATCAATTATATTGATTTCATGCCCGAGCCATTCACAGAAAGTAGCGGCGGAAGCAATGGTTATGCCCCTTTCCTTTTCAAGCTCCATGGAATCCATTGTAGCGCCAACGCCGTCTTTTCCTTTTACATCATGGATTGCATGAATACGCTTTGTATAAAAAAGGATTCTTTCAGTCAGCGTTGTTTTACCGGAATCTATATGTGCACTTATTCCGATATTTCTAAATTTTGTAATATCTTGATTCATTTTTTCGTCCTTTTAACTTAAGAAACTACCCAAACAGCTCGATTTGAAATGTGATTAATTACATATCTTGACACACTTCCCATAAAAATAGATTTACTGATACCGCTTCTTCCCACAACTATGGTTCCATAATTCCCTTTCTCTGATTCATTAATTATGGCTTTTCCAGGATTTAAAAATCTTGAAGAAAATTTGAAATGGATCTGGTTTTCTCTCAATCCGGCTTTTTCCAGCAGAGTTTTTGCTTTTAAAAAAACATGTTCAATATTATGCCTGCTTGATTTTTCAATGATTTTATCAATATCGTTCTTGTTTTTGCCGGTGTTTTTCGCTCCAATCATTTTCATTTTTGGAATAACATAATACAGTGTAATATCAGCAGTATCACTATTGCTTACAATAAACGCAAGATGATCAATTGCCCTCATTGAGCTTAAAGACCCATCCATAGCAACCATGATTTTTGAAGATGTTATTGTTCCGTCTGTTAACCAAACGGGTACAGCAGTGCAATGTTCCAGAATATTACTTGTAACGCTGCCCATAAAGGTTTTTTGTATACGTGAAAAACCCCTTCGTCCAACCACGATAGCGTCATAAGGGTGTTTTTGCCCAAAATCGAGGATATCTTTTGCCGCACACTGTAATTTGGGCTGCGAGCCAATTTCTATTCTGTTTGCATCTATTCCTGAATTAATCATAAAATCCTTGTATTTGACAAGGATACGATGCGAAGCCGCTTCATTTTTTTTTATAATTCTATTCAGCTCATTTTGTATTTGCATATTTTTTTTAGCTTCATCAATGATATATTGCGATATGGAATCTTGAACATTAAAAAGAGTATATGAAATATCCGGTATCACTTTGGAAACATTCGCAGCATATTTTACGGAATGCTTGGAATAAATAGAATCATCGACCGCTATAACTATTTTTTTTTGCATAAAGCCTCTCTTCATTGATCATTTTCTCTTATATTATTATTATTTCGGTTAGATGGCAAACAATAAAAACCCAATAGTATATTTATCTTAATGGATAGATATTGAGAAGCCTGTCATAAAAAGAAAATAATATAGAATTTGTCAGCCACCGATTTTAGACATCTGACCTCTAATAACGCCAGCACAATTTGAGGCAAGGGGGTGTTCAAAAGGTTTATCATAAACCGTCTTAAGAATAATTTCAGTCAGCTCTTTGTCTGAACACCCATTTCTAAGCGGAGTTTTAAGATCTGTTTCGGCACTAGATAACAGGCAGGTTTTAAGGTTACCGCTTGCCGTAAGCCTAAGCCTGTTGCAACTGCTGCAAAAATGCTCACTTATAGGTCTTATAAAACCTATTTCGCCTTTAGCATTTTCAAATTTAAAACGTTGAGCGGGGCCATCAAACCGGTTTCTTTTAACAGGATTCAGGGGACCAATAGAACTTATAATTCTTTTTATTTCAGGGGCAAAAAGCTGCCTTGACGTCAGAGGCGAAGTACCTATAGGCATATATTCTATGAATCTGACGTGAAAAGGATAAGAAAAAGTCAACCTTGCGAAATCAAGCAGCTCATCGTCATTTATTCCGAATAAAACAACCACATTAAGTTTTATTGGATAAAAACCCATATCATGGGCTATCATTATGCTTGACCATACCTCATCAAAAGCATCAACCCCTGTGATGTTTTTGAATTTATCTTTCTTAAGGGTGTCCATACTGATATTTAACCGCTTAATGCCTGCGGATTTAATTTTTCCTATTTTTTCTTTCAATAAAATACCGTTTGTTGTAATTGAAAGATCTGAAAGCCCTTCCAACTTGCTTACTTTAATTAAGAAATCACAAACACCTTTTCTAACGAGTGGCTCACCACCTGTTACCCGTATTTTTGAAATTCCAAGTTGAACAAATATGCCGGCTATCCGGAGCATTTCCTCATAACTTAAAATTTCGCTGCCGGGAAGCTTTTGAATTTTACCATGGGTCATGCAGTATATGCACTGCATATTACAGCGGTCGGTAACCGATATACGAAGGTAGTCAAGTCGGCGCTTATACTTATCAAAAAGTTTTATTTCAGGCAGTTTTATTATATCAGTACCGCTTTCTATCATCTCCAAGCTTCCATTGTATTTTAGCGAATAAGTCCTCAATTTTATTTTTATTAGTTGAAGATAAATATCACATGCAGCATTGTCAAGCCTTCTTTACTCGAATATCGAACAACGTACATCAAATGGGAAAATCGATTTGCGTTGTACGCTATTCGCTTTAATAATGTAAGGTATTCAAAGCTACTCTAATATATCCGAGCCAGTTTCAAAACGTCCCATTTTGGCCGATCTCTGCGTTGGGTGAAAATTTTAATCCTCGAAATACTACATGTATTCCTGCGGTTAAAATTTTCACCCGCCTTGACCTTGACCAAACTGAAACGTTTTGAAAGTGGCT
>JAHIFE010000023.1 GCA_018901125.1 Pseudomonadota bacterium | reverse complement strand
GAGCCAGTTTCAAAACGTCCCATTTTGGCCGATCTCTGCGTTGGGTGAAAATTTTAATCCTCGAAATACCCCATGTATTCCTGCGGTTAAAATTTTCACCCGCCTTGACCTTGACCAAACTGAAACGTTTTGAAAGTGGCTCTCTTATCATAATAATATCTATTTTCTTTTCTAAAACCAAAAAGTGCCGCAGCTTGGAGTTTTTATGCCTCGCCAAACTGCAGCAGAAAAAGGTATATGGGAGAGGCCTAGTTTTTACCTATGGTAAGAGTAATATGCGTTTTGCCATCCGTTGAGGCAATTGCTATATTTGCGATACGGCTTTCTTTTTCATATACGAAAACTGATTGTTCTCCAAAATTCATAGTTGCTTTTTCAGACCAGCCTTCGGACTTCATCTCTTTTTGATAGGCCTCTGCAACCTTGGCAACTTCATTTTCAGTTGTCAGGGAAAGAGAATAACCTTCAGGCATTTTCATGGCTGCGGACGTCTCTGAAGGCTTGTAGATAAAGATATCTGAGGGAAAATCTTTCGGGATTTCTGCTGACTTGCCCACAGACATAGTGAACGCGCCTTCTTCCGTATTTCCCGCAATATGGATTTTATTATCTGAAATGTCGACTTTTGCATCTGATCCGGTTGCTTTCTTGATTTGATGTTCAATTGCCTTTTCCTCAGCTTTTTCTCCACATCCGATAACAAAAAAAATCGATAAAAACAGAGCAATAATTATCTTTGGCATTTAATTTCCTCCTTAACAGGGTTGTTGTTTGTAATAATTAAATATGGGTTATTATTAATAACAGATTGAATCTGAATATTAAAGAGGTTTTTAAATCTGAAAATATATTGGATATGATGAAAGTGGCTCACTATTATATCAATGCAAAGAAGGCCTCTTTAATATTTTTCTTGACCAGGCATTTGTCTTTATTTTATATAGTAAATATTTAAAATATATAAAATATTCCATCTGCTATTATAAATTTCCGGTTAAAAGATAGAGCCAGTTTCAAAACGTCCCATTTTGGCCGATCTCTGCGTTGGGCGAAAATTTTAATCCTCGGAATACTCCATGTATTCCTGCGGTTGAAATTTTTACCCGCCTTGACCTTGACCAAACTGAAACGTTTTGAAAGTGGCTCGATATTGTGCCCTGCAAAGTTCGCTTATGGTAATCTCAAAAAGGAAGTTCAGCCATGGAAAAAAATGAAGAGTATTTTATAAAAATAATACAAAGCATCGATCAAGGAGCCTGTCTTCTTAAAAACCGGTCGATTATTTACAAGAATCCCCTGTTTGATCAATCAATTATTGATCAAGAGGTTTCATCTCTTCTTAAAAAAGATGGTTCTTTGGAGCAACATTCAGAATGCCAATCTGAAAACAAAATACGTTACGCAAAAAAAATTCTTCTTGGTCAGACGTATTCCATTATTTTATTGTCTTCAAAAAAAGATTTTGAATTTAAAATCGATCCATTGACAGGATTGTTAAGCAGGGAATGTATAGACAAGATAAGCCTGCAATTAGTCGATGATGCAATTAATTTTAATAAGATACTGTCGTTCCTTTTTATTAGCATTGACGGAATAAAAGCAGTAACTGATAAGCTGGGGCAGGAAAATGCTAATATAGTTTTAAAAAAATGTGCTGCAAAAATGAATTATGCCACCAGAGCTAATGATTTCTGCTTTCGTTTCGGTGAAAATGAATTTGTTATAATTTTAACTGATATAAAAGATAAAATGGATTCCTGCATTGTTGCAAGTCGCTTGGTTTCGTCCATTTCTGAACCAATATCTCTTGAAACAGGGGATGCGGTTAGTATAAGTGCCAATATAGGAATTTCCTGCTATCCAGTTGATGATTCAGATATTAACAAAGTTATTGATAAAGCAGAAAAAACCATGCATCTGTCTATAAAGTCGGGAATAAATAACTATCAAATCCATGATTGATGAACTCGTCAATAGTCGGAAAATAGGCTGTTGACGGGTAGGGTAACCGCATTTGGAAGTAATATGCCATTTAATAATTTTGTGAAACACCCAAACCGTCATGCCGGACTTGATCCGGTATCCAGAACCCAATGGAATTACTGGTTTCCGGCCTTCGCCGGAATGACAAAAGTGGAGTTTTCCAGCTT
>JAHIFE010000022.1 GCA_018901125.1 Pseudomonadota bacterium | reverse complement strand
TAAGATCTATACCTGATTTACCGGCAAGGCCGGACTTGAACTGGTACCCCCCAGGATTTCTCTCAGGACTGATACCATTGAGGTTGTAAAAATGGCATCCGCATGTCTTTAAATATTCTGTCATTTTCCATCTCAAAAGAAAGCTTGCACCAACGTCAAGACTGTCGTTGCCGGTCGCAGCTACCAATTCTATCCCCACATCACCAATTGATGATCCAACCAGACCGGCTATAGGCTGTTCTTCCGATTTACATACCATGATTTTCATTTTTAACTTTTCCGGAAGCCCCGCCTGTATTAAAGGATATTCATCAATGTCTATTCCCGGCTCAAATCCTTTACGTAATAGCATTTCCCGATAAAGACGCATAACGCTTTCGAATAAATCCTGATCTGTTCCTTCTACTATTGAAAGCCCTTTCTTTTCTGCTTTAGTCAGATTTTTTCGCCAATTCTTGCTCATGTTGTTTCTTATCTTATCCAGTGGTTCGGATAATGGCAGATACAGTGTTCGGTAATCACTTTCGTGCCACTCAAACCCGGTATCTTCGAGAATTGATTGTAATTCTTTATTTTCCTGCTCAACTTCGTTTGGGATGAGTCTAAGACATAAGCCGCGATGACTTACATACTCGCGATACATGGCAATAATTATTTTCCGAAAGTCTTCTGAATTGTCATTGCCAATATTTTTCCGCCAAAGTGGTCCCCAGCGAACATAAGCAATTCCTGCTTTAATGAATGGGATTGCTACTATCCGAATCTGGGTGGCGGCGATGATTTGCCCGCCTTTTTTTAATACAATGTGACTCAGGTTATTCGTGCCGTATCTAACTGAACCATATGCCCATGTTTGATAAAGATTTGCGTCTCTGAATTGAGACATTATGTCATACCAGGATGCCTCATTTACAGAATCTATTTCAGCAAAATAACCGTCATCCATTGGCATTGTATTTATGTTCATTTTGCTTTGTCTCATGTGATATTTGAATATCCTTTTAATATTCACCAAAAGGAGTTATTGCGGTATAATGTGAACAATTTTTGGTTGAAATATACAGGCTGGTTTATCTGGATACGACAGTAGGGTTCGAATACTCCATCCGCTGATTAAATTTAAGCTGCTCTGCATTTGAGTTATGCCGGCTCGCGTTTCGATGGTCAGTTAAGAACAAGCTCATAAGAAATCCGTTTTACCGGTCATATCATACCAAATAACAACATTCTTTCCAAAAAGGCTGAATCTCCTGGCAATTCCAATTTTTCGTGCGCCGATCTTCAAAATAGCTTTCACAGCGCGTTTGTTATATAAGTATGTTTCTGAATAATTTCTTTTGAAACCTTCATTTTTTAGCATAATGTTCGAATGTTTTATAAATATTTGAAACAAGTCCCGATCCCTAAAACCCGGAAAAACTTCGGTCCCGATTATATGCACATCGCTTTCTGTATGCGGCACATAAGGCGGCAACATATGCTTATTAACAATGGTCCATCGATAACCGGCAAGCTTACCATCCTCCTTTAATAACCATAGAACAGCGCCTTTGGCAAACCTGTCGTGGATTATGCTTCTCGCAGCGCTACCCATTAATTCGGTGCCACCGTATTCGGTGAGCGTTTTCAAATCTTTTTTATCCACCTGATCTATTGAATAAAAATACTTAATCTTGAGATTGTCCGGTATCGAGAATCCTTCGGGATTTATTTCCGTGATATCGGTACACCAAATAACTTGCTTTTGTGGAATTGTTCTGTGATATACAGTTGTTATCAGCCAACGTATTGCTGCTGTTATCCCATCGGATCTGACTCTGAGGTATAATACTTTCATTCTTCTAAACATGCTACCTCCTCGCAGGAAGATTAAAGATAACATACTGGCATCTTGCCTGTTTTGTATGCATGAGAGTGCGAAAGAGGATAGTACACAACCAGCGTTGTATAATAGTTTTTATAAGGAAATTCATCCAGATATGCTTACCCATAAGCATTGCAAACGTAGCATGGAAGTGTTGCCCAGAAAAAAAACAAGTTTTCGATATAGTGTGTATCCCGGTTAATCATTAACCATCAGCCCTTTAACAATGTTTGTTGTTCCCCGAAGACTTTTGATAAAATTAGATCCATTTTTTTTTGGTGATTAGGCGGATCTGCAAAAATATTTCCCTCAATAATATAGGGGCCATTTGATGTAACAGCTATATCCCAACCAAATATCCGCATTGGCAAAAATTTCAAAGATGCCTCTTTCGCCAAATTTAAAGCAGCATCCCATAACGGAATATTAAAACCATCAAAAGATATGCCGGTTTTAGGATGGGAAACAACTGTCATAATTCCGGAAACATTAGGATTTAATTTAACGGCTGATTTCAATGTTCCTTTGTCCAAAGTGACTTCCGCACATAAGTTGCCGCTTATACCATGCTCATGGTTATCAGTTATATTCTCACCCACAATCACCTTGAGAAAGGCATGCAGGATGTGGCTCTTGCCATTTCTATCAATAAATGTCCAGATACGCAGTGTTTGAAGGCTCTTTGTTTCGCTAAGTCGTATCAATTCAGGATGATTCATCAACCTTTCCTGAATGACAAAATTTTTGTTTGCTGTAAACATTATGTTATATATGTCATCAGCATTATATTGTTTTCCAGAGGCAACATCAATAAAAGCTTCTTCTTGAGTTCTTATGTAACACAAAACGCCTGCCCCATATGCACTTGTTGTGGGCTTGATAATAAATTCTGAAGGAAGTTCAATCTTTATAAACGTTTGCCAATCTTTACGTGAATATAAAACAGACCCCTTCGTTGAGTATCCTGCAGTGTTACTGAAGAATATTGCATACAGCTTTGGTATAGGAAGACTTAATGCGTTGCAATATTTATAAAATATACCCTTGTCTTCTGTTAATGATTCCCATGTCTCTGGATTCAAGGATCTCTCTATCTTCAGCATCTCCCTTTTACTTACAAATTTGCGTAATTCAGCCTTGGGGAAATTAAATTCCAAAAGACCTAACTCCAGTGCTTCCAGTGGAACGAAACCCTTGCTAAGCAGTAAATGAATAGCTCTGGTTAATACCAATGGAAACTTTAAATTATAAAATGGAACAATTTTATTTGAAAACAGGGTGGCTAACTCCAAAAAAATTTTAATCATTGCTCTTGGCTTTTTTATGGGAAACAATAAAATTGACCTTAGCCTACTTGGCATAAGTTATTTTACTCCTTATATTTTGATTTCATTAATATTAATACAGTAAACAAAGATTTTAGATTCGAAGTGTAGTGACTTGCTAAAAAGAATCAGAATCAAAGTAGAAAGATACTATCCCAGAAGAGTAGTATAATGGAATCATTGCCTTTGTTGCACCCGCACAAGTGAAAAGAATGATAATACACAACCGGCATTATAATAAAGTTTAGTCATGACCTTTATCCAGATGTGCTTTCCCGCAAGCATTGCAAAAGGAAGCAGAGCGGCGTAGACCAGAGCTAAAAAACAAGTTTTCAGTATAGTGTGTATTTTTCGAGACCGTCGGATTATTTTGCCGGTCATTGTTCCAATTCGAAATTGCCTCTTTAAATAGAATGAAGCAGGCCATCTTACCTCAGGGACTGTTTCAAATACCAGAGCCTCGTCGCACCAAATAAACTTGCGGCCTCTCTTGATTTGCCGCCAAAGAAACTCTCCATCTGAGCCGCCGGTGAGTCCTTTAGCGGGATCAAACCACTTATCATCCTTCTCAAAAACATAGCGTTGGAATAAAACATTGCCAGTTCTTAAATCTTTATGTGTAATAGGTGAACCGGTAAAATTTCTTGGCCTGTCGCACAATTTACTTTTTTGAAGCCATACAGGCGCGCCGTCCGGAAAATGAGGTAAAACCGGTCCTAACACCCCATCCGCATTGTTGTCCTTAAGGCATTGGTACGCTTTATATAGCCAATTTTCCGCAGGAAATTCGTCGTCATCAATAGTAGCAATGAAATTACCCGTTGCGTTTCGGATCGTTCTGTTTCTCGCCAGCGAGATACTTTGTTCAGGTTCGCAGTCATATATAATCTTCAATTGAACCCGCTCTTGACATTTGTGAACGAGATCCTCCGCCGAACGCATCTTGTCATTATCGACGATAACTATCTCGAATGTAAATGCACCATCAGTGGATTGCTTGATTAAACAATCAAGGAGCCGTTTCAGCATTATCGGTCTTTTAAAAGTACAAATACAAACGGAAATGTGATCCGGTTTTAACTCTTGGTTATTGTTAGAATTCATCGATATTTTGCAGCGGTCCTTCCAATATATTTAATTTCAGCATCTTCTCGACTTGATATTTTGTTCCATGGCGGGAGATGTAAATTAGACCACTGATGCGCGATGGATACCACAGCAGTATGAATACCCTCTGGTATCCAATGTCCGTCATACACAAAGTAGCAGGGTACTTCCATATTCCGTGCCTTTATTGCCGGTCTCGGATCTAAAAGAGGAATATTTCGTTTTCTGCAGAAGGCTGCAATTTGATCAAGGGGTTGGTTGATATCCATTTGTTCCAGCTTCAATCCGCATGCCGTTAGAGTGCGTTGAAACACCGCAGCATCTATTTCTTCCTTCAAGGGTATTGGTATGATAATTAATTCAACATTGTCCGCAGACGTTGATTCGTGCAATTTTTCCAAATAGGAAAAGGATTTTGCCCAGTGCTCAAGGATAATCTCCGGTTGCGGTAACATGAATTGCTGTAACTGATTAAGTCGGGCCTCACTTTTTGGGGTAAACTTTGTGCTTAAGCGGCCAACGAGTTCGTTGTAGTAAAAAAAATTCCGGAGCAATATATAAAAATCACTATTCCAGGAAAGCCATTTTCGGAGGTTCCTTACGAGATTCCCCCCCCTTTTTTTAGGTTCGTGACCTTCTCTGAATGAGGCGACCCTGCTTCCATTCTCAATAATATAAATCAGCTCTCCGTTGCTTGAATCATAGTCATCTGGTGATAATCCTAAAAGCACTAAATCCGGCTTAAAGACAGGTGCCCACCGAAGATATGCCTTCCAGTAATTATAGGGAGAATAACCGCCCACGGCCGTATTGATGACTTCGAACTTTACAGATGTTCCCACCTGTGTATCAGCCACTTCCTGCAAAGCTCTCTCCATCTGACGGGATAGACTATCTTCTATTGCGAGGCCATGACTCACCGAAAATGAATCACCCAGCAGGAGTACTCTGAATACGCCGTCTTTCTTCGGGCCGTACTCCCGATCCCGCAGGCCAAGACTGTTGATCCGGTAGAGCGCGTTGTATTCTCTTCCCTTTTCATATGTTGAAGCATTAGGCATATATATATAGCCAATAACCGGATCTGATGCCAAAATATTCATTTTAGAATCCACATTCTGAGGCAGGAGGATTACTGTAAACGCCTCACCCCAAAGAAGTGCAAACGATAGAACGATTGCATTCAATATAACGCGTTTCAACCATACATATTTACGGAGTTTATTGGGCATTGTCTTTGATTAGAATTGAAAATAGATAAATGGGGTTACGGTTTCCAAATGAGCAATGGTGGCGGCAAGGACGCTGATAAGCATGAACTGGGCTGCTGTATAACGCAAGATGGCATGCTTTTGCATATCTGCAATCCAGGTTTGATTACCGATCCATGTCTGCGCAATATCCAGGGTGATAATAAGTATTCCAGCGAAAAGAACGGGAACGGAGAAACCGGATAACGATTGTAAACTAAAGAGTCCCATATAATACACTAATGCCCCATCCAGGGTCGATGATCTGAAGAGTACCCAGGCGAGAGCGACAAGATGGAATGTAATAAAAATCTTTACAATACAAATGAGCCAACCTGAAAAAGTATGTGGCCATGATGTTTCGGCTTTTTTGCCTTTCAGAATGATGCGATGACCAATAAGATACAGACCATGGATGATGCCCCATATTACAAAAGGCCAAGCAGCGCCGTGCCAAAGACCGCAGAGCAGCATTGTGATGAATAGGTTTATGTACGTCCTTACTTTGCCCAGGCGATTTCCGCCAAGCGGAATATACAGATAATCCAGAAACCAGGTAGAAAGAGATATGTGCCATTTTCGCCAGAATTCCGTAACGCTTTTGCTCAAATATGGCGCGTTGAAGTTTTCCATGCTCTTAAAACCAAGGACGCAGGCAAGGCCGCGCGCGATATCCGTATAGCCTGAAAAATCGCCGTATATCTGGAATGTGTATGCATATACGCCGCTCCATAACTGGCCGCAGGTCATGGCAGAAGGATCTAAAAAAACCTTAGCGACGATGGGTGCAAGCGTATCTGCGATGGCTACTTTCTTGAAAAACCCCAGCATGATCAAATTGAGTCCTGTTAAAACATGGGCCCGCGTTATCTGGCGGGGTAGGGCAATCTGGGGCAATAAGTTGGCGGCCCGTTCAATAGGTCCCGCGAGAATTTGCGGGAAAAAAGATGTAAACAAGGCATAGGAGATGAAGTCTTTTGTGGGGGTAAGCTGCCTCCGGTATATATCAATCGTATAGGTCAGGGTTTTAAATGTATAGAAGCTGATGCCGATAGGCAGGATAATTTGCAGCACCGGAATATTGGCCTGAAGGCCTATAGCTGTTAGTAGTGATGATGTCGATTCTATAAAGAAATTGAAGTATTTGAAAAAACCGAGAATCCCCAGATTAACCGCGATGCTGATAAGAAGAAGGAATTTCCGGCTCCTTTGCCTCTCAGTTACTTCTAACTGTCGGCCGACCCAGAAATCTACGACAGTCGATGTTAAAAGCAGAAACGTGAATCGCCAGTCCCAATATCCGTAAAAGACGTAACTTGCGATCAGAAGAAAGATATTCTGAGCCCGCAGATGCAATCGTGGATATACCAAAAAGACGATGGTTATAAAGCCAATGAAAACTAGTGAGTTAAATAGCATTATTTTTTATCATGGGAGAATAAATGAAAAAACAGCATTTGATGCTAAAAACAAAACCTTTGAGCCAACTCCAAAACGCCCCATTTTGGTCGATCTCTGCGTTGGGATCAAATATTAATCCTCGAAATACTCCATGTATTACTGCGGTTAAAATTTTCGACCGCCTTGAGCTTGACCAAACTGAAACGTTTTGAAACCGGCTCCTTTGTATAAAAATTAAATATCCTCGATTAAGCATCTAAAAGATAGTTCGATACTAAGAAGACGGTTGATCTGGTTTGTATAATTTCCGCGGCCGCTGGTGTGGGCAGTAACCATGTTCTCGACGAAGCTTCTGTTGATAAATGGCCGGTTCAGGGTTCTGGCATCCAAAAGGATGGATTTTACATAGTCAGCCAATTCATAACGAAACCATCTTCTGAGGTTATAATATTTGTTGACTTCAAGAAACAAATATTCGAGATGCGTAAAACTAATTGCATTATTTAACTTTGCAAGCCAATGCGGCATACCGTAACTGAAATAGTATTCAAGTTTGAACAGGAAGTCTCTGTATGAATGAAGTACTTTTGAAGCAAAAATAATATTGCTGCCAAGATAACCTCTGTCGGTTGGGATTTTGGCTAACTCAGAATTTCCATCTCGAATAAGTCGCATCCTAATGTCCTGCGAGGCAAGCATGCCCTTTGGAGCCTGGTATAAAAGCTTTATTAATTCAAGATCCATAAAGGGCGATCGCTGAACTAACTGGGATTGTTCAAGGGAATATCGGGCATAATCAAACCAGGGCGCTTGTTTGAACAAGAAAAAAGTTAAAGGATGGCCCACTGATATTTGCCTGAAACGTTCCGCAGATTGATCCATATATGTGTGGAGATCGCCGTTAACTATTTGAGACTTTCTTTGTGAAGGCAACAGGTTTATGCGGCCGACCAGTACCTGATCGCCGAAATTTCCGGTAAATCGAATATTGCCTATTTCTCTTACTTTACCATGCAGATAGAGACTTGGTGTGCCGTTGAGGTCCATATATCCATCTGTAATGAATATTGTCTTTTTTGCAAGGGCCGGGAAATCAGCAATAAACTTGTCATCTATTTTAAGGGTGTGGTGTGTAAGACCGCACAGATTAGCAATTTGACGAGCTATCTTTACGTCATAACAATCCCGATATGCGCCACCATGGGAATAGCACTCAACATTTGTCAACGGCTTTGGGATGTTAGCTAATATCATGCGAGTATCCAGGCCGCCAGTTAACGAAAAGGCAATCCTGCCATTAGCTATAAAATATTTAGGTAAGATTCTTCGTAGAGTTTCTTGTAGTCTGCTGTAAAAAACATCGCCGTCTAACGGTGGCAATTTTTCAAATTCTATAGGGTCAAAATAGCGGTGTCTATTAACTATTTCTTTCTGCTGAATTTCCCAGCAGCTTCCACCGGGTAATAAATCTATATTTTCAAATAGCGATTGATTATCTAAAACGCACTGACAATATAAAAGATCTGCAAGACCTTGTGCTGTTATCTTCCTCAATTCAGGCTTTGCTTTTAAAATACATTTTGCTTCAGATGCAAAATAGACGGTATCTTTGTCCTCATGGAAATATATACGCTGCATGCCGTATCTATCATTAAATAAAAAAGATTTCTTCTTTCGAAGGTCTATAAGAAGGCCGCAGAACCATCCGTTGAGTTTTTTAAGAAATTCCTGCGTATCATCTTCGTATAAATGAATCAAATAAGAAGCATTCAAAGTGGTTACATCACGGTCTTTACTTTTTAGTATTTGAAGAACATCGCTATTAGCATGGTTTTCTCCATAACATATTAATATGACATCTTTTTCCTTGTTATAGATCGGCAGGCAATCAGCAAAGGAGTCCTTGTGTACGGCCCATCCAACATAAACCCCCATCTGTTCATTCAGATATTTGCCGCTTGTATAAAAATCTTCATAATGCATGGCGCTGATCATCGTATCTAAAGTCGGTTCATTGATCTGAATAGCTTTTTTGCTGATTATACCTGTAATACCGGGCATTATTATTTTCTCAACAGTAGATTACGCGTCACCACGTTTAAAGAATAATTTAACAAGTGCAATAAAGTCATAAACTGATTTAAAGCTTCGCTCAAATAAAGCAACCAGGCTGATATAAAGAAATGTTGCCGTGCATGCGACTAGTGCAACCCTTATTATAATATGCAACTCGGAAAGAAAAATGCTCAAAGGCATCCAATGGGTAGAAATATATAACCAGAATGCGGCAATAATGAGGGCAGATGAATGATATGGCCATATTGAGTTAAGCAATATTTTGGGACTAAGCTGAATCGGGCGACCAGCATACCATAGACCAGGCAGCAAAAGGATGTACGCTTTGGTGCTGTAAGCTATACCCATTGCAACAGCGCCGAATGGCGCAGCAATAATGAAAGCGAGTATAGTAAAACTTGTTGCGATAATATTCCAGCGAAACCAGCGTCCAGGCTGGCCAAGGGATAGATATAGCCATGAGTTTGTTCCGGATGTCAGAGTTGCCGCCAAGGCCGGGATTAACGCCATTAAAATTTTTCCTGTTTCTGTCCACGCGGGGCCAAGAAGGAGCAGCACCAGGTCTTGCGCCGTCAGCATGAAGGAGATTGTCACAGCCATCCCTGTAAATGAGATCGTTGAAACAACCTTGATATAATATGCTGCAAATTTTATTTTATCCTGTCTTATACGACTGAGTGTTGCAAGTGCAACACTGGTTAATGGCTGAAGGAGTTGTGCAATAGGCTGTTGAGATAAATAGTAAGCGCGATCGTAATTGCCGAGTACTGTGGAGCCATGGAATTTTCCCAGGAGAACATTATCGATATTTCTTGACAAGTAACTAAGAGAGAAATTGGAATATACTTTAATCGCATATTTTAATGCCGGTAAGGCATTTAAAAGGTTTTGTGGCCGTTGAGGACGCCAGGGGCGTATAATCCAGGCAGCAATCACTGTAATAATGGGCAATGTCAATTGTCGGATAACAACTGCCCAATAGCCCAGGCCAATGGTAGCTGCCGAAATTGATAACCCGATACTTAAAATAACTGCGATCAATTGAGCAGAAGCAATATAGGTAAATTTCATTTCCCGTTTGAGAACGGCAAAGTGGCATGTAAAAAGAGCATAGAGAATGAAGCTGGATGCCATAACGGCTGATATACCGCTTAAGGCAGGTTCTTTATAAAAATAAACGAGAAAAAAACCAAATAGTATAAAACATACAGAAAGCAATGAGGCTAAAAAAAGATGAGTCCAGAATATAGAATTGATTTCAAGCGTATTGATATCTTTTTTCTGAATAATATATTCGGTGAATCCATTGATCCCGAAATTCATAATCCACATACTGAAAGCTGTAACCATGGCCACCAAACCGAAATCTTTTGGCGTCAATAGTCGGGCAAGTACGATCACACCAGCTGTCTGGAAAATAAAGCCAATAGAGTTTGATATGACGTTTATTCCCGCGCTACGTACAGCCGTTTTTTTAAGATTACCGATAACCAAGTATTGTAACCATTAGAAATAATAAAAAGGATAAATAAGAAAACACTGAAATTATTTTAAATTAAGGAAATTATTTTGAATATAGCCATGGTGTCTGTATGGTTTGAATATTTTTATTCATCTCATAATTATAATCAATCGCCGCAAATAAAAATAGAAATAGTAAAGCACTACCTCCTAAAAAGGTTGCTTCTGTGTAATTGTACAAAGCAACAATCACAATGAAGCAACATCTGAATATAGCTGCGGGATAATCAACTGCAAGATGACGAGCGACTTTTTTCAATCCACTAATGATCCAGCCAATTAGAAAAAAAAGTCCTGTATAACCTAAGTCAAGATACATTTGAAGGTAGCCGTTATGTGCCTGGCTGTCAATTCCCCAACGAGCATTTATCTGTTCTAGTCGCTCACCCAACCAGAAGCTTTCATAGCCAAAACCTAAAAGGGGATTTTTAACCATAGACAGCATATCCTTCCACATTGGGACTCGTGTGGTTAAATCCGTTCGTCGTCCTAGCATAGTAATTATTATATTTTTAACATCAAAGGCCCATTGCATTAAGCCAAACGCAATAATTCCCAAAATACCCAAGATCAATATTTTACGAGGATTTTGTACAAATTTGGACAGCCGGCTAACCAATAGAAGGCAGATTGCCGCGATAGAGCAGGCAAGTGATGTTGCACTGTTTGCCATATATAAAAGCCACACAATCATTGGTAGAATGACTATATAAATAAAAGAATGCAGTGGTGGACCTGTTCCATCTTTATTCTGATTGCTGAAGAGCAATTTCCATGTGAAATATACGCAAGAGACCAGACAGATACTCCCCAAACTGTTTTTATGTTCGGCAATTCCCGTATACATCTTGCCACCTGAAAAGCTATGATATGATATGCCAAGTTTCGGGTAATACCAGATAAATAGGATTGACAGGGGCAAACAGATGAAGGAAATCCGGCGCAAGATGATCCCAATCGCCTCATAAGGCTTCGACTCTGTTATAATAATCAAGACTATAATGACAGTACCTAAGGACTTAACCCATCGTTTAAAGGAGACAAAGGGGTAATCTGACCAAAGGAAACTCAGAGCGCCAAATATGAAATACATCCATATTAAGGTGTTTTGATTGAACAGCTTTCCCCAGTCAAGCTTACGCCTAATCAAGACAATGATTCCTGAAAGAATTAGAATAATTAGATAGATCCGCTCGTAGGGATTACCTTCTATTTTAGCATTTTCGATGGATCCGGCATAATATCCGATGCCAAAGAAGTAGTGTAGCCAAAAAGAAAATGGGCGCGCACTGGCAAAAAATAGCCAGACAAAGGGTATCCATATAGCGGGACTAACATCTATATTTTTATTTTTTCGATCAATCCAGAAGAGGCAAATTATCAAGAGGATGCATAGAAAAGTAACATGTAAGCGATACATCAGGGGCTTACTCTATTATTCGTTTTGTAATTTGAAGTGATTAATTTATAACAGTTCCCTTGAAAACTTCCGTAGTTTCTTATAGTCGCGCATATTTTAATTACTATTTTAAAAAGTATCATTTATGTTCTCGTAATACTATCTTGATCACTTTAAGCAGTTCTTTAATTATCGTCCGTTTATCATTTATGCTTTTTGTTGTAGTATCTTTATAACTAAATTGGCGGGGCCGGCAAGATTTGCACTTACAACCTCCAGCGTGACAGGCTGGTGTTCTATCTAAATTGAACTACGGCCCCAATATTACAAAGAACACTGGAATATTAATAATTTTCGATTAACAACCTATGGATCAACTCCACAGAGAGTATTTTATTTATTTCGGCTGTATTATTGCAATATCCCTTGGTATGGTCAAGTACTATTTTTTCTAGTTTTACTCTGTTTAAAAAAGGTCTATTTAATGTCTTTTCATCTAATAGTATTTCCTGCACATAATCAGCCAATTCATTCTGATACCATGTTCGGAAATGAGCATACTCATGATAACCAAGAAATAATCTTTCGAAATGCAGCAACATAAATATATGGTCTAATTTAGCGAGCCACGGGGACATCTTCTCGCTATATGCATGTTCTGCTTTGAATAAGCATTCCCCATGTAAGTGCGTTAGCATTGAAAATGGAAAATTTTGATTGCTGTCGTATCCCCGGTCTGTTGGAATATTCCTTAATGATGGATTGCCATCCCGCATTAATCTCAGTGACAATTCTTTGTTATTTCGAAAGACCATAGGCGCTCTATACATTAAAGATACAAAATCGCTGTCCAAATAGGGGCTGCGCCGTGTCAACTGTGTTTGTTCACCAATGAATTCCGCATTCTTGTACCATGGTATTTTCGTGAATAGGTTAAAAGATAAAGTGTCGTATTTATTATTGCGAAGATAATCATCATAAATTAATGCTTGATGAATATATTTTTTAAATTCAGCGTTGAAGAGATTATCACTTGGCGGAGTTGCCTTTAATGTTCCTCCTCCTTCCCCTCTTAAAATATTACCTCCATGATTACCTGTCATGCTGATTGGCGCAATTTCTCTTGCTAAAGCAGCAGTATATATTTTTGGAGTTTCAACTACGCCTAAACAACCATCTGTCATATATACTGTCTTATCGGCATAGATTGAAAAATCATTTAAGAATTTTTTATCAAGATAAAAAACTTGGTGTGTTTGATTGCATACATTGCTAATTTTACGCGCTGTTTGAACATCAAAGCTATCACGATATGTTCCGCCAAATGTATAACTTGGATACTTGCCTGCCTGCATGTCTATATTTGCCATTATGATGCGTATATCCAGACCACTTGTTAGAGAAATCCCAATTTTTTGATTTGTGCGAAAGTACCGTGGCAATATTTTTATAAAAGTTTCTTTCAATTTTTCATAAAAGAATTCTTTTTCAAGCCAAGGTTGATTTTCCCATTCATCAGGCGTGAAGTAGACCGCTTTATTGATGAGTCCATCAATTTGAAATTTCCATACCGAAGCACAAGGCAGAAGATAGATGTTTTGAAACAATGAACGATTTTCCAAGACGCAGTTATAACATAAATATTCGCCCAAACCTTTCATGTCTATTTTTCGGAGTTCCGGACAAATTCTTAGCAGGGCTTTTGCTTCGGATGAAAAGTAAAAGGCATCATTACTTTCATAGTAATAAATTCGCTGCATCCCATAGCGGTCGTTAAATAAAAAAACTTTTTCCGCCTGAATATCTATCAAGAGGCCACTGAAACAGCCGTTTAAGTCTTTCAAAAAATCAATGCCCTTTTCTTCATAAAGATGAATTATGTAGCTTGCATTAGAATTATCGAATTTGTGATTTTTTGACTTAAGGCGGTCAAATGTTTCTTTATCAGTAAAGTTTTCTCCAAAGAATAACATCACCAGATTCTTTTTCTCATTCCATATAGGCATGCAATCTGAAAATGAATCTTTGTGACAAATCCAACCCGCATAAACACCCAATTTGTCATTTGTATAAATACTAGAAGAATAAAATGGTTCATGCATCATAGCATGAACCATCAATTGTACATTCTGCGTATATTTTATTTCTTGCGGTGTTTTACTGATTATTCCAACGATTCCTGGCATCGGTGTCTCCGGTTACATATAACAATTGTAATATCAGATTGTCTCAGTGAAATAAGCAATGGGAATGCGCGGATATTTTATTTGGCAGCTTCGGCAGATCGATATCGATTAGCAATTATTGTTGCGCGATAATTTTGAATATTTCTTCATATGCCAGTTGTTTCGCATCTGCAGTAAAACCCCCAGCAATTTCTTTGGGAGTATGTCGATTAGTTTAAGGTGTAAATTTAGATTTATTATTAAACTTCCCCAAGCATTAAGAGGGATATAATATCGTGGTAGAACTATGCTTTCAAACCCCAGATAATGTTTGAATTCTCTGAATGTCTCACTTCCACCTTTGCCATAATTATACTTTCCGTAAACAAAATATGGAATTCCTTTTTTTGCGCAAATCTCCACAGCTTTTGCTACGAGCAGGTTCATTGGGGCTTTATCTCGATGTGATTCTTTTGCGAGAATTCCCATCGTTCTCATATAGTTTTCGGTTGAAACTAATTTTAAAAAACCGATCATTTCATCGTTGTAGTATGCACCTATAAAGTGCGCCCTGTCTATATAAGTTATATGGGCCTTTCGTGTAGCGTTGAAATCTATACCATATTGCGGGAAACGCTTATTTTGTCTTATAGGGGTTTCATTATAAATATTTGTTATCCCTTCTATGAGGTCATCATTAAATTCGCATAATTTAACAGTCACTCCTTTTTTTTGAGCTATCCGCATTTTATTTCTTGGATTCTGATGGAGTTGGTTTTTGTGCCAATGATCGTAGGTTGTAATTGGTATAGCCGCTCGGCTGTCCCAAATCATTTGATAATTGTATTTTGGCCTGGATTCCGGCAATCTTTGCATAAAAGTAAATATGTCTGCTTTGATTTTGCTGTTTTTAATTTGCTTGATGAATGCTTCTGGCTCTTTAATATCCACATCCCATTCGGATTTTAATTGTACCTTTTTAATGAATCTACCTCTGATTACAAGTTCTTTATTGTCAACTATCATACGACAGTACCTACTGTAATTGTTTAGTTATATTTAAAGGTGCTTGCCTGAATGCATTTTTAAAAAGGAGAGGAGGAGCGTTTCCCTAATTTCTAGCAATTTTACGGTATATGCGCCTTATAGAATCTAATTTCTTATTTCGATATGAGTCTAATTTTCTCCAATCATTAGTGGAGTTATAAAAAACCTTCTTATCCATATTGATTTCTCTTAAAAAAGTATCAAGCATCGCTGGGGCATCAGTATTACGCAAATTGTCATCTTCTACTTCCAATGCTGCTTCTCTGCTCATTCTTCCAAATCGAACCTGTCCACTGTTATAAATAGTTTTGGGTGTAAGCTCTGGAAATTTGAGAGTTTGTATATAATTAGCAACACTTTGAACAAGGCAATCCATATGTTCGGCGTTGCCATCCGGTTTTGTCCATCCCATTTCTTTTTGAATTATTTCATAAACATTAATTAGATCCGGTTCGAAATAGTCATAGATTCCTATTTGTTGGTGTTTCGTTTTTATCGGAAGTCCTAAAGTCCTTAGGGCAATGCCCATAAGTTTTTCAAAATTATAAAGAGAATCGCTACCTGATAGCTGGTCTACACTTGTCACCAATTCACTACCTTTGAGTACATTTTTAAAAAATCTGGGATCTCCTCCTTGGTATAATTCTGGTATCATGGCCAAGTAGGCTACCCGGGCTCCAGTTCCCGATATGATAAGTGGAATATCATATTTCTTGGCAGATTCAATTGCCGAACCAATACCTCGCATACAGGCTGGACAAAAAGACCCACAATGTTCCAGAAATGTTTTGTAAAGTTTCAACATGGTGGGCCGATTAACCTTGTAATGAATGTGATCTGCACCGGAAATATTCACTGCATGATTGATATTTGTGAGAGCATGCTCTGAGAGGTACCCATTATCAAACGTAACTGCAAGACAACGCATACCATATAGCTTTGCACAAACATAAAGTGAATAGGTACTATCTTTTCCACCACTCAGCGGTATCAAGCAGTCATACGTACGATGACGTTTTTTTGCATTGTTCAAAAGTTCCTCAAATATTGAAATCCGATCGGTACTAACAGTTTGAGCCGCTATGAAGCGCCTTTCATAAGTAGTGCAGTGATTGCAGACTCCATTATCATCTAATCTAACACTGGGCAATGAAACTGGGAGTATACACCGAGTGCACCTTATGATATCAGCCATTTATTTTTTCTCCTTATGGAATCTCTATAAATTGCCTTATTCAGAGTTAAGAGCCTTAAGCAACATTGACATTGCCTTATAAGTAGTAGCCTGCGCCCAATGTATCATTGGTACTTTTAATGTCATATACGGATATCGCATGAAATAGAAATATCCTGTTTGGTCCTGCATATTTTCAATAGTCCATTTTGCAACTCTTACTCCCAGTTCCAGAGATGTTTCATCGTAGTCGGAAAAATTGGCTAAAGTTTCAATTGCCTGGGAACAACACTGACTGTCTATGGGATATGTCCTGTTGTGATAGTATTTAGGTCTTCCTGTTGGTTCAAAGAAATTAATTTTAAAAAAATCAAAGCCTTTCTTTAAACTATCTTCAAAGGTTTTGTCATTTGTGTTTTCGATATAGCACTTAAGAGCGTCCAGATTATATCCTGTGTGAAAATTATCAATCCAGTGGTATTTAGGTTCTTCACCATAAAGCCATGATCCATCAGGTAACTGTCGTGTGCACGTATATGTAACAGCTTCTTTAGCGAGTCTTAGATATTCCTGATTGGAATTATATTTGGCAGTCTTCGCCAACATTGCAGCAGCCAGCATGCTTTGATTATGAATAGTGCAATCGCCTTCTCCGGAAGGAGTATAGTTTATACAACAGCCTGATTCTGTGATATTTCTTGGTCTTTCAACTATCCAATCGCATATACTCTCAGCTACTTCCAGATATTTTTTGTCGCCAGTTATTTCATATGCGTCAATAAATGCCTGACCTATAAGACTGGTCCACACAGTAATTGGTTCATATTTTCCCTGCCTTCCTCCCCGGCTGGCAAAATCAAACATCTTACCCCAGCAATAGTGTTCAAAACCTGGGGATCTATTATTAATAAGCCAATCAAGGCATGATTCCGCTTTTTTTCTATAACTGTTATCGCCGGTTGTTTTTAGCATTGCAAGATATCCCCAAGCCATATAACCACGACCGATACACGAATCTAATGGTTTGACCCCAACTATCGGACGAATATTAATGGGGCTGCGCCAGACAAGCTGCTGTAAGAGACGATCCAGAAATAAATTGCCAAAGGTTAATGGCCTTAAAAAAGATGTCAGGCCGTCAGCAGGATCGTAGCCTTTATAATCGTGATCTTCGATCCATTTTTCGAGTTTTTGAATACTTGCTGATATAACTTCCTTAAAATTACTCACAGATAATTCCTAAATTATATGGCTAATCTTTAGTGCTTTTTTAAATAGTTGATAAGTTCATGAGCTTAAAGAAACAAGACTCAAAGTGAAACCAAGGAGGAAGCATTTAAAAAAGTTCAATTCCATATTTAAATATCTCATTAGCCACAGGGTTAGAAGTATTAAAATCGGAATCCCTGAAAGCATGCGGTTCGATTTTATTATCAAATTTTCTTCTAAGTTTCATTAAAAGAACTTGCATATCAAAAGTGTCGGAAAGATTTTCAAATACGATAGCCAAATCTATATCACTGTCGGCGTCGGCCGTTCCTTTAGCATAAGATCCGAAAAGATAAGCTTTTTTTATACTGGTGTCTCTTTTTCTCAGAAAATCGATATAGTTAATCGCTATTTCAGGAGCTTTTCTTTTATCCATTTTCTAAATTCCTTTATTGTAGCAATCCATTTAGAAGTAAATTCTCTTGTACATTCAAATGTATCATTGCCTTGAAATCATTATCAGAACTATTTACCCAGTATGTTATCAACTCTTTTTTATTAATTGTCATATTATGAGACTGTAGCGATACTTTTCAAGCAGTTTACTGCCCTGTATAATTCATCGTATTCGGAAAAATTTGCTGATATTACTTTATATTAACATGTGAATAACTTCATATTAGCCGCGGACAAACGCGGACGGTCGCAGATATTATAAAGTATTGGGCGGTGGCTGAATTTTATACTTTCAATTAACCTATCACAGAGATTTCAGAGTCACAGAGTTTTTTCAAGAATTTTTAAACGGTTTACGGTTGTCAGTTAACAGTCGCCAGTAAATCGATAACCATAAAGTGTATAAACTTGTGCCTTGTGTTTTTTAAATCTCCCATAGCGTTCTACGGTTAGCTGTTGTCATGCTTCTTGATTCTGTGAAAATCTGTGGATGCAAAATCACGGCTGCCGTGAATTATTCCTATAATATAAATCTTACCATAATTGATTTCGTAAAGGATTCTGTATGAATATATAAAGATGTCCCGTAGGTTTTAATCATTTATCTCTGGAACTTGCCTGCCAATGCCCGGATGTTCTTCGAGTATATTCGTTTTTGCAATAATATCCCGGACCACTTTCTTTGCATAATATTTTGAGTCAGATGCTATAAAATCGTAAATGGCTTTCAAGTCAGACTTTGCCGGTGTGGCCCAGATTACCATGCATCGCTTTCCCGGGCCAGATCTTCCACAGATATCATATCGCCTTTTTCAATGGCTTCTCTTCCTTTTCTTACTTTATCGATCACATAGAGTTTATACATGATTGCATCTATGTCGGCAGTATCCGGAAGTTGTTCAATCGCTGTTAATGCTTCTTGCTTTAGTGTATTCATTTTACAAATCCCCATATATTTTTACTTGTCTCTCACAGAGTGCCCAGAGTTGTTTTTAAAAATTTTTTAAGAGGAAAAGTTCTTAAAATGCTGACATGCTGCTATCGCAGGTAAGTTTTATTTGGAACGTTGATCAAATGTCTTTCTGCGTTTATCTGCGGCTAAAAACTCTTCAGTTTGAGAGCTTTTTTAAGCCTAATCATTTGTTCAGAGCGGATAAATTGTATAAGTTCTTTTGATATAGGTCTTTTGACTCTTTTTAAGCTTGCCCATACAAATCCAAACAGCAGAAAAGATCCCCCAATAATAAAGGGTTTTTTTGTCATCTGATATAAAATTCTGAAAGTTTCCCAAAAAGGGTGGTTGCCCAGAAAATAATCCTTTTGTCCCTGTCTGAACCAGGTTAATATTGGACTAGTATTTCCAGTTCCCATGTTTCGGTGGTGAAGGCAGAATTTTTCAGTGAATGTTCTGGTTTTCCAACCATTCATTCTTGCGGTAGTAACTGCAACCCAGTCGATACCGCCCCCCTTAATGGGAATATACCCTCCAATTTCTTCAAAACATTCGCGCCTGAATAACTGACAGGCACCGGAAACATGCTCAATATTTGTAAACCTATAATCGTAGTGCTTTCCATTTTCAACAAATGGTGTCCCGGCTACACCTAATCTTTGATCTTCTTTGAACTTTAAAAGAAGAAATTCAATATAATCATTTTCGAATGAAATATCTGCATCAAGGTTTGCAATTATATCGTAGTTCAATCCCTTAACAATATTGTATCCTGCATTAAAGCAGTTTACTTTGGCTGCAAACTGGCGATCTGCATGCTCAGGCATTCGGAAGAGTTCTATCCATGGGTTTTCTTTAATAAACTTTCTAACTATATCATCAGTGCTATCAGTAGAACCGTCACTAACAATAACCCATTTTATTGGTAAAACTGTTTGTTTAATAACCGATGTAATAACCCTTTCAATATTTGCTTCTTCATTTCGAGCTGGGGTTATTAAAACGTATGAGTTCACTTTTATCTTACCGATTATAAGTAGTTGATTAATCTCAAATTTAACCTGTTAATGAATCCACAAGGTTTATGTATTCATTTTTTTTCTTCCCCCAACTAAAATCTAAAACAAAATCTGCTGCATTATTAGATAAGGATTCACACAACTGTTTGTTAGTTAATAGTGTCAACATAGATTTTGACAAATCATCTACATCATCGGGTTTGAAAAATTTTACTACAGAGTCATTGAAATAGAATCTGTCTATCTTAGTATCTGAAACAATTACAGGAACACCAAGAGTCATCAATTCCCATATCTTTGTACTAAATGCTTCCCCTCCGAAAAAGCTATTTCTTTTTGGAACGACCCCGAGATCGGCGTTTGCCATGATCTCAACAATTTGGTCTAACGGAAGAGTCTCCTTAATAAAAACTCTTTCCTGAAGATCGAGTTTCTCAATGAGATCTGATAAATTATTTTTTTCTGGGCCGCGACCATAAATATAAAAATCAGCTTTTGGAACTCTATCTTTGATTTTAGCAAACGCTTTTATTGCAATATCGAGCCCCTGATGCCAATTAAGAGAACCGGGATAAATAATAATCAAGCGATTATCTTTTCTGGTTTTAACCCTTTTGTAAAAAAAAGCCGGATCTGGATAATTCATTATTACACTACACTTTTGTTCCGAAACTGAGCGTGAAAGCAGTTTTTTCTCCCAGATATGGTTGGAAATAATCACATGGTCGGAAAATGCAATTGAAGCTCTTTCAGCTGCAACTAATAATTTAAATATATAGCTGTTTTGATGTTTGTTGAATTTTCCAGCATAAAATTCAGGTACAATATCATGAATATCCAGAATAATTTTAGTGCCACGTAATTTTGGAAATATTGTAGCAAATACCTCAAAATCGGGAACGGAATGGACATGTATTAAATTATATGGGTTTTTTAAATGTCTTTTGGTTATAAATACCATAGATAAAATAAAAAATTTTATTAGTTTATATAGATAAGAGAATTCCTTTTTTTCATTGATGATCCGTTCCTGTATTCTATATACATTAACTCCTTGAATAACCTCATGAGATAATTGCCCCCTTTTTTTTAAACAAATTGCTTCAACATAGTCGCCTCTTCTGGCTAGAGTTTCTGCATAACGCCTAATACGACCATCCGAATCGTAAAATGAATAGGCTAGCATGCAAACCCTAATGGGTTTACGGGGACTTGGTGTATTCGATGAATCGGAATTATCTATTTTTATAGCCATATTTATTTGTAAATTATTTCGTATTTAGAGCCACTTCCAAAACGTTTCAGTTTGGTCAAGGTCAAGGCGGGTGAAAATTATAACCGCAGGAATACATGGAGTATTTCGAGGATTAAAATTTTCGCCCAACGCAGAGATCGGCCGAAATGGGACGTTTTGGAAGTGGCTCTTTAGTTAACCAAGATGTCTGTATAAAATTTTCCCCATAAGACGGAATACAGAATCAGGAGCAATTTTACTTACCTTATTTATGAGTTTATATAAAATTGATGAATCAGCAGGGGATAAATCTGAGCATAAGTTTTTGGGATAATAGAATTGTGGCAGATCTATAATTGTGGTCCCCCAAAGTTTTTTAAATCCCATTAATCCCTCATTGCTTATTCCGGTTCGGCCAAAATCGAATATCTTATAACCTTCTAAACATGATAATTTAATCGCTTCCCATAAGCCAAAATAGTTTGTATGTAAATGTTGAAAATCAACATCCGATGCCAAATAGTCCCAAGAGCAGCGATCCTTGAACTTATATATTATAAAACCTGCAACTAACTGTCCTTTGTTCCTGATCATCAGAAGGCTAAGATTATTGGACGGTGAAAATTTTTCCCACAGCAATTTAAATAAAATATATGGCTGAGGTGGAAGCCCGAGACGTTTTCTGGTTTTAACATAAAGATGATAAAACTCTTTGAGTTCTTGTTCATTTTTTGCAAGTTGCCGCTCAAAACCGCTGTTTAAAGCTTTTTTTAATTTGCGTTTTACCTGTTTGCTGAAAGTTTTAATCAGCTCTTCGGGGCCAGGTTCTAATGATAGTTGATGGCTCTTATTGTACACTACAGAATCTACTCTATTATCCTGATTGAGATGCGTGGAAGCCGTTGCTCTGATTTCAATTCTTGAAGTTCCGAGATTATTTGACAGATCTATTGCGGCATCAAGAAGTTTTGTTATATCTTCATCCGAAGACACAAGTGGATCGCAAATAGTTGCAAAAGGGATGCTGACCAGCCTGTTTCCTGCAAGAAGACTTCTTACCTCAAAAACCGGAAGAGCAGCCCGTATATTATTATCAGAGGAATCAACTATGGCCAAATAATGCCCTTTCATATGTGGAAAGCTTTCTTCAAGTATCTGCTTCCATCCTGAGAGATGACAAATATATCCGAATGGATGATTTAAAACAAACAAATCCCATCGTGGATCATTAACCGGATCAATTAAACAAGGTTTAAGGTTCGAGGTGCAAGGAATAAGGTTTTGGGTACAAGGTGCAGCAGTGTGCAAGGAGCAAGGATCATTGTTTGTAGGGTGAGATTCACTTGTTTTTGAAGCACAATAACGTGAAACATCCCGTGGTAATGCATGCCAGTACTGCCCTTCATATTTTGATTTGATGTATTCTAAAAACTCGATATAATAACTTACCGGATATTCTTCATAATGCGAATTTTCATCAAAACTGATGTAGTTCGGATGTGTAATGAAGAGAGCCATGCCTCCATTATCGGCAATCCAGTCCAGTTTGTTTTTCCATATATCTATATTCTTTTCCCTCATAAGTACATAGAGCAAAAAATCCTGGGGAAGAGTATAAGGAAGTTCGATATATCCTTTTTGTTGGTTGTTCCCGGAGACTTTAAAAGGAAATATTGTAGTAACACCGTCCGGCTGAGGTTCAAAGGGATCGGTATCAAAGGTAGAGGCATCATATTCAATATTTAACTCATGCAGCATTTCAAGATCATGGTACATGCTTGGACACCGGAAACCAACGGCGTTCCATTCCTTTAAACTACAGTTAATTTCAACAGCCTGCTTTTGAAATATTGTTTTTGACCGAAACGGATTTTTATCGTGATGAAGACCGTGTATGGCTACTTCAAATCCCCTATCGGTAAGATATTGGCGCAATTTGGCAGAAACCGGATAGTCTTTTGCTACAAAATTAAAGGATGATCTGAAACCAAGGCTTTCTTCCAATTCCGCTAACCTTTTACAATTGGCGTGTCCTTTTGAATTTTCAATATCATGTGTCAAAACAAGAGCAAATTTTTTTCCGTCCGGCCATCCTGCCCAGTCTTTTGGAGGCTTTGCGGCCCTTTTGTCAATAGGCCAGACATCTTTATACTTGAGGCGCTTTTCCATTAATACCAGGCGTCGTATATAAATCTGAAGCCAACGGGGAATGAATAATTTGATTGTATAGTAAGCTTTGTAAATTTTCATTTAAGGATCAGGAGACGAAATTATCTGTTTTTTACCATGTCTTTTATTCTTTTCATATGTCCTCTGCCCAATCCTTTTACTTCGCAACCAAGCTCGAAATAATGTTGTATCTGGGTATCTTCGAGGATGCCGAAGCAATCGATAACAGCCACCGGCCGGCCTGCCATTTTGAGCACATCCTCCGGATCAAGGTTAAGATAAGCTTGATGACGGACTGCCAAAACCAGTGCATCTACTCCCTTCAGTACTTTCTTGAGATCATGCTGTACATGTGTTTCCGTTAGTTTGTCCTGATTTCTGAAAAAACGTGCCCAGGAATGACCGGGGGCAGGGTAGGTATCCTGCTTTTCAAGCTCCCACCAGTGTTTTACATAGGGGTCGTGAACTACTATTTCAGCACCCATCTCGCTAAGTTTGCGAACAAGAATTTCTGATCCGCTGTAGCGGGTATCTCCAACGTCCTCCCTGTAGGAAGCTCCTAAAATTGCAACTTTGGAGGCCGCTACTATTTTACTCATATTTCTTAAGGCATCACGTACAAGTTCGGCTGCATGGAGAGAACGGGTGTCGTTAATATCTATCGCAAGCGGTGTAATTTTGAAGATATCGTCATCAAAACCCATAAGAGTATGATAAGACCAGACTCCAAGCCCGCCATCTTTAGGAAGACAATAGCCGCCTATGCCAGGACCGGGAAATATAATATTGCTATGAGTCGGGCGAACCTTAATAGCCTTGATAACCTTTATAATATCTACGCCGTTTCGTTCGGCAAAAAGGCTCCATTCATTCAGAAATGCCAGTATGGTTGCCCGATAAGAGTTTTCTACTATTTTACAGGTTTCGCTTTCAATAGGACGATCAAGAACAGTAAGAGGAAACTTATCTACATTTAATATTTCGCTAAGAAACTTTTTGACACGCTCACGTGCAGTATCGTTGATTCCGCTGCATACCCGCCAGAAATCACGGATTGAGGCCACGTAATCACGTCCGGGCATTACTCTTTCGTAAGAATGAGAAAGCAGCGGTTCCGACTGGATGCCACGATTTTCAAAAGCCTTTTTTATTATAGGATATGCTACATATTCAGTTGTTCCAGGAGGAACTGTAGTCTCAATAAGCACAAGGCAGTCAGGATTAATTTTATCACCTATGATTTTAAGGCTCTCCTCCAGGGCTGCTATTTCAGCATGCCCCTCACGGCAGTTTCCAAAGGTATCCTTGAAATAGTCGCACTGAACATCCACAACAACAACATCGGCAAGGCTAAGAGCATCATAGGTAAAGGTTGCAACAAGGTTTTTTTTATCTTTTACGCAACGTGCTATAAGAGGGGCGACTTCAGGATCTTCTGCTTCCACCGGAGCTATGCCTCGGTTCATGTATGGTATTTTCCAGAATGAGCGAGGAGAGGGGCGCTGCATACCGATTACAAATTTACCGGGTTTGCCGCTATCTTTGTCAATCGAATCAGCAACAACACCGGCCATTACTGCTCCTACAAAGCCAACCCCCATAACAACAACTATTTCCCGGTTCATTTTTTTTTGACCGGCAACAAGTTTTTTTAGCCGGGTGAATTCTTTTTTGTAATCTTCCGGGCTGGGAATAGGGAAGGCTTCACCGCTCGGAGAAACTGAAAGTGCTGTGTCATTAACATTGGTTTTTGGTTTCCTGATTGTTTTTTTAACAGTCATATAATTTTATGCCTTTCAAAAAGATAGCTCATAAGTTGATAAGCTCATAAGCTAGTAAGTTGGTACAGAAAAGATAGTTCATGGGTTCATAAGTTGGTGGCTGGTTAGAAATTGTTGCTTTATGCTTATTAACTTATCAACTTACGAACTTACCGGCTTACCTTATATATCTATACAGCTCCGCCCCCTCAGTTACATTAATCATTAATATAACTGCTAAGTATTAAATCGGCATTAATTGTTATAAACTAAAGAGCCAATTCAAAAACGTCCCATTTGGGCCGTTCGCTGCATTAGACTCAAATTTTGCACTAAGTGAAGCTATAGCGCTATCCTCAAAATACCCTATGTATTCTTGCGGTTAAAATTATCGCCCGCCTTGACCAAAATAAAACATTTTGCAACAGGCTCTACCCTGAATTATCCGGCATGCCTGTAATAAAGCGTTCCGATAATTTTTAGTGCAAAAACAGGCAGTTTGCCAAATGCTTTAGCCAGAAACGGGCTGACTTTTTCCGGCTCCTTGACAAATGAACCGCTTTTAAGATCGTATCGGTAATACTTAATGGAATATTCTTGTGCACCCATACCCAACTTGAACTGCCTCAGCCCGTGATTTTCAGGCTCTGTTCTGCCAAGAGAAAGAGTTTTATATTCTTTCTGAGCATACCATTTAATGGCTTCCCACATAACAAGATTATTTGGTCTCAGATTCTGATAATTCATATCCGAGGCACCATACTTATAAATCGCCTCATCACCGAAATGAAAGAAAATAGCCCCTGCTATATATTTATTATTATAAGAGGCAAGAACTACAATTCCTATCTTTTTTGATACAATGTGTTCATATATTTTTTCGAAAAAAAAATATGGCTGGGGAGGAAGACCATGCCTTTTTCGTGTGATACAATTAAGTCTGTAAAACTCCTTTATAGCTTGAAGTGTGGTGAAAAAATTAATGGTTACACCGCTTGAGGCCGCTTTTTTTATATTTCTTTTAAACGTATTTTTAAAAAGTTTATAAATTTCATTTTCTTTGTGTGAAAGATTAAGACGATGTCCAAAAAAACGGGAAGAAGGAACTGCATCAGGTAAATACTTATCGCCACCTCTAAGTTCAATAAACTTCCAGTTGTGTTTTTTGGCGTACTGTATAATCTGATCAAGAATATCCTGAAAATTTAAGCCTTCAGAAATAAGCGGGTCGCAATAATCGGTAAACGGCAGAGATACTCCTCTGCTTCCGGTTAAAAAGCTCTTTATATCCATCATTGGAACTATAGTAGATAATTTATCCTCATCATACGATACAAGATAACATGGTGTATAGTGATATGAATCGGATAAAACTTTTGCCCAGGCTACCGAATGAAAAACGGAAGAGTTGTGGACCATATAAATTTCATCATCCCATTTTTCATAGCTTTCAGGGTTCAAAATCTGAATATAAGGTTCATTTTTCCGGGGATCTGGTGTAAGGCGTTTGTATTTGGATCTAAGGTGATTCATATTCGCCCTCAGCCTGTTGCCGGACTTTTTGCGAATTCATCAATTCTTCGAAAAATTCCTTATTTCCTGAACAATATATTCAATCTGATCTCTATTCAGCTCCGGAAACATGGGAAGGGAGACAAATTCATCCGCACATTTTTCCGCCATTGGGAAACTGCCCTTTTTTAGTCCCATTGCCTTATATGCATCCTGAAGATGTATTGGAACAGGATAGTGAATACCGCATGATATTCCTTTTCCTGTAAGATATTCTATAAGCTTATCCCTTCTTACTGTTCGTATTGCATATATGTGATACACATGTTTTGTGTGTGATGTCTCAAAAGGAAGCAAAATGCTGTTTATATCTTCAAGCAGTTCTTTATATATTCCGGCATTTTTGCGCCTGGCATCGTTCCATGCACAAAGATGTTTAAGCTTTACTTCAAGTATAGCGCCCTGGATTCCGTCCATACGTCCGTTCCAGCCGACCATTTTGTGATAATATTTTTTTGACTGCCCGTGATCACGAAAAATACGCATGGTCTCAGATAGTTCTGTATTGTTGGTAACAACCGCTCCAGCTTCACCGTATGCTCCAAGGTTTTTGCCGGGATAAAAACTGAAACATCCGGCATCGCCAACAGATCCAGCTCGTTGTCCTTTATATTCCGCACCATGAGCCTGGCATGCATCTTCGATTACAAACAGGTTATGCTTCTTTGCGATTTTTATGATCGGATCCATGTCAGCCATTTGACCAAAGAGATGTACAGGAATAATAGCTTTTGTCCTGGATGTAATGGCAGCTTCAATAAGATCCGGATTCATATTGCAGGTAGCTTCATTTACATCGACGAAAACCGGTTTTGCGCCGCTAAAGCTTATGGCTTCAGCTGTTGCGATGAAAGAGGCCGGAACCGTAATGACCTCATCGCCATCTCCGATCCCAAGAGCTATCAAGGCAATCCATAGAGCATCTGTTCCGCTGCCAACACCAATAGCTTCTTTGCATTGGCAGTAAGGTGCAAATGCTTTTTCAAACCGTTCCACAAAAGGTCCTCCCGCAAATGCGCAGTTATCAATAACCTGCTGTATTGCATGGTCAGTTTCTTTTTTAATTGACAGATATTGAGATTTCAGATCAAGAAACGGTACTTTCATAATTAACGATTCCTTAAATATTTTTTAGTATTTTAGCTGGATTTCCGGCAACGATAGCATTTGGGGGCACGTCTTTTGTAACTATGCTTCCGGCCCCGATTATGGCATATTCACCGATTGTAATATTTGATAAAATCGTGCAGCTCGAACCTATCGAGGCGCCTCTTTTTACAAGGGTCGGTTCGACCTTCCAGTCAGACTCAGTTTGTAATTTGCCGTTTGTGGTGGCACGGGGCTTTTTATCGTTAATAAAGGTCACATTGTGGCCTATAAACACTTCATCTTCAATGGTCACTCCTTCGCAGATAAATGAATGACTTGATATCTTACAGTTTTTTCCAACAAATGCGTTCTTCTGTATTTCAACAAATGCACCGATCTTTGTTTCATCACCAATAGTACATCCATAGAGGTTGATAAATTTTGAAAGCTTAACGTTATTCCCAAGTTTTACGTCATCGGCTATGCAGAGATAATTCACAGGTGCACCATTTTCCCCATATTTTTAAGTGATTCAGAGGATGCCTCAAGCATTCTTACTACCTCAAGGCCAGCAATACCGTCATTTGCAACTTTACCGTTCCCATTTAAATAATTCACAAAACTATCGGCAGTGAGTTGAAGTGCTTCTGCATGATCAATCTTAGGTGCCCACATATCTCCGGAACGATAAGATACCAGCAAATTATATTTTCCTTCTTTAGTTTTTACCCGAACACCTTTATCGTAGATTTTTATTTTTTCATCGGGTTCCATGTCGTTCCAAACGAGCATTTTTTTCTGACCACCGATCAGTGTTGTTCTCATCTTTATAGGAGAAAGCCAGTTTACATTGATATGTGCTATTAAATTATTGCTGAAGTAAAATGTAAGATATGCAACATCTTCCAGGCCACGGTTAAAATGTTCCGCTCCCGTTGCAATTACTCCCTGAGGCTTTTCACCTAATACATACAGCATTATAGAGATATCATGAGGAGCGAGATCCCATACAACATTAACATCATGCTGGAAGAGGCCAAGATTGACCCTGGTGGAGTCATAGTAGTAAATATCCCCCAGTACTTTATCATCAACAAGTTGTTTGATTCTCCTTACCGCACCTGTATAAAGAAATGTGTGATCCACCATGATTTTAAGATTTTTCTTTTCAGCAAGTTCGATAAGTTTTTCAGCTTCATCACTTGAGTATGTGAAGGGCTTTTCGATAAATATATTTTTGCCTTCTTCAAGAGCCATTTTTGCAAGTTCGTAATGCGTAAATACAGGAGTAGCTATTGCCACTGCATCAATATTAGGATCTTTTATTACTTCTTTTAAATCAGTAGTTATTTTAATTCCGGGATGTCTCTTGAGAGCTTTTTTAAGAGACTGATTGTTTGAATCACATACATAAAGCACTTCTGAACCATCGGCTGCGCTGAAGTTTCTAACAAGGTTAGGACCCCAGTAGCCATAGCCTATTACACCTATACGAATCATATAATATTCCTTTTAAACGGATAGCTGGTGTTGGGGATCCAGAGTCAGGTGGTCTTGGGAAGATTGTTGAACCCAAGAAATTTCTTTTCTTAAAATATACTGCATCCTGAACTCTGGCTTTTCCTGCCCAGTTTATAGTTAATAAGCCCCCTTACCGGTCAGAATTACAAGTGGAGTTTTTAAAAGAAGTTTGATATCAAGCCACAAAGACCAGTTGTTGATATATTTTAAGTCAAGGCGAACCATTTCGTCAAAAGTTGTTCTGCTTCTTCCGGTAACCTGCCATAAACCCGTAATTCCAGGTTTGACAGATAGTAATCTGCGTTTGTGCCAGATATCGTACAGGTCACACTCATATGGAATAGGAGGGCGTGGGCCAACAAGCGACATCTCTCCTTTTAGTACATTAATAAATTGAGGAAGTTCATCAAGGCTGGTTTTTCTGATGAAATGGCCTAAAGGTGTTATACGTGAATCATTACATAACTTATATACACCCGGGGAGTTTGGGTCAGAATCACCTTGTCCGATAAATTTTTCAATGTATTCCTTATGGCATTTGCTGTCACTATTTTCATGCATTGATCTAAATTTTAAGAAAGAGAATCTCTTGCCGTTTAATCCCATTCTTTCCTGCTTAAAAAAAACAGGGCCTTTTGATGTCAGTTTTATAGCTATTGCAATTATCAGAAAGACAGGAAAAAGAAAAAACATGGCCAATAAACTTCCCCCCAAATCCATTGTTTTTTTTAAAAACGATTTTGCCTGTTTTGAAATATTTGGTTTTGAAAGATCGGGATACAGAGCCGTATTGAATAATCCCTCATTAATTTTAGGATTCTCGTTTATCTCAGGGAATGCATGGAATGATATTTTTATCTTTTTTGCCAGGTTTGGATCAATTAATTTATTAATTCCATCGTGTACCTTTCTGAGTATGTTCTCTATTGAGGTTCCGTCTATTGAACTTATTTCTGTAAATATCGCACCCATAATCTGATTGTTTTTATACCATCCGCTAATATCGGTTTCTCTTAAACAGGCAATAAGAACTTCCTTCATCTTATCGATAACAAAATCTTTGCTATCTTTAGTTCTTAGTTCTGAGATGTCAAGCAACATAAGAATAAATGGTTTTTTTGATCGCTCCGTTCTTTTACGTTCTATTCTAAGCATATGGAGAAAGTAAGGCATGCTAAAAAATATATAGTTTGCTTCAGTGAAAGGCTCGGTAATTGCTTTAGATGTGGTATGAAGAAATTTAGTAAATTTTCTAATAGATAAGTTTAATGAATCCATAGCATCCTGGTTTAATTCATAAATCATGATTATTTTCCTTAGTTTTGAAACAATTGTTTCAAAACTAAATAGCCAGTATAGATATCCAAGCAAAAAGTAAAAAAGCAACTCATTATTTGGATAAATAGGGCGTCCATTTTCGCCACAAGTGTAACTAAGCGGTTTCCTCCACAACCAAGGCTATGGAATTTATACCCCCCCCAAGCGCGATGGCCGACTTTACATAAGCCCTTAAATATTTATATGATTATGAATAATTTATATTTTTATTGATATTATAATAAATTGTATAGCATTTTACAATAAATATGTCTGTGATAAATATCACAATTTGAATGTTATAATTATCATACTTTGGTTTTGGAATTAAAAACATTTGATAACTATTGAGGTTAACGCAATAAACAGGGTTTTTATCGGTTAATGTCGCTGCATGGTGTTCTAAACAAAAGGCATATAGTGGCATGAGGCGCATGCAAACCGCAGAATATTGGGCGACCCTTTGTTTGCATCGGAAAATTCGCTTATAATCCTGAAACGTCAATCATTAATACTTCATTAATAACCTTTCATTTTGGCTTACTCTTTCTTGAATATTGAACTTAATCTGCTACCAATGCTCTGACTTTTAATATTTTTATCATTTCCATAACAAGGATAATACTGTGAAGTTCCAAAATATCGTGAACGAAGCGCAGCTGATTTAAAATTCATATCATTTAAAATAACGCCGATAATTTTTTCTTTTCCAAGAAATTTAATGGCCTGCTGAACTGATCCTCTTGGTGTTGCTCCAGCTCTAACTACAAGAAGAATGCAGTCAACCATTTTATAAAGAACATGTGGTTCTGTTGTTGCAAGCACCGGGGAAGAGTCTAATATAATATGCCGGTCGCTATAGCGCGACTTCAACTCGTCAACGAGGCTTTCCATCTTTTTCGAACCGATCAGTTCAACAGGGTTTTCCTGGCTGCTGCCTCCGGTAAGAAGGCTCAGTTTATCAATCCCTGTTTTAATTATAAGGTCTGGTAAATCCGCATTTCCCAGTAGGTAATCCGATAATCCCTTGGCTTTATCTACACCAAACCACCTGGAAAGTGATGGATTACGCAGGTCGCAATCCATCAACAGGGCATGGCTTTGTAATTCCATAGCGATTGTAATAGCCAAATTTATTGCAATTAAGCTTTTTCCTTCCCCGCTAAAGGCACTTGTAATAAGAATTGTTTTGGGTTTTGTGCCGAGGTTAGGCATTAAGAGATATGTTCTGAGTTTTCTGAACTGTTCTGAAACAATGGAATTAGACTGGAAATAGCAAACAAGTTGATCGTTCAAGACAGTATTATCTGGTGAGATTGCTGCAATAGTCTCTGCCGGAGGTGCCTGAATATTTTCTTCTTCCGCTTTCTGAAGTGCTTCAAATATTTTTCCCATAACAATTCAACCTTTATATTCTTGAGCCAGTTTCAAAACGTCCCATTTTGGCCGATCTCTGCGTTGGGTGAAAATTTTAATCCTCGAAATACTCTATGTATTCCTGCGGTTAAAATTTTCACCCGCCTTGACCTTGACCAAACTGAAACATTTTGAAAGTGGCTC
>JAHIFE010000166.1 GCA_018901125.1 Pseudomonadota bacterium | reverse complement strand
TAGTGGATGAAATCGAATATGCAATAAAACCCATGAACTGTCCCGGCGGAATGCTTCTTTTTGGAATGAAACCTCATTCCTATAAAGATTTGCCGCTTCGATCCGCAGAAATAGGCCTTGTTCACCGGCATGAATTAAGCGGGGTTTTATCCGGCCTTTTCAGAGTCAGGGCTTTTCACCAGGATGATGCCCATATATTTATGACGCCCGACCAGATAGAAAGCGAAATTCTTGGAGTGCTTAGACTTGTTGAAAGGATTTACAGTACGTTCGGGCTGAGTTTTCATCTTGAACTTTCAACACGTCCTGAAAAATCCATAGGAAACGATGAGCAATGGAATACTGCTACACAAGGTTTGGAATCGGCTCTGAAAGTCTATGGGATGGATTACAAAACAAATGAAGGTGATGGCGCTTTTTACGGGCCTAAAATAGATATTCATATAAAGGATGCTCTTGGAAGAACTTGGCAATGTGGGACCGTGCAGCTTGACATGGCATTGCCAGAAAGATTTGATCTGAGCTACATCGATAAAAATAATGAAAAATGCCGCCCGATAATGATACACAGGGTAATATACGGCTCTATCGAGAGGTTTTTCGGGATATTGATTGAACATTTTGCCGGAAAATTTCCCCTCTGGATGGCGCCGGTTCAGGCAGCATTGCTTCCGATAAATGACGAGCTTATTCCATATGCAGCCGGGATAAAAGATGTGCTCGAAAAAAATGGAATTCGCACTGAACTGGACAGCAGAACGGAAAGTCTAAAAAAGAAAATTAGAGACGCCCAGTTAAGCTATGTGCCACTGATAATCACATGCGGGCCAAAGGAAATGGAAGCCGGAACAGTTTCTGTAAGGAACTTAAGCGGCAAGATCAAGTATGGAATAACGATTGACAATTTTGTAAAAATTGTACTATCTCAAATTAAAGAACGAAAGCTTGATCTTGAAATATTTGATGAAGAATAAAGTAAAAGATAGTTCGTGAGTTGATAAGCTCATAAGAGTAAAGGTTTAAGGATAAAGGTTAGAGGGTAAAGGTTCAAGGCTTAGGGGTGCAAAAAGGCTCAGAATACCAATTTTGCGCCGGGTAGGAAGTCGTTTTTTGACTTTTTACGTAATCATAATTTTCAGAGGGTTTTTTATTTTTTTTGCTTGACAAAAGTTGTTCCAACCAGATATGAGAGCCGAAACAATTACGTTGAGTCATGAAAAATTTTATGTGAGGGTATGGGAGTTATAAGCTGTGTTTTCTCAGATGCTACAAGCCGGCCTATATGATTTTTTCTTTGTATTTATTTTCTTCTTAGTCGCCATTGGACTATCAGTTGTGATGGTTGTGTTAAATTCCTTGATAGGTCCTAACTATCGTGGAAAAAGAAGAGGAGAAACCTATGAAAGCGGTGTGGCTCCAATCAGAACCGCCTGGATTCAATTCGGTGCGTCCTATTATCTTTTCGCCCTGATTTTTTTAGCTTTTGATGTGGACGTACTTTACCTCTTTCCGGTGCTCCTGACTTATCAGAAAGGAACCGCTTATATCGAACTGGTCGAACTCTTTATCTTCCTTTTTATCATTTCTCTGGCAATTGTTTATGCCTGGCGCAAAGGAGTTTTTGAATGGAGATAAAGAAAAGTCCATATTGTGAACCTACTATTGGGATGGATGGAGCACCGGCAGTACTGGGATTTGCTCCTGTTCAGGATTTATTAAATCTGGCAAGGGTAAATTCTCTCTGGCCCATTACTTTTGGGATTGCATGCTGTGCTATAGAGATGATGGCCGCAGGTATGGCACGATTCGATCTTGATAGGTTCGGGACCATTTTCAGAGCAAGCCCACGCCAGTCGGATGTTATGGTTGTTGCAGGAACAATATCAAAGAAACTAGTTCCTACCATAAAAACTCTGTATGAACAGATGCCGGGACCCAAATGGGTAATGGCAATGGGCAATTGTGCTATTTCCGGAGGGCCGTTTGCTTATGATGGACAGTACGCAATAGTTAACGGAACAGACAAGATTATTCCCGTTGATATTTATATTCCCGGATGTCCACCACGTCCGGAAGCTTTTATTCAGGGACTTCTTAAATTACAAACCTTGATTAGTAAAGGAACAATAGATGCTAACCGAAGGGCAGAAAAAGCTGCTGGAAGAGCTAAAAAATAATCTGGCGAAGTCCGTGCCTGAAGCAAAGATCAGCCAGAGTGATTATGTCCTTACAGGCTATCACCTGGAGTTCAGTTCAAGCAAGGTCGGTATGCGCAGGGTAGCTAAGGAAATGAGGAGCAGGCGATTCAATTTAGAAACCGTTACAGCGGTTGATTTTATAGATTCGTTCGAGATCGTTTACCTCTATTTTAATTATAATCAGGATAATATCCGTGTAATGGTGCGGATACGCGTGCCAAAGGATGAACCGCCGTTTACCGTTTCGGCAGTTTATTCAGAAGCCATTTGGCTGGAACGGGAGGTTTATGACTTTTTCGGTATCCAATTTAAGGAGCATCCGGATTTAAGACGTATACTAAACCCCGATGATGCAGATTATTTTCCATTATTAAAGAACTTCGGTAAGACTACTATAACCGGAGAAATAGATGATATGCTATGTTGACCATGAAAACTATAGACGACATAAATATAAATGAGCGGCTATATCAGCTCAATCTTGGCCCTCAGCATCCGAGTACTCACGGGGTGTTGCACTTTTTGCTTACCCTTGACGGAGAAGTGGTGGTCAAAGCTGAAATGCTCATAGGTTATACGCATCGGGGCCATGAGAAAATGGCCGAGAACCGCATTTATGAGCAGTTTTATCCAAATTCTGCCCGGATGGATTACCTTTCCGGCATGATTTTTAATACAGGATATTGTGAAGCGGTTGAAAAGCTTTGCGGTATTGAAGTGCCAAAGAGAGCGCGATATATCAGGGTTATTACTTCCGAACTTAATCGTGTAGCCAGCCATTTGCTTGGTGTCATGGATTTTGTTATGGGTATTGGTGCATATACGCCATTTCTTTACGGCTGGGATGATCGTGAAATTATACTTGATCTTCTGGAAACGATTACCGGGTCGCGCCTTACCTATAATTATAGCCGCTTTGGTGGGGTTCGTGTTGATATAGATCAGACATTTTGTGATAGTGCCAGACGGTTTATAGATCGAATGAGAGAGCGATTCAAACTCTACAATGATTTGATAACCGGAAATATAATTTTTATTAAACGTACCGTCGGAGTCGGGGTTATCAGTAAAGATGTAGCGCTGGATTACGGGGTTACCGGACCGACATTACGCGGTTCAGGCGTAAACTATGATGTGCGCAAAAGCGAACCTTATTCTTCGTATGAAGATTTCAATTTTGAGATTCCGACCAAAGAAGAGGGAGATTGTATGGCCCGATATTTGGTACGGTTAGCCGAAATTGAGCAAAGCTTAAGAATTATTGAGCAGGCTATGAACAATCTGCCCGATGGCCCTATTCGTGCCGATGTTCCGTGTTTTATTACACCACCTGCCGGGGACTGTTATCATTCTTTTGAGAGTGCCCGCGGTGCTGTGGGTTATTATATAGTCAGTGATGGTACGCGTATTCCGTATAGACTTAAAGTGCGCGCACCCTCTTTTTCCAATTTATTTGTTATGAGTAAGATTATTCCTGGACATTTTGTTGCCGATCTTGTCGCTATCTTTGGCAGTATCGATGTAACGGTTCCGGAGATTGACCGGTGAATATGACACAACTTCCAATTATTAAAGATATTTATGGATTTTTAGGCCCGGATTTGCTGGTGGGCGTTGTAGGTCTCCTGCTGGTTTTAATATTTGTACCTTTAAATTCCGCTTTTCTTGTATGGGTTGAACGTAAGGTTGCAGGGCATATACAACTTCGCCCCGGACCTATGGAAGTAGGCCCGCACGGAATTCTACAGAGTCTTATCGATGCTGTAAAATTGATGTGCAAGGAAATGATAACGCCAGATCTTGCGGACAAACCTCTTTTCTGGATGGCTCCCTGCATTGTTGTAATTCCGGCTATTGTTTGTTTTGTTGTAATTCCTTTCAGCCCGGTTATGCAGATCAGAGAGCTAAATGTAGGTATTTTGCTGATCTTTGCTTTTTCCAGTATTTCAGGTCTATCTATAATGATGGGCGGATGGGCTTCAAATAATAAATATTCTCTGATTGGAGCCGTTCGGGCGGTTGCACAGAGCATAGCTTATGAAATACCGCTTCTGCTTTCTACAATGTCGGTTATTATCATGAGTAATTCTTTTAAGATGAGTCAAATTGTTTCGGATCAATCCACAGTTTGGAATTTTATTCTGCAACCGGTTGCCGCTATAATTTTTATTATCTGTTCAACGGCGGAAACGAACCGGGCTCCTTTTGACCTTGTGGAGGCCGAATCCGAGCTGGTTTCGGGATTTCATACCGAATATACCGGAATGAGAGACGCCCTGTTTTTTATGGCGGAATATACAGCCATGTTTATAGCCTCATCTATGGCCGTAGTCCTGTTTTTTGGCGGTTGGCATGGCCCTTTTTTCTCCGGAATTGTATGGTTCGTGCTAAAGGCTTACTTTCTAGTTTTCGTTACCGTCTGGATAAGATGGACTTTTCCAAGGCTTCGTTTTGATCAGCTTATGAATTTTGCGTGGAAAGTACTTATTCCGATTTCTCTCTTAAACCTTTTGGTAACGGCAATTGTTATTAAGGTGCTTTAATGAATACCTCGTATGGCTTCAAACAGTACGTTAAGGAGATATTTACAGGATCAAAGAGCCTCATTATAGGTATGGGCATAACTTTAAAACATATGTTCAAGCCTATAGTTACGGTTCAGTATCCTCGTCAAAAGCCGATAATGACTCCACATTTCAGGGGACATATCGAAGCCATTATATTTGATGACACAAAGAGCCATCATTGCGTTGCATGCGGATTATGCGCGCGTACCTGTCCTTCGCATGTTATTAAGGTTCAGGGAGAAAAGACAAAGGCCGGTGATAGAAAATACGGTAAACAATACTTTATTGATTTTACAAAATGCAGCCTTTGCGGTTTATGTGTGGATGTTTGTCCTGAAAAGACTCTTAAATTTTCCGATGAGTATGAATTGGCCTTTTATTCACGCTGGGACGGAGTAATGGATATTATGCAAAGGCTAGAGGAAAGAAAATGACTACCACAATTTCAGATCTGATACCGCCGCTGATGGTGGCGCAGGCTGCTTTCGTGCTGATGATTGTTTTCACGCTGGCAGGTGCATTATTAGCTGTAATACCAAAAAAAATTGTACATAATATTTTGGGTCTTGCTCTTGCCATGTTCGGGATAACAGGAGTTTATCTTTATTTAGGCAGTCAATTTGTAGCAATGATGCAGTTGCTTATATATGTCGGCGCTATATGCATGACTTATATATTTGCCATAATGCTTTCACCTCCGCTTGAGAAAGAACTGCCTAAAAGAAATAAACTCAAAGTTATAACTGCAACAGCTGTTAGTTTTGTTGTTTTCATAGTCATGGTGAAGATGATTATGAGTCTTAAGTTTGAACCTATAGCAGATATAGCTCGTGACTGGTCCATAGAAACTATTGGTCATCAACTGCTGACCCGTTATTTTCTTGTTTTCGAATTGATTTCTCTGCTTTTGGCCATTGCAATTATAGGTTCTATTATGGTCGCTAGTTTTGTCCGGAAAAGGAATTAACCCATGGAATGTCTATCAACATATTTAATTCTGGGCGCCTTGTTGTTTTGTATCGGAATATTCGGGATATTACAGCATAACAGTCTTATAGGTATGCTGATCTCTACCGAACTGATTCTAAACGGCGCTGCCATAAATTTCATGGCTTTTAATATGTTTTTGTCAAAAGAGCCTGCAACAGGTCAGATATTTGCTTTGTTTATTATGGGTGTTGCTGCTGCTGAAGCTGCAGTAGCTCTCAGTATTATTATTACCGTCTATCGTAACTTTAAAACGATTAATGCTGATAGTGTCAGCGAACTGAAAGGTTAGATACTTAAAGCCAAATGGAAACCATTATCACTATAAAGCCGGTTCTTGCTGTCCTGATCGCTTTGGTTGCTTCATTGCTGATTATGGCCACACCAAAAAAACCAAATCTTAGAGAGACTTGGTCTATTCTGGGCGCAGTGGCTACTTTTCTTACTATTCTTTCCATGATGCCCGTTATACTGTCGGGTAAAGCCCTGGAATTTACCCCTTTTGTTATTTTGCCGGGGATTTCGCTTAAATTCAGAGTTGATGCTCTCGGGCTTCTTTTCGGAATAATAGCATCATTTCTGTGGATTCTTGTAACATTTTATAATATCGGTTATATGCGTTCCTTAAAAGAACATGCTCAGACCCGGTATTATTTTTGTTTTGCAATGGCAATTTTCGGTGCAATAGGTGTTGCTTTTTCAGGGAACCTTTTTACTTTGTACCTGTTTTATGAGCTTATCACCATCTTTACATATCCGCTTGTTGCCCATCATCAGGATGAAGAATCATATGAGGGTGCCAGGAAATACATGGTCTATCTTACAGGTACCGCAAAATCATTTTTTCTGCCTGCAATAATTATGACCTATATTTTGGCTGGTACTCTGGATTTTGCACCATCAGGTATTTTACATGGTATTTTTCCTGCTACCGCAAACCCACTTTTGGTAAAGATAACTTATGTTCTTTATCTTGCCGGGTTTGCAAAAGCCGCTATGATGCCATTTCACAACTGGTTGCCATCGGCGATGGTTGCTCCTACTCCTGTAAGCGCTCTTCTTCATGCAGTGGCTGTTGTTAAAGCAGGAGTTTTTTGTACGAGCAGGGTTATGCTTTCTGTTTTTGGTGTTGAACTAATGAATACATTGAATTTGGGAATTCCAACCGCTTATGTGGCTGCATTCACAATTTTGATGGCTTCAGTAATAGCACTTACTAAAGACGACCTGAAAGCAAGGTTGGCATATTCAACAGTAAGTCAGCTTTCATATGTTATACTTGGTGTTGCACTTCTTACGCCAAGTGGTGTTACCGGAGGGCTGATTCATATTGCAAACCATGCTTTTTCAAAAATAACACTCTTTATGTGTGCCGGTTCTATTTATGTTTCTCTTCATACCAAAAAAATAAGCGAAATGGGTGGAATTGCAAAACAGATGCCTTTTACCATAGCAGCATTCAGTATAGCAGCAATGAGCATGATAGGAGTTCCTCTTGTTTGCGGGTTTGTTACTAAATGGTATCTGGCAATTGGAACTATGCAGGCAAACAATAAAATTCTTTTAGTTGTCTTGCTTGCCAGCACAATCTTAAACACAGGCTATTTTTTCCCAGTAATTATAAAAACGATATTTGGTAAACCCAGGGAAGGTGATCCGGGAGCTAAACACAGTGGATTACATGAAGCACCGGTTTATATGGTTATTCCTCTGCTTCTTACTGCCACTGCTTCAGTACTTATGGGCCTTTATCCGGATTATTTCATGAATATCGTCAAGTCAGTAGATCCGGATTATTTAATGAATACATTAAAGGCGGTTTTTACATCATGAACTTTGCTGAACCAATACAATATCTAAGAGATAATCTGAAAACAGTAAAAAAAGTTATGTGGTTACTGATTGCAGTGTCTCTATTGTTCGATGTTTATGTTAAGGTATTTGCTTCGCACCATGCAGTGCATCATGGAGAGCATCTCTCTCTAGCGGAAACTATTTTTATTTGGGCAGAAACGATTCCTTGCTTCTGGTCTGCGTTTGGTCTTGTCGGCTGTTTTCTGCTGATCCGGATTATGAAGGGTTTATCGCACAAGGTTCTTATGAGAAAAGAGGATTACTATGAATAACTTCATTCATCCGGCGATATTCTTTATTTTTGGAGCATTACTTATTCCGCTGATTCCGGGTAAGTTTAAAAAAATCTATCTTCTTGTATTACCTCTTATTGCTTTTTACACAGTACTTACCATGAAGACCGGGGTTTATGCTCACTTTAAATATTTGGAATTTGATATAGTTTTAGGACGTGTGGATAGCTTGAGTATTGTTTTTGCTCATGTATTTACTTTGATGTCATTCATAGGAGTGCTTTTTGGCATCCATGTTGATGAAGATGCACAGCATATAGCATCTTATTTTTATGTTGGCGGTTCGTTGGGGGTTGTCTTTGCAGGAGATTATCTTACTGTTTTCATCTTCTGGGAAATGATGGCTCTGGCATCTACATTTTTAATTTGGTTTAGACGTGAACCTGCCTCAATAAAAGCTGGTCAACGATATCTTCTTATGCATATTTTTGGCGGTCTTTTGTTGCTTGGCGGGATTTTTCTTCATTATCAAAGTACAGGAAGTATAGCATTTGAAACTCTATTACCGGCAAATGCGGGAGTTGCTGAATATCTGATTCTTGCCGGGTTTGCTTTGAATGCTGCTGTATTTCCACTGCATGCCTGGCTTCCAGATGCATATCCTGAGGCTACAGTTACAGGCGCTGTTTTTATGTGTGCTTTTACTACCAAAACAGCAGTATATGTATTAGCACGTGCATTTCCTGAATTTTATGTTCTGGCGATTATGGGTACTGTGATGACTATATATGGAGTATGTTACGCTACCATCGAAAATGATATGCGGCGTATTCTTGCATACCATATTATAAGCCAGGTTGGATACATGGTTGCGGGAATTGGCATAGGAGGCGCACTTGCAATAAACGGTGCCTGCGCACATGCATATGCACATATTCTTTATAAGGCGCTGCTTTTTATGGGTGCCGGGTCTGTATTAATGATGACGGGAACATCTAAATTGAATAAATTAGGCGGTCTTTATAAGTATATGCCTTTAACAATGATATTTTATATCGTAGGTGGTATTTCAATTTCCGGATTTCCTCTTTTCAGCGGGTTTGTAAGCAAATCAATGGTAATAGCAGGTGCAGCTGAAGGAGGACATCAATATTTGATGTTGCTTTTGTTATTGGCAGCTGTTGGTACATTCCTTTCTGTAGGTTTAAAGCTGCCTTATTTTGTTTTTTTCGGAAAGGATTGTGGGCTTAAGCCGAAAGAACCACCAAAAAATATGCTCTGGGCTATGGGAATAGCTGCATTTTTATGCTTTATTATTGGTGTATATCCGAAAGCTTTATATGTATTGCTACCATATAAAGAAGCAGCACTTGAATTCCATCCTTACAATATGCCTCATCTATCGGAAACAATGCAGATTTTGCTTTTTACAGGACTTGTGTTTTTCTTGCTTCTTAAAAGATTGCAGCCCGAAGGAAAAATCAATCTGGATTTTGACTGGTTCTATCGCAATATATTAAATGCTTTTATGTGGTTTGATCAAAAGATAATTCAGTCGATTGATGTTGCCTGGGGAAATGTATATAAAAGTTTCGGTATTAAGATATTAATGATGTCTGTAGCAAGATTTTTTGCATGGTTTGATAAATGGGCTATAGATGGTGTTGTTGATAATGTGGCATATGGAACCAGATGGATAGGAGATAAAGCACGAAGGGTTCAAACCGGAAATCTCCAAAACTATCTTGCCATGGCTATTTTAATAATTTTTGTTATTGTCGGTGTTCACTGGTTTTTTTAATTAGCACTAAACCGGATGAATTTATTTGAAGTTAAAATGATAACCGCCTCGGGCGGGATTACGAAGCCTTCAGGTTTAATTACTTCAGGAAAATAATTATAAATGGATTTTTTAATTCCCAATCAGCTTAATTATCCCATTTTGAGCGTCTTAATATTTGCGCCCCTGGCCGGAGCCATTGTGCTCTTTATGATCCGGAATGAGACTGTTGCAAGAATATGGACTTTATTAGTAAGTCTTGCAGTTTTTGTGCTTTCATTGCCTCTTTATTTTAATTTTGATCCAAGTACTACAAAATATCAATTTGGAGAGCATACTGCCTGGATACCGGCATTTAATATTAATTACACTCTTGGAATAGATGGCATTAGTTTGCTTCTAGTGCTTTTGAGTACGTTTCTTATCCCAATATGTGTTTTGGCATCGTGGAAATATATAGATAAGCGGGTAAAAGAGTTTCATTTTTGCCTTCTATTGATGGGAAGCGCATGCGTGGGAATTTTTTCATCACTTGATTTTGTGCTTTTTTATATTTTCTGGGAAGCAATGCTGATCCCAATGTATTTGCTGATTGCTGTCTGGGGTGGTCCTGAAAAAGTTTATGCTTCAATTAAGTTTTTTATTTATACGATGGTGGGTAGTGTTTTCCTTTTAGTTGCAATGATTGCCCTGTATCTTAAGGTAGGAACTTTCTGCATTCCTGAATTAATGACTCAGACACATTTATTTTCATTTAATTTTCAGTTCTGGGTATTTCTTGCTTTTGGGATTGCGTTTGCCATTAAAGTTCCAATGGCTCCATTTCATACATGGTTGCCGGCAGCACACGTTCAAGCTCCTACAGCAGGCAGTGTTTTGCTTGCAAGTGTATTACTGAAAATGGGAACTTACGGATTTTTGAGATTTTGTCTCCCAATAACTCCGAATGCTAGTATGTATTTTGCTCCATATATTCTTATTATTTCTATTTGTTCCATTGTATACGGAGGTTATGTTGCTCTTGGGCAAAGTGATATGAAAAAACTTATCGCTTATTCAAGTGTTGCGCATATGGGATTTGTTACCCTCGGGATATTTCTGTTTAATAAATATGGTCTCGAAGGGGCAATATTGCAGATGATAAATCATGGAATAACTACCGGCGCTCTCTTTTTATGTGTTGGTATAATTTATGAGAGAAGTCACAGCCGCCTTATAGCAGATAACTCCGGTATAGCTAAGATTATGCCGATTTATATTGGTTTTTTTGGTTTTTTCTGCCTTTCTTCAATGGCGTTTCCAGGTACAAACAGTTTTGTAGGAGAGTTGCTGGTTTTGTTGGGAGTGTTTACGGATCATAAATTGATTGGTGCTTTGAGCATACCGGGAGTTGTTCTGGCTGCAGCCTATATGCTGCATTTACTCCAGAGAATAGCCTGGGGTAAAAAAGGAAAAATCAATTTTCCAGACATGAATATAAGAGAGGTTATTTATTTAACTCCTCTTGTAATATTTGTATTATGGATTGGTTTTGCTCCCGGGCCCTTTTTAGATGTTATGCATGCAAGCGTCGGCCATCTTATGGATCAGTTGCAAACAGCCGGTGCTGTTGCTTTAGTGAAATAGTATTATGAATTATAGATGTTGTCCGATAGTTTTTTAATTTTAACATATATTATAATAAACTCATATAAAGAAAAATATAAATTAAATGAGACTTATTAAGTTATCAATTTCAATGATTCTGAGGAATAAATAATAATGGATGTTGTATTATTTCTGCCGGAAACCTATCTGCTCTTGATGGCACTGGCTTTTTTCTGCCAATCTTTATGGAAATCATCTGCCCAATTAAATCAGGGTATAGCTGTATTTCTTACCGGCATCGGAGTATTCATTAATCTTTATACCTTAAATATGACGGGAGATCTCTTCTACCAGGCATACAGGGTTGATCTTTTTTCACAGACATTTAAACTTCTTCTCAGTGTTGGGCTCTTCTTGATAGTAATACTTTGCAGAAAGAACAAGAGCATAGAAGAGAGGCTTCAGCCAGAGTTTTTTATGTTTCTTTGTGTAAGTGCCTTGGGTTTGATGCTTATGGTAAGCAGTGTGGAACTGATAACAATTCTTATATCAATGGAGTTGTCATCATATTCGCTTTATATTCTTATACCAATAAGTAAAGATATAAGTCATGGAAGAATTGAAGCAGCTGTAAAATATATTATATTTGGTGCAGCAGCCACTGGTATTATGCTTTTTGGGATGAGTTACATTTTTGGACTCACTCAGTCTACCTATCTTTCGGAAATTATGAATAAAATGCCTGAACTTATAGGGCAGCCGGTAGGAATAGTTGGTATTCTATTAATTCTTTGCGGATTTTTCTATAAACTTTCAGTTGTTCCATTTCATTTCTGGACTCCTGATATATATGAAGGTACTGCTAATGAAACTGTTTCATTTATTGCAACTATGCCAAAGATTGCAGCAGCCGCTTTACTTATAAGAATTGTAAATTTAGCCCCTCCCGGATCTGTTGACCTTGTTCAGGTTTTAGTTGTTATTGCTGCTGTTTCAATGACTTTTGGCAACATTGCGGCACTGGTTCAAAAGGACTTAAAAAGGCTTCTTGCTTATTCCAGCATTGCCCATGCAGGTTATATCCTGCTTGGTATTTTAACTCTTAAGGTTGATGGTTATTCTGCTGTTATGTTCCATATAACTGCTTATATGCTTATGAACCTTGCATGCTTTCTTGTTATATCAACTGTATCAAAGGAAGGTGAGAATGTTACTATAAGTGACATTTCTGGTCTTTATAAACGATCGCCTTTATTGGCATTTACTCTAGCGGTTGGTTTTTTTGGATTGGCTGGGATTCCTCCTACAGCTGGATTTACAGGAAAGTTTTTCCTTTTTATTGCGGCTTTAAAAGAAGGGCATCTTGCATTGATTATAATAGCTGCTGTTAATACGGCTATTTCCATTTATTATTATCTTAATATTGTTCGTTCTGCATATGGACAGGACCCAGATGGTTTACCAGCAGTGTCGGTAAGCTTTTCAAGCAGATTATTGAATTACGGCTTAATTATAGCTATTATCCTATTAGGTGTTTTACCGGCCAAGTTTATAGAATTTGCTCGTACAGCCTGTGAAACGATAAAATTGTAACGGAGTAAATATAAATGTCGGCAGTAACTTCAAATTGTATTCAAACCTCTCCGGCTCAAGATATGCTTGGTATTGCAGGTAATTTGCCAAGGATAACGGTATGTGGAGTTGGGAAAACCTCGAATACTTGTGGTGGCGAAAGTATTTATAAGGGACTGATTGCAGAATCCCAACGTCAAAATATTCCAGTGGCTATAGAACCTGCAAAATGCGGTTGTAGCGGCAAATGTAATAATGGTCCTTATGTTAGCCTGCCACACCTTGGCCTTTTTTATCATAAAGTCAAGGATGTTCATATATCTTTAATTATAAAGGAAACAATAGGGAACAAAAAAATATTATTTCCTATATTATGTGTAAATTCACTGCAGACCATACGTGGCGATTTAATCTGGGATAAAGTAAGCGGATGTATTATGACCATGGAGCCTACTGTTTGTATGGTTCAGATTGCAGAATATCTTATTAAGTTTCATGCTAATGAGTCTTGCGGTAAATGCACTCCATGTCGTTTGGGAATTCAGCGTCTTATAGAACTGATTTCAGGAGTTGCCAGTGGTAAGTCACCTGGTAATGCATTAATGCAGATGGAAACTTTGATTCGTCTTACTGATCAGGCAGCATATTGTGCTTTTGCCGGAAAAGTATCAAAAATAATTTTGGCTATCATATCAAATTTTAAGGAAGAATTTGAAACGCATATAAAAGAGAAGCAATGCCGGTTGGGAGTTTGTAAATTTTAAAAAATAAATAAGATATGCCACCTTTAATATTGTGGTGGTAACAAAGTTTGATACGGAAAAGAGAAAAGATATGTTTAAAGTTGAAGTGGACCCGGATAAATGCGTAGGGGATGAGGAATGTATAGAGGTCTGCCCGGTAGATGTTTTGCAACTAAATAATGGTAAGGCCTCACCCGTGAGACCGGATGATTGTCTGGGCTGTGAAAGCTGTGTTCAGGTTTGCGAATTTCTTGCGATTAAGGTAACTGAGGTATAAATTAATAATTCTGCATTAATATCTTCCAAAAAATAAAGATATTCACATCTGCAGTTGAACGAAAAGTATTTATTCAATTTCTTTTTCACATTATATGTTGTTAGCAAATTGTAAAATCCTGCCCTTGATTCTGGATCAAAGATACCTGAGTAAAAAGTATGTGCAGTAAAGATGTTAAAAGCAGCATGATGATTTATTAATAATTTATTATTAATAAAAGTCGATGCGAAAATTACACAAAAATTAGACGTAGTATTTTAATACCATTCCCGCCGGTATTTAATGCCCATCCAATATTTTCTAATAATTATGTTTACAAAATAATAATATATTTTCTTATTAAATTGTTATTTTTATACTTTTATACCTATGTTTCAAGCTTTCTCGAAATTAACCTTTTGAATTATTGCCAAAAATAAATAAGTATTTGTAATAATAATTTGATTAATTAAATAATCATCATATGACATTTATGTCATATGTAAAGTATTAGATAAATTCAATATTTTTCAATAATAAGCTTGTTTTTTCTTGACTTGTTTGACCAAATTTTGACATATATAGCTTCAATTAATGATAAAAAACTGAAGCACACAAACAGCAGATGCGTTGCCAGCAGTTTTACTTCAGAAAACTTCAAACAATAATATAATAATACCGATAGTGGAGTAATGTATGTCTAAAGTGTCTATTACAATTAACGGTAGAACTATTACCACGGATTCTGAAAATACCCTTTTGCAGGCAGCTGCTCAGGAAGGTATTTTTATACCAACTCTTTGTCATCATCCCCTTTTAAAACCGGAAGAATCCTGCAGAATATGCGTGGTTGAAGTCAAGGGAGAGCCAAGGCCGGTGACATCTTGTTCTTTTAAGGTTTCTGAGGGGATGGAAGTTCAAACTGATACCTCAACAATCAGGGAATTTCGGGAAAACATTCTTTCTTTGCTTCTTGAACAGCATTACGGAGATTGTGTAGCGCCATGTCATATGACTTGCCCCGGTAAACTGGATATTCAGGGATATGTAGCTCATATTGAAAGAGGCGAATATATAGATGCACTTAAACTGATTAAAGAAAAGACTCCTTTTGCCGCCACTCTTGGAAGAGTATGCCCGCATCCATGCGAAAACGAATGCCGCCGCACCTGTGTAGAGGAAGCTATTAATATTAAGGACCTTAAGAGATATGTTGCAGACTATGCTGCTGAACGCGGAATCAGTGCAACTCCACCGGCACCGGCAGATACAGGTAAAAGAGTTGCTATAATAGGAGGTGGACCTTCCGGGCTTGCCGCTGCATATTATCTGCGTCTTAAAGGACACAGCGTAACAATTTATGATGCCATGCCAAAACTTGGTGGCATGCTAAGATATGGAATACCGGAATATCGTCTTCCAAAGGCTGTACTTGATCTGGAAATACAGGAGATTCTCGACCTTGGCGTAGAGGTTATTGTAAATAAAAAATTTGGTAAAGACTTTTCTCTGGCTTCAATTAAAAGTGAGGGATTTGATGCAATTTATTTGGCTATAGGAGCCTGGAATTCATATAAACTGGGAATATCAGGAGAAGATTTGCCTGGAGTCATGTCTGCAATTGAATTTCTTATTAGAAATGCTTCCGGAGATCCACCGCCTGTTGGAAAAAAGGTTATAGTAATTGGTAACGGAAATACAGGCATGGATGCAGCCCGCAGCTGTCTTCGCATGGGCGCAAAAGAAGTTATTATGCTATATCGGCGGACCAAAGCTGAAATGCCGGCTAATCCGCAGGAGATTCACGATGCTGAGCAAGAAGGTATAACAATTCATATTCTGGCAACTCCTACAAAGATTATTTCCAAAGACGGAAAGTTCTCAGGAGTGGAATATCTTAAAAATGAACTGAAAGCTGCTGACAGCAGCGGTCGCCCAAGTCCTGTTCCTATTAAGGGTTCGGAAACAATTATTGAAGCGGATCAGGCTATTGTATCCATAGGGCAGTTCTCTGATGTGGATTTTCTTAAAGAGGATAGCGAACTTAATAAACTTGCTTTTACCAAAAAGGGAATTCCGGAGACGGATTCAAACACCTTGCAATCATGTCTTCCATATCTTTTCATAGGTGGTGATCTTTTAAGGGGCCCAAGAACTGTGATTCAGGCCAGTGCTGATGGACGTGAGGCAGCCTTGTCTATGCATCAGTACTTGACTGATGGAGTTGTTATACAGGATGCTAAGCCATTTAATATAACAAAAGGAAAATTAAAAGAGGTTGATCCGATAAATTTTGAAGGAATTTTAAGCCGTCCGCGTAATGCTACCCCGCTACTATCCGTTGAACAAAGGTGTAAAAGTTTTGAAGAAGCGGAACTCCCGCTTACTGAGGCTCAGGCTCAGACTGAGGCCCAACGATGCCTTTCCTGTGGTTGCCTTGATAGTTTTAAATGTCTGCTTAGAAAATATGCCACAATTTATGGTGTTGATTCAAACAAACTGACTTTCTGGAAGAGTCCGAAATATACAATAGAAAAATCTCATCCATTCATAACTGTGGATCCAAACAAATGTGTTGTATGCCGAAGATGTGCCGTAGGATGTGATAATTACCAGATCCAGTATGCCATAAAAGTAGATGAGGTTCCCGATGAAGATCGAATTGGTCCGCCTCAGTATACACCAAATATAAATGACAAATGCGTAGACTGCGGTTTGTGTGTTGGAAACTGCCCTACAGGCGCTCTTCAGGAGAAGATGAAAGGCAAGCCCGGCCCTTTTAAGCTAAAAAAAATCCGGACTACCTGTACTTATTGTGGTGTGGGATGCCAGATTATGCTTGGAGTCTCGGGAGATAAGGTTGTCAATGTTGAAGGCGTTTCCGGAGTTGCCCCGAATTTCGGACATCTTTGCGTAAAAGGAAGATTTGCCTATGATTTCATAAACAGTCCCGATCGTTTACGCACTCCCTTGATAAAGCAGGATGACGGCAGCTTTAAGGAAGCAAGCTGGGAAGAGGCCCTGGATCTTGTGGCCCGTCGTTTCGGTGCAATAAGAGATGAGTATGGACCTGATGCCTTGGCTGCTCTTACTTCTGCAAGGATTACAAACGAAGAAAACTATCTGGTGCAGAAACTAACAAGGGCGGTACTTAAAACCAACAATATAGATCATTGTGCGCGTCTCTGACATTCATCTACTGTGGCCGGTCTGGCCGCAGCGTTCGGAAGCGGAGCAATGACAAATACTATCGGTGATCTTGAGGAAGCGGATGTAATTTTACTTACAGGCTCAAATACTACCGAAAACCATCCGGTAATATCCTCTTACATTAAAAGGGCGATAAAATTTAAAGGAACAAAACTGATCGTTGTAGATCCAAGACACATCAATATGACTTTATTCTCAAGAAACTGGCTTCGTCAGAATCTTGGGACCGATGTAGCCTGGATTAATGGGATGATGAACGTTATTATCAAGGAAGAACTTTTTGACAAAAATTTTGTGGAAAACCGTACAACCGGTTTTGAAGATATAAAAAAGACCGTAGAAAAATATACTCCTCAATATGTTGAGTCAATAACGGGCATACCGGAGCAAAGTCTTATCGATGCAGCAAGGCTGTATGCCGGAGCAAAAGCCGGAGCAATTGTTTACTGTATGGGTATTACCCAGCATACGACTGGAACCGATAATGTGAAGTCCTTGGCTAATCTTTCCATGCTTTGTGGCAATCTTGGAATCAGAGGAGGAGGTGTAAATCCTCTGCGCGGCCAAAATAATGTTCAGGGCGCCTGTGATATGGGAGGACTTCCAGATGTATTTTCCGGTTATCAGAAAGTAATTGACCCTGCTTTAAGAGAAAAGATGGAAAAGGCCTGGGGAGTTTCAGGGCTTTCTGATAAACCTGGATTAAAGGCAACTGAAATGATACCAAAAGCCCACGACAAAAGCTTAAGAGCGCTTTATATTGTTGGAGAAAATCCGCTGATTTCTGATCCTGATATTAATCATGCTGAAAAATGTATAAAGAATCTTGATTTTCTTGTTGTGCAGGATATTTTCATGACAGAGACAGCAAAGCTTGCAAATGTTGTTCTTCCTTCCGCCTGTTTTGCCGAAAAAGAAGGTACATTTTCAAACACTGAGCGCAGAGTTCAACGGGTGCGAAAAGCGGTTAATTCACCGGGCCAGGCAAAAGAAGACTGGCAAATAGTCTGTGAAATAGCAAACCGTATGGGATATCCGATGACATATGAAAGCAGCGAAGCTATAATGGATGAGATTTGCCAGGTAACTCCTTCTTATGCCGGAATAACTTATGACCGGATAGACCAGGTCGGAATTCATTGGCCCTGTCCGAGCGCAGATCATCCGGGTACGCCTATCTTGCACACGCAGGCATTTCCTATAGGAAAAGGTGTTTTTCATGCAATTGAATATCTGCCTCCGGCAGAGCAGACCGATCAGGAATATCCTCTTTATCTTACAACAGGCCGTGTAATTCATCAATATCATACCGGAACCATGACGATGAAATCGGATGGAATAAATGAAAGGGCGCCGGAGAATTTTGTTGAAATATCAGCTTCCGATGCTAAGAAATTCGGCTTCGAAGACGGATCTTTGGCAAAAATTATATCAAGAAGAGGAGATATTACAGCAAAGATAAAAATATCAACAACTGCTGTTGATGGAACGGTTTTTATCCCGTTTCATTTCGCAAAGTCTGCTGCAAACAAACTTACAAATGCTGCTCTTGATCCTGTATCAAAGATACCTGAGTATAAAGTATGTGCAGTAAAGCTGTCTAAAGCAGCATGATGGTTTTTTTAATAATTAAATAAATAAGTATCATAAAAATATACATAACCCGTTATTGGTATCATTACAATAACGGGTTATGTATTTCGTAGCCCGCATAAAAATATTTCTTGACGATCTTATCTTTAATGCACATCATTGTACCAGTGTACCAGAAGTAACGACAAATTGCGTATTTGCATTTTCCATTCCCATCAGGCAGTTAAGATTAGTCTTTTTAGAAATCGTAATAGAGATTTGTGTTATCTGTAGTCTCCTTTTAAAGGTGATACATAAGGAGAAATAGAAGTTGATGAATTCCATTTCCGTGGTAAAATAATAATAAAAGCAAAACAGCAACCAGTTGATTTATTACCTTTTTAAATGGATGTACCAGATTTAAACGAAACACTGTTTATCTGTCGCAGGTTATAAAAAAAGGAGAATAGCCATATGAACAAAAAATATGAAAAACTTTTTGAGCCTATGAACATTGGAAAATTATTATTAAAGAATCGAATTGTTTTTTCTCCGATTCATACCAGGTTTTTTGTTGGAAACGATTACACGTATAATTACTGGCATAAAGAATATTTTCGCGACATAGCAAAAGGTGGAGTCGGTTTGATTATTACAGGTGAAACCAAGACGGAGTATAAGATAGATCCTTATCCTGTAAATAGTTGCATGCCGGTTATAGATTCGGACCAGAGGATAAAAGAATTTGCAGATATTGCTGAAACAGTTCATCATTATGGAGCAAAGATTGTTGCACAGCTTACTCCAGGAGTAGGGAGACTGGCTGATGCTCCTCAAGCGGATAGATGGCCTGCCGCACCGTCAAAGCAGCCGTTGTTTTTTCATCCGGATTTAATGACAAAAGAGCTAAGCAAAACCGAGATAATGAGTTTAGTTCAGTCATTTGGCGAAGCAGCAGATAGATTGAAGCGCGCCGGTTTTGATGCATTATTTATTAATGCCCATAACTATCTTATCGATCAGTTCTTGTCGGAATGCTGGAATCATCGTACGGATGAGTATGGCGGAAGTATGGAAAACAGGATGCGGTTTTTTGCAGAATGTTTGGAAAATGCAAGAGGATATATAGGAAAGGATTTTCCGGTTATAACCGGATTAGCATTAGAACATGGATTTGAGGGTGGAAGAACGCTTGCTCAGAGTATTGATATAGCAAAGACAATGAAAAATTCCGGTGTTGATGCTTTCTATGTCAGAGACGGTTCTTATGATGCTATAAATGTTGGAATGCCTAATGCGTTTTCCAAAGATGGGATGGTTCTGGTAAATGCCGAAAAATTTAAGAAGAAGGTAAAAACTATTACCATTACCGGTCAGCAGATAGGAGAGCCTGATGAATGTGAAAAAGCAATCATGGAAGATAAAGTCGATTTTATAGGACTTGGAAGGGCATTGTTGAGTGATGCCCAATGGCCGAACAAGGTCTCAAGAGGGAGAACAGAAGATATCAGACCCTGTATCAGATGCATGGAGTGCATAGATCGCTACTCGAAAGATAAATACATTGGATGCGCCGTAAATCCAAGATTGGGTCGTGAAAGAGATTTCCCGGTAATGCAGGCTTTTCCTGTTAAAAAAATATTGGTTATTGGTGGCGGACCTGCAGGTATGGAGGCAGCCGGAATAGCGGCTGGCCGCGGGCATGAAGTTACATTGATAGATAAGAACCCGAATCTGGGAGGTCTTCTCAGAACTGCCGCTGTGCCGGATTATAAATATCGAATCAAAATATTTACAGCCTGGCTCGAACGTCAGACAGAGAATGCCGGAGTAAAAATTCAAAGAGGAACAGAAGTAACACCGGAGATGGTAAAAAAGATGAAACCGGATGTGATTATTGTAGCAGCGGGCGCAAAACCATTTATACCGGATATCCCCGGAATAGAAAGTAAAAACGTTGTTCACGCCATTGATGTGTTAAACAAAGAAGCGAAAGTCGGAGAAGTAATAGTCATTATTGGAGGAAGATGGGTCAGTTGGGAAACGGCTTATTGTTTGGCTAAAGCAGGCAAGCAGGTTGACATGGTAGTGCGTTCTGCGCTTCTTCCGGACGAATCCATTTTCAATAAATATACAATGCTGGATGAACTGCCCAAATATGATGTTACAATACATCTTAAGTGGCAGCCGGCTGAAATCAGAAATAATGGGGTTATAATCAGGAATGAGGAAGGAAATGAAAAATTTCTGGAGGCTGATACGGTAATTGTGGGCACTGGATTCATAAGTGATCACAGCATTTATAAATCTTTGGAAGGTCTTGCGGAAGAAGTATATGAGATAGGAGACAGTGTAAGTCCGCGAAGGATTTATGATGCTGTCCATGAAGGATATTTAACAGGAAAGGAAATATGAGCAAAAAGGAATCAGATTATTTTGTGGTAACCGGTACAGTAGTCGGGATGAGAGTTGCATCAGCGTGTCCTTTTGGAAAGTAGCATGGATCTCTTGCCAGTTTCAATAACCCGGGAAAACTTACTCTTTGGATATTCACCCAGGCTCCTTTTCCGGTAAAACTTGTTCATCAGATCATTGGCATATCTAGATGTTATAAAAAAATTATTGACATAAAAATATCGATTCTCCTATATTGGCCGAACATTTGAAAGATGTTATCATAGCAATAGTGCTGATAGTGAAATATCCTTTTGTTAATACTATTGAGCCAGTTTCAAAACGTCCCATTTTGGCCGATCTCTGCGTTGAGCGAAAATTATAATCCTCGAAATACTCCATGTATTCCTTCGGTTAAAATTTTCACCCGCCTTGACCTTGACCAAACTGAAACGTTTTGAAAGTGGCTCTATTGGAATCAGAGAGAAGATCATGAGAAGAATTTTTATAACGATGCTGATAAGTACCATGGTTTTATTGTTTCTGCCTTTATATGGCTTTGCTCAGTCTGGCACACAAACAGGCGGAGAAGATAATCTTAAGCCAAACATAGTATTTGATATGATTGTTAAAGATAAATTTTCGTTTCAAACCATTGCAGGAATTTTATATTCTCCGGTTTACAAAAGAAGTTCCAGGCCGGAAATTAATTACGTTATGACAGACCTTCGATTTATCTGGGGTTTGAATCCCGAGTTTACTGTGAAAAAACTCAACCTGGAAGGAAATATAGACTTCATATTAGAGCTGACGCATTCCTTTATATTTGAGGGGGCAGGTAGTGTGGTCAGCGGTGTAACATGCCTGTTCAGATATAATTTTCCTTTTAGCACAGACAGTATATTTCCTTATATCCAAGCTGGAGGCGGGGTTATTTATAACGATGCATACAAGGATCGCTCACAGATTTTAATAGGTAATAATATAGAGTATAATCCCCAGATCAGTATAGGGGTGCGCTATCTGTTTGAAAAAAATTGGTCGATGGATTTTGAAGCCATGTTTCACCATCTTTCCAACGGAGGAAGTGATGAGCGGAATACGAGTGTGAATGCCATCGGCGCTTTGATAGGAATAACCCGCTATTTCTAAAGTTTTTTTAAATCAAGTGTTTCCATGAATGTGTTTATTGTTGTTTTTACCCGAGGAAGATCAAACTCCCGGATGTCGGCGTGATTACCTTCAAACGTGATTACCGGAATGTTATTTTCGGCCAGGAAATACCTAATTTCCATCTGCCCGGCCGCTGTTCCCTCACAGCCCCGGTTCAGATGAATAAGGACACCATCAACATTCCATTTCTTTACTAGATCGAGAATATGTTTGTTCTTGCCCTGTCCGGATAATTTCAGTGATCTTAATATTGTATTAGTATTCAGCAACCACTTCGAATACCAGGAGCAAGCATCTTCTCTTGTTCTCAATTCCACCCCTGCTTCTTTTGGAGGCATTGCCGGAACCCGTGTATCCTGTTTGCTGTCATAGGCCCATCCGCCCGATACGCCGAATGAAAAATGTGATCCTATACTCACACCACCGAATTCCTCAATATAACGATAAATCTCAAGAGAGTGCCAGGGCGGCATGCCATCCAGTAATAATCTTAACCGTTCATTCTCAAACGCCGCTATACCTCTTTCTGCCCTGTCTTTTAACTCATCTAACAATTCCTTGTAAAAATTTACAGAAGCTTTTTCATGCCTCATCAGAGCTGCTATAACATAAAGAGAATGCATCATCTTCTCATCCATAACAGCCGGAATGCTGCGGTTTACCATGCAGCATTGCGCCCACAGGCTTGCTGATTCACATTCGCAGTTAAGAGCGTTAATGAATTTTTCATCATCATATTTTTTCCCGCTTATATCTTCCATCCAGTCAATTATATCAAGCATCTGGTCTTTCAGATATTTATGCTTAAGATTTTTACTCTCTTCGCTTTCATATTCGCTTTCCCATTCAAATGGTATAAGGTCCAAAGCATTATACGGTACGCCTTCCAGTTCGCTCATTATCTGATACCACTTGCCCTGGGTATCACATATATGGGTTTGCAGATTAAATGCAGGTTTTGGATATGTTCCTCCGAATGCATAGCTGTTGCAAAGTAAAGACCCGACGCTAAGGCGCATATATGCGCACAGGTCTCTTGGAAATTTTGCAGCTTCCGCTGTTTCGAAGTATTTCATATATTTGCTTGAATCATTTTTGCCCATGAAAGCACAACCGGCGACATACGGTTCTCCCCCAAAAAACTCCATATCAAAACCGGCAGGAAGTGAAATAGCGCTTTCCGTGCCTCCGGAAACTATCATCGTGCCTTCATCCCTTGCTTTTGCTATACGGTCATATACCTCGCTTCGAAGTTCTTTCGCTTTATCCCAGCACTTCAGAGGTTCAGTCTTATATTTTGCCATTATAACGCTCCATAATTCTAAAATAATTCTTCCGAGCTAAGTATCTCCAGAAAAGCCTCGACTCTTATCCTGAAAGGTCCTACCGGCATTGTGACATCGGCCTCCAGATTCAATATGGGAAAACCGGCTTTTTCCAGAGCCTTTGAAACGGCAACCCTGTCAAGCTCATGAGGATCGCAGAATTTTTGCTGAATCTCTATCACTCCGGCTACATTCCATTCATTAGCCAAATTGACAATATGAGCCGTTCTTTTGCGTACAGGAAAATCCTTGATAGGGCAGGGTGGCTTTTTAATATATCGGTTAGCTATATCGGTCAGCGCATCTTCATTTTGCTCAGTAGTATTCCAGAAATAACGGCTGCCGGTACAGTGATCATCAATTACTATAATTGCATCAAGGTTTTCCACCATTTCAATAAATTTAACATCATCATGTTCACTGCCAATCAGCATCAATCTGCTTGAAGGTGTTGCTTTTGCTTTACGGCCGGGAAGTTCATTCTTTATGACATCTTCCAGTATTGTATTGAATTCTTCCTTGTCGGACATTTGAGCGGCCACAACCATCAGCATGGAATCGAGTCCTGATATGGGCGGGGATTCAGACTTTCTCATTTCATAAATTTGTTTCATCAACTTCCGGGTTGTATCAACTATTTCTATGCCACGCCTCAGATCATTTTCACCTATTTTTCTTCCTGTCCAGTCTTCGAGCTTTTCTAAAAACAACTTTAACTGACCTCTCAGATAAGGCAATGCATGCGGTGTTTGCGAGGTGTTTGGCGTTGGTATGTAAAAGCTCTTTATATTTTTATGTAACACCCAGCTCTCATATGCCTGATATATGTGCTGGCATGTATGAGTAATGCCTAATGCATCAAGATAGTCGTACTTCCCCAGAAGTCCCTGTGCCAGAACATCACGGGAAAAGGGGCAAAACGTTCCCATCATATGCTGTTGACTGACGTTCTGGGATTCATGTCCTCCCAATATTCTGATCGGTAAAGCATTGGCGGCATAAATTATCTCTTCAGGCATGGATGTGCACATATATCCCATTATCTTGCGATCAGGGTGTTTTTCTTTCCATTTGCCGATATACTCGTGTCGATTGTCATAAATTCTTTTAAACGATTCTATCATATTTTCACCTATCGAAATCCGAAAATGGCGAACATCGAATGGCGATGTTCGTTGTACGCTTTTTACAAGTCTATTTTCGTTGATAAAAACCCAAATTCTATCTGCACACAAGAGTTTTTATACATATAAAATCAAATTGTGGCAATAACACGTTTAACCCCTTCAGCCAGTTTATTTGTTTCGGTTAAGCAGGAAATCATGATATGCACATTCCGGTCGCAGTCATAAAAATAGCCGGGGTGTACCAGAACTCCCTTGCTTTTTAAAAGGTGTAATACAAGTTGTTCTTCATCTTCCCAGTTTTTTATTTGGGGAAACAGATAATATCCTCCTTCAGGCCGACTCGTTTCTATATTGGGATTTTGCGAAAGCAATTCAGTGGCAAGATCTATGTTTGTGCGAATCCGCCCCACCATTTGTTTAATAAAATCTCTACCTTCTGAAAAAATAGATGGAAGTATTGACTGAGTCAAGTGATTTGCTCCCAGATAAGTGTCGTTTAACATATCAAGCCTTTTATCAAAATCTTTTGAACCTGCACCACTTGCTGCAATCCAGCCTAGTTTTAAATCAGGAAGTCCGAACATCTTGGATATTCCGTTAAGGTGAAAAACCGTAAGCTGGGGGTGCAGCGCTCCAAATGGAGCAACATTTTCAACTGCACAGGAAAATTCGGCAAATACTTCATCACAAATTACCGGAAGATCAAGCCTGTCAAGCACGGAAACCGGTTCTTTTATAACCATTCCTGTCGGGTTATGCGGAGAAACAATTATGATCGCCCTTGTTCGGCTGTCATATTCTGAAAGTATGCTGTTTTCTTTTATCTGCCATCCGTTATTTTCATCCAACTCATAAGAGCGCAGTTTGATATGATGAATGGCTGCCAGATGTTCAAAAAGAGGATAGCCAACTTTTGGAGCAAGAATATTATCACCCGGGTCTGCAAGAAGAGCAAACAAAATACCATAAGATTCGCTTGTGCTTGCCGTAATAGTGATATTATCAGCTGGGATATCAATGGAAGGTATGCGGTTTTTATAATAATCGGATACGGACAGGCGCGCGGAATAAAGTCCTTTTGGATCAGGATTGTATCTACGCTTAGACAGGTATGATGTCGCAGCCTTTCTTAAAATATCAAAAGGAAAGATCAGGCCTTCATGAGTTGGATTGCTTCCTGTAAGATTTATGAAGCCTTTATTCTTTTCAGCCTTCCGGTACTCCTGTTCGATCTCGTTTTCAACAAATTCATAATCGGAAAAATATCCGGGCATTTCAATCCTTCATACACTAAACTTTACATAATATACGATCTAAAACCACGATATTATTTTGCGCCCTTTATGAGGAAGATGCAAATTTATTATAAACTTATTAATTCTGGCAAATTATATATTATTTCGCAAGGTGTTTTTAACTTCCTTGACACTCAGCAATAATTTTATATATACTGCGTCAAAAATATTTATAGATTTATATTAACAGGACGAGCCAATTGCAAAACATTCCATTTTAGCCGATCTTTGTGTTGGGCTCAAATTTTAATCCTCAAAATGCTCCAGGTATTCCAGTGGTTAAAATTTTCGCCCGCCTTGACCTTGACAAAACTGAAACGTTTATAAACTGGCTATGACATATAAATTTAACCCGATATGCATTATTCGAAATTTAGCAGGATATACGGTTTATTCTCATGAAAAGATTTATTTCACCACTATTGCTTGTGTCGATTATTTTGTTGCTGTTTCAATCTACGGTTTTGGCAGGACCTGCTGATTTCAGAAAGACTAAAATTGCCGTTCTTGATTTCCAGCTCCAGGGAGAGGGCTTTGAAACTAAGGATATGGGTGTAATTGTAGCCGAGTGGTTTATTACAGCCCTAGTCAAGGCCGGACGTTTTGAAGTCATCGAAAGAGGATTATTGAAAAAATTATTGGAAGAGCAAAAACTTTCCATGACCGGTGTTGTTGATGCAACCACTGCAACACAAATAGGAAAGTTTCTTGGGGTTAAAACCATAATAAGCGGTTCGGTTATGAAACTTCAGGGCATAATTGAAATTAACGCAAGAATAATTGATGTGGAAACTGCTTCTATAATAGCAGCTGAAAATGTCAAAAGCTCAACAGCTGTAAGGCTTCAGGATCTTGTTGTTCAGATGTCTGAAAAAATAATAAAAAACTTCCCACTTGAGGGCTATATTGTAAACAATTCCGGTTCCAAAGTCACAATAGATCTTGGAAGGATGGCCGGAGTTAAAGACAATATGGATTTTTCAGTTTATAAAGAAGGTAAGGTAATAAAGCATCCCAAAACAGGCGCAGTAATTGATGTCCAGCGGATAGAAACAGGTAAAATCAGAATTATATCTGTAAGGGATAAGGTCGCAGAAGCTGAAATTATAAAGGAAGAATCTCCGGGTTCAATTGCTTACGGGCAGCTTGTCAGCAGCATAGTAGGAAATCTTCAGCCGGTAGTACAAACAGCACCGGCTAAGGATAGAGAATTACATAGAACCCTTTCATCAGAAAAATCTTCAAAGAAAGGCGAAAGCTCCGGTGATGTTATCAGCATGCTTAAATCTTCCAGTATGAGAGATAAAGAAGCAGCGGCCAAGATTGTTGCAAAAAAGTACAGAAATGATCAGAGAATTCTTGACATAGTCGATGATGAACTGCTCAAAAGTTACAATAGCTCTACCGGTGACAGGGATTTTGTTGATGCAATGGCGTGGCTTTGCAATGCTCTTGGGGCATCAGGACAGACTAAGTACAGATCGACTCTTGAAACTGTTTCAAATAGTGCGTCCAACAAAAAACTGAAAAAATACGCATATAAAAATCTGAAACGTCTTAGATAAGGTTTTACTTGTTTATATAAGAGCACATATATTGACATCACTAAATTCAAATAAAATTCTTCTTGTTCATCCTTTAGGCTACAGAAAAGAGGCAGCACGTAAAGATATTTCAAGAATAGCTAATATCATCCCACCTATAGGTCTTACCGGAATAGCGGCCTACCTCGAAAAACGAAAAATTAATACATCTGTTATAGACTGCTATGCCAGGCCGGACTCTGACCGACTTATTCATGATTATATAAGCATAGAAAAGCCAGCTTTTATAGGATTAAGCTGTACTACCTCAACTTTTCTTGATGGTGTAAGAATAGCTGAAATGGCAAAAAGCATTATTTCTCAAATACAGGTGGTTTTTGGGGGAGCCCATGTTTCGGCCCTTAAAGAAAGAGTTCTTATAGATTATCCTGTTATAGATTTTACTGTTGTAGGCGAAGGAGAGGAAACACTTGCAGAACTTATAGAAAACGACACAGATAATTTATCTTCCGTTATGGGCCTGATATACCGTGAAAAAACGGGTGCAATATGTTTTACTGGCCGCAGAACAAACAGCCTGGACCTTGATTCGCTTCCATTCCCTGCATACGAAAAACTTGATGGATTTCCTTTGGGTTACAGAGCCCCGTTATTTAATTACCCGAAGGCTCCAAGCTCAAGCTGTATCACAAGCCGCGGCTGTCCTTATGCGTGCAGCTATTGTGATCGTTCGGTTTTCGGGCGTTCTTTCCGATTTAACTCTGCTGAGTACATGTATGAACATGTTCGCTATCTGAACGAAAGATTTGGTGTAAGGCATATAATTTTCTACGATGATCAGTTTACTTTTAAAAGGGAAAGAGTTGTCGATTTTGCGAATATGATGATTAACCGGCCGCTTGGAATATCCTTTAATTGCGTTGTCAGAGCTGAACATATAGATTACGATCTTCTTTTAATGCTAAAAGAAGCCGGGTGCTGGATGATAAGCATAGGAATAGAAACAGGCGATGAAAACCTTCTATCCCAACACAGGCAAAATGTTGATTTAACTTTTTTGTCGGAAAAGATAAAACTGATAAAAAAAGCCGGAATTCGTACAAAAGGACTTTTTATGATAGGCCTTCCCGGAGAAACGGAAGCCGCAATAAATAAAAGCATGGAATATGTATTCTCAAACCCTATAGATGAGTTGAATGTAACAAAGTTTACTCCGTTTCCGGGATCGCCGATTTATGAAAATATACATGAAATGGGCGAATTTAATGAAGACTGGGAACTGATGGATTGCATGAATTTCCTGTTTATACCAAAGGGTATGACAAAAGATCAGCTTGAAGAGCTTTTTAATAAATTTTACAGGAAACACTTTATGCGGCCAAAAGTATTATTTGAGTACACAAGTATGCTATGGCGTTCACCCGACAGCTGGGTAAGGTTTATGCGTAATCTGCCTGATTTCATCAAGTTTGTTATAAGTAATAAAAGACTGGGTAATTCATAAAGGCCCCGCTGATAATTGATTTAACAGTTATTTCAAAAAGCTTGCTTAAAGGGAGAAATAATGAATATTAAATCATTTGTAATCTATTGCTCGCCATCAGGAACCACCAAACATGTTTCAAAATATATCGAAAAAACATTAAAAGAACTTAACAGCGACATTTTTATACAAGATATCGGCAAAGAGCGTAACCGGTTTTTTGCGCTGGATCAGATCAAAGCGGCTAAAGAAAAGATATGTCTATATATAGGAACTCCTGTTTATGCCGGTCACGCGGTTTTGCCGGTAATGGCCTTTATTAATGAACTTCCTGAAACAATAACCGGTTTTGCAGTTCCCTTTGCAACATGGGGAGGTGTTTGCAGCGGAGTTGCTCTTTGGGAAATGGGTGAGAAATTACTTGAAAAAGGCTATAAGATTGCTGCAGCTTCGAAGGTAGGAGCAGTTCACTCAATGTTATGGCAATCCAAAACTCCGGTTTGTCTGGGTCATCCTGATACGGATGATGATAAACTTATTGCCGAGTTTGTCATAAAGGTACACAAAGGCTTGTCTGAAGGCAACCTGCGCCGGTTGCAATTGAAAGATCTTGACTATCAGCCCGAATTGCTTGGATCGGAACTGAAGAAAACCTCAATAAACAATCTAATGCAGATGCTTCCTGAAAGAATAGTAAACGAAAACAAATGTACTCAATGCGGTATCTGTATGGAAGAGTGTCCGGCAGATGCAATTGATATGGCGCCATATCCAATGTTTGGCGAAAATTGTTTCGGCTGTTTCAATTGCGTCAGGCTTTGCCCCGAAAACGCTATAGAAGCGGATCTTTCTGCTATTAATAAACATATCAAGATGAGAAAAGAACAGATTAATGAATTCCCATTAACCATGGCTTTTTTTAGATAGAATATGGCGATTCTATTTTCACCAATAATTTTGAGTGCTATAGGAGCATCAATGCTTTCGATTTGAGTAATTTTGATTCCGGCAGATTTTGATACGTGATTCACATTCAATAATTTGTTTATTATAGAAATCATAAAGCTCTACAGCTTGTCTCAATGCAAATAAATGCTCCGGTCTAAAATAGCCTTCTAATGCTTTGGTAAATGCAACTTCATCTTTACTACAACGAATATCTCGCAACCGGGCAAGTTTTTTAGGATTTTTTTCGCCGGAGATAATCGACCTGATGATTTTCATTCCTGTAGCACATTTAATGTCATTAATAACCTGGCCGAGCTTTATATCCATACGTTCAAGAGTTTTTTGTATATGCTTTGTATGCTGGGAAGCATACAATTTCAGCATCGCACGCTGACGCAGATACGATCTAAGCTCACTTGTTTGATTGACAGGCCGGAAGGTGCTCTGCAAAAGTCCATATTGCTGAATCAATTGACAGTCCAATAAGTCAGATTTTCGCCCCACGGAATTTTTGATGCTGCGGGGATTTACCAGTCTAACGTCAAATCCCCGCTCTTCGAGGATTTCAAATAATGGAATCCAATATACGCGGGTGGACTTCATAACGACAGCACGGATATTACATCGCCTTAACCAGTCTGCCAATTTATAAAGATCAGCTGTACAGGTAGAGAAATCCCGAACGTCCTGACCTTCGGGATCTCTGCCTTTTGGAACTGCCACATAGTGAGATTTTATACCGATGTCTATTCCGGCGGCATTAATATTAAGTTGTTCAAAATAATGCATGTTTTTATTTCGGCTTCAATAAAACTATCCTGTTTGGATATATGTAAAATTCAAAGTTCCAGGCTCAACAATCCAGTCGCCTCTTTCAACAGCCCTGTATAAAGCCGGAATGAGAAAGTCTTTATATTGACTACAGTTGGTCTTGTCGATCACTTTGGGTAAATCCAAAGCGTGCAGAATACCGCTGAACAAAAGCAGAGAAAAAAACGAACACAAAATCAATCCAAAATACTTTATAATTCGTATTGGTTTCATTTTCTGTTTACCCCCTTGCCTCTTTAAAGTTATTGTAATCTCTTTTCTATCTGCAACTACTTTCTGATCTGACACTACAACTCTCTTCTATCAGGACAGTGCCGGAATAAGTAACCAACTGTGTTTCCAAACTTTGGGTATTAAGATTTTCAGCCTGTCGTTTATAAGAAGCATAGGAGATAGAAAACAGAAAAAGAGGCAGCAAGACAGGATGATCGCCCACGGCTTGTTGGGCGATGTTCAGCAGGCAGAACAACTCTTGCCATTGTACGAAGACATCAGTAAAATTTACCAATTTGTATCTCTGATCACTATAAAAAGATATTTCATTGATACTCATAAAAGCATGTTCTTCACATCAGAAGAAAACCACCATCAACGGAGATAAGGCTTCCCGTTATATAATCCGCCATACCGCTTGACAGAAAACATACTGCTTTTGCTATATCGTCGGGTGTTCCCCAGCGGCCTGCTTTAATCATTTCCTTTGCTCCGGCCTCAGCAAGACGCATACAACTTCTCCGATTCCCAAGGCTCCTCCGGTTACTACAGCTACCTTATCTTTAAGATTCATTAATTGTCACTGCTGTCCAAAATAATATACAATTAAACATTTGGCATTAAAGAATTCAATCATTTACCTATAAAAAGTCCACTATTTGAAGATCAGGTTGCCGGTTTTAGAAATATGCTGTCCAAATTCCTTGAAAGGCAGAGGACATTGGACAGACCTGGGAGTTATGGGAAGAACATCAAAGGGGTTATCGATCCATTCCCATAAATCCCTGTATGTGAAAAGGTTCCACCTTAGGAAAGCGACCATGTTTGATAACGACCAATTAAACTTCGATTTAAACTGGAGGTATTTGATCAGCAACATGGCGATCAATGCTGTCCAAATCTGGATGTAAAGGGCATTTTCACTGGTTCCTACAAAGGTTTTAACCTTCAGATTTTGTTTCAGGGCTTTGAAAAACAGTTCTATCTGCCAGCGATCTTTGTAGATGGCAGATATTGTGGTTGCCCCAAATTCAAGGTGGTTGGTCAAAAGAACGATTTGGCGGTTTTGCTCTTTGTCCCAGACCACGACTTTGCGCAATATGTGAGGGCATTTTTTACGGGCATAATGTCCGTTAAACTCAATCAACTGATCGGCAAGGATATTTCGGTTTTGCGGTACAGCCCGCTCTTCGATAACGGTGTAATCGGCATTGTCTTTTAACCGGGTGACAAAATAAATGTGGTTTTCGGTCCAATAGGCAAACAAATTGTAATCGTTGTATCCTCTATCCATGGCCACAATCGAATAGGGCGAAAGGGGAACCTTACGGGCAACAGTAACATCATGCTTTTTGCCGTTAGAAATATAAGCAAAGGTTGGTAAGTACCCATCATGATCCAGCAGCAGGTGCAGCTTTATAGCCCCTTTTGTTCGCCGGAATTTTGCCCATGGGAAAAGTGACAAGCACAGCGATATGGTGGAACTATCCAGCGATAGCAGCTTATTTTTGAATTTGAACCGATGTTTGGGGGTACCGGCCAATTTGCAAATATCAAGGGTCTGGTAAAAAAGATCTTGGTACATCTGCCAGGGCCGATGAGCATTGGCATAGGACAGCGTGGATTTGTTGGGGGCTTTTTTAAATCCTAAATGGCGCAATTTTCCGAGGCAGCAGGATAGTCCGCCGCAAATCTCACGTAAACTTTTGGCTTGGGCTAATTGGCAAAATAACATGGCTACAAAATGATCCCAGCTGTCAAAGCCTTTGCAGTAACGTTCGGCCTTATGATGAAAGACTAAATTATGAAATCGACCACGATTGAATATCGCAACCAGTTGACTAAACAAACTCATATGTCGTATCATTGCATTGCCTCCTTGTTGTTGGCTAAAGGTTTTTCTTTGCAGCTAAACTATGCCTTACAAGGAGGTTTTTTTTCAAGCTTTTTCGAATTACTTCATTCTAAAACCGTTTTTGGACAAGAGTG
>JAHIFE010000165.1 GCA_018901125.1 Pseudomonadota bacterium | reverse complement strand
TTTCGGAAAACAGGGCTAAATCGGTTCTGGAATATATTGCGGGAAAAGGGATAGATCGTGAAAAACTTACAGCCAAAGGATTTGGATATTCTGTCCCGGCTGCACCCAATGATACTGCGGAAGGAATGGCAAAGAACCGCAGAGTTGAATTAAAACCTATTTATTAAATTTATTATTGGAAGCCGTCTTTCTTGATTTGATAACAGATTAAGGAAAACGATAGATAAATAGTACTCAAAGAGGCCGGACATACGTATTGTCCGGCCTCTTTATTTATAAATAGAAGGAGTTAATTTTTTAATGCGTACAGGTATTGGTTATGATATTCATAAACTGGCTCACCATCGAAAGCTTATTCTTGGCGGAAAATTAATTCCGTTTGAAAAAGGACTGCTCGGTCATTCGGATGCGGATGTTGTTGTGCATGCGGTTTGTGATGCTCTGTTGGGAGCTGCCGGTCTTGGAGATATCGGGATGCATTTTCCCGATACCGATCCTGGATATAAAGATATATGCAGTCTTGAATTTCTTGCAAAAATTTGCAATATGTTGAAAAATAAAGGCCATCGGATATGTAATATTGATTTGACGGTTTTTGCCGAAAGGCCTAAGTTATCTCCCTATAAAGCCGAAATGGAAGCCAATATTGCCCGCACGGCAGATATTGACAAAGAGCTTGTTAATGTAAAAGCGACAACCACTGAAGGACTGGGAGTAATCGGAAGCGGAGAAGGTATTGCGGCTATGTGTATTGTTTTGATTGACTGATTGTTTAATTTTATCCATAGAGCCACTTTCAAAACGTTTCAGTTTGGTCAAGGTCAAGGCGGGTGAAAATTTTAACCGCAGGAATACATGTAGTATTTCGAGGATTAAAATTTTCGCCCAACGCAGAGATCGGCCAAAATGGGACGTTTTGAAACTGGCTCCATATAATAAAAATAAAGCGGGAGGAAAATGTCGCTTCGTGTTTATAATACAATAGAAAGAAAAAAAGTCCCATTTGAGCCTGTTAAACCGGGTAAGGTTACAATGTATGTATGCGGCCCGACCGTTTATGATTCCTGCCACATCGGTCATGCAAGATCGGTTATTGTTTTTGATGTTATATTAAAATATTTGAAGGCAACCGGACTTGATGTGACATATGTCAGAAACTTTACTGATGTAGATGATAAGATAATAAACCGCGCCAATCAGCTTGGTGTAGATTCCCGTGAAGTTGCTGAAAAATATATTAAGGAATTTTATCAGGATATGGACGCCTTAAATATTGAAAGGGCGACTATAGAACCAAAAGCAACAGAACATATAGACAAAATAATAGCATTAATTGAAATATTGCTGGAAAAAGAAATAGCATACAGAATAGACGGAGATATATATTATTCGGTTGATAAATTTAAAGATTACGGCAAACTTTCAGGGCGTAAACTTGAAGATATGGAAGCAGGAGCCAGAGTGGAGATCGATGAAAGAAAAAACAATCCCTTCGATTTTGCTCTTTGGAAATCTCAAAAACCTGGGGAGCCTTACTGGGACAGTCCATGGGGCAAGGGAAGACCGGGATGGCATATTGAATGTTCCGCCATGAGCAGCGCCTATCTAGGCGAAACATTTGATATTCATGGAGGAGGCAAGGATCTTATTTTTCCTCATCATGAAAATGAGATAGCCCAGTCGGAAGGCGCTTTTGAAAAACCGTTTGCCAAATACTGGGTTCACAACGGCTTTGTAAATATCAACCATGAAAAGATGTCAAAATCTCTCGGAAATTTTCTTCTGATTAAAGATATACTTAAATCTTATCATCCCGATTCAGTTCGCCTCTTTCTTTTATCCAATCACTACAGAAGCCCGATAGATTTTACCGACAAGGCAATGGAAGAATCCGAATCAGCACTTGACAAAATATACTATACAGCAAAACGTGTTGATGATATTGCAGATATTATCAAAAAAGATATCACACATTATCAGCAAACTTATTGGGAAAAATTTTGCGAGGCCATGGATGATGACTTCAACACTGCAAAGGGCATCGGATACATATTCGACGCTGTTCACCATATAAACCGCCTGCTTGATGAAAACAGCAACTCAGATGAAATCAAATCTATTTATGCGGACATCCGCAAAATGGGAAACGTGATAGGCATACTTTCCGAATCCGCTGAAACATACTTTAATAAGAAAAAAACAAAATTTATTGAAAATAAAGATGTTGATCCGGCCTTAATCGATGCCATGGTAAAACAACGGTTTGAAGCAAGAAAAGCAAAAGACTGGAAGAAGGCCGACCAGATAAGAGATAAACTTTCCGGTATGGATGTTATTATTGAAGACAAGCCTGAAGGAAGTATATGGAAGTTCAATACTTAAAGTTTTTCGCTTTAAGTATTGAAATCTTATATGATGAACAACTTTAAATTAATATCGGATTACACCCCAAAAGGCGATCAGCCCAAAGCGATTGAGTCTTTAATTTCAGGCGTATTATCGGAAAAGAAGCATCAGGTACTTCTCGGCGTTACAGGTTCCGGAAAAACATTTACAATGGCAAATGTTATAGCAAACACCGGAAAACCCACTCTTGTGATTGCACCGAACAAAACATTGGCAGCTCAATTATACAGCGAGTTTAAATTACTGTTTCCGGAAAATGCAGTTGAATATTTTGTAAGCTATTACGATTACTACCAGCCTGAAGCCTATATCCCTTCAAGTGATACCTATATCCAGAAAGACTCGTCCATTAATGACATGATAGACAAATTAAGGCATTCTGCAACACGCTCGGTTCTTAGCAGAAGAGATGTTATAATTGTTGCAAGTGTTTCCTGTATATTCGGACTTGGTGCTCCTGAAGATTATCTTTCAATGAGAGTTCATGTTGAAAAAAATATGGAACTTGACAGAGATAAATTTTTAAAAAACCTTGTAGAGATGCAATATGAACGCAATGATTATGATTTTTTCAGGGGAAGCTTTAGAGTAAGAGGCGACAGAGTGGAAATATTTCCTGCCTACGAAGAAGATAAAGCAATCAGGATAAATTTTTTCGGTGATGAGATTGAAGATGTCTCGGAAATCGATCCGCTCAAAGGATCCATTATAAAGAGTTTGAACAGCTCAACCATATTTCCGGCAAGTCATTATGTTACGCAGAAAATGACCCTTAAAAGGGCTGTAGACAGCATTCTGATTGAACTTAAAGAAAGGGTAGATTTCTTCAGAAATGAAAAAAAATATATTGAAACCCAGCGAATAGAAGAAAGAACTCATTTTGATGTAGAGATGATGCAGGAAATCGGATACTGCAATGGGATAGAAAACTACTCACGACATTTAACAGGAAGAGCCCCCGGAGAAGCCCCTCCAACCCTTCTGGATTATTTTCCCAAGGATTACCTGCTGTTTATAGACGAAAGCCATATAACTGTTCCGCAGCTGCATGGAATGTATAAAGGCGACAGATCAAGAAAAGAGACGCTTGTTAATTTTGGGTTCAGGCTTCCGTCCGCTCTTGATAACAGACCTCTTAGATTTGATGAATTTGAAACAAGGACATCTCAGGTAATATATGCATCCGCCACCCCGGCAGATTTTGAGTTTGAAAAGGCTAAAGGCTTGGTTGCAGAGCTTATTGTTAGACCGACAGGGCTTTTAGATCCTCAAATTCACTTAAAAAGCGCTAAAAACCAGGTGGACGATCTTCTTGAAGAGATTCTCGCCCGGATACAAAAGAATGAAAGGGTGCTGGTAACCACTTTAACCAAACGCATGTCCGAAGATCTGACTGAATACTATTCGGATTTGGGTATAAAAGTGAGTTATCTCCATTCGGACATCGGAACGTTTGAAAGAATGCAGATTATCAGCGACCTTCGAAAAGGCGTATTTGATGTCATTATAGGTATTAATCTTTTAAGAGAAGGGCTGGATATTCCGGAAGTTTCTCTTGTTGCTATACTGGATGCCGACAAAGAAGGTTTTCTTCGCTCAGCAAGATCGCTGATACAAACCTGCGGGCGTGCGGCAAGGAATGTAAATGGTAGTATAATAATGTATAGCGATGTTTTAACTAATTCAATGAAACAGGCTATTGATGAAACAAACAGACGCAGAAAAATCCAGAAATCATTTAATAAAAAACATGGGATAACCCCTGTAAGTATTGAAAAAGCCATTACGCCTTTGTTTGAATATGCTTCCGCATCCGATAAAATTGCAGCCGATAATGTAGCGGAAATAATTTCAAAATACGAATCTACAAACAATATAGATGAGATTATATCAAATCTTGAAAAAGAAATGAAAAAAGCAGCTCAGGAACTTGATTTTGAAAAAGCTGCCGAATTAAGAGATAATATCAGTGCTATCAAGAAAAAGATGGTTTTTGAATACTGATATAAATTTATTTTAGGGTTTTTATGTCGGACATTTTAACAGAAAAATTATCCGGTGTTACAACAAACCCAGGCGTTTATCTGATGAAAGATGCCGGTGGAGAAGTAATTTATGTGGGAAAAGCCCTGAATTTAAAAAAGAGGCTTTCTTCATATTTTATTTCTTCCGATTCAAACCGTCAGCAGCAAATGAATTTAAAAACAGGCGTTCTGATAAAAAAAATCGTCTCCTTTGAAACCATAATTACAGGAACTGAAAAAGAAGCGCTGATTCTTGAATCAAATCTTATCAAAAAATATAAACCCAGATATAATGTAATTTTAAAAGATGATAAACGCTATCCATCGCTACGACTTGATATAAAAAGCAAGTATCCGAACCTTAAAGTTATCAGGATACCCAAAAATGACAATGCGATGTATTTCGGCCCATTTTCTTCATCCGGTGCGGTTCGCCAGACATTAAAACTTATCCATAAGACCTTTAAACTCAGAAAATGCACAACAAGCGCTTTTAAAAAAAGAACCCGCCCATGCTTAAATTTTCAGATGGGAATGTGTTTCGGCCCATGTTGTAATGAAATAGATCAATCAATGTATGAAGAAGCCGTAAAGGAAGTAATTCTTTTTTTAAAAGGAAGAACTCCGGCTCTTGTTAAAGAAATAAAAGATAAAATGCAAAAAGCATCACAGGCCCAAGACTATGAACTTGCGGCAGCTTACCGGGATAAAATGTTTTCCATTCAGCAAACTCTTGAGAAACAGATAGCAGTCACCGCCGATTTTATGGACAAAGATGTGTTTGCAGTAATCAGAGATAATGAGCATTCGGTAATCACACTTCTGACTGTGCGCAGCGGCTACCTGCAGGAAACAAGGCACTTTTCCTTTAAAGCAACCATATCTTCCGATTCGGAGATGCTGGGAGAATTTATAAGACAATATTATGAAAAAGCAAATATTATTCCCGATGAAGTAATAGTTTCTAAAGCAATGGAAGATACGCCTTTGATAGAAGAATGGTTAATCGAAATCAAGGGAGAAAAAGTCAGGATATTTGAGCCGAAAAAGGGTGAACGCTTTGAACTTGTAAAAATGGCGATACAGAATGCAGAAAAAGAGCTTAATGAAATAATATCTTCAATCACAACATCAACCGATCTTCTTGCCCGGCTCCAAAAGCGCTTCGGAATGGATAGAATGCCGATAAGAATAGAATGCTTTGACAACTCAAATATTTCCGGCAAAAATCCGGTATCAGCTATGGTAGTATTTGAAAACGCAAAACCTGCTAAGTCATTATACAGGAAATATTCAATAAAAACCGTGCCGGAACATAATGACTATGCTTACATGGCTGAAGCTCTTACAAGACGGTTCCGGATTAACAAAGAAAAAGAGATAACATACCCCGACCTGCTTATGATAGATGGTGGTAAGGGACATATTAATATAGTTTACAATATATTAAACGAAATGAATTTGACCGGTAAATTTGAGCTTATCGGAATTGCAAAAAAAGATGAAACAAGAGGCGAGCAGGAAGATAAAATATATCAGCCCGGCAGATCCAATCCTGTAAACTTTACAAGAGAAAGAGATCTGCTTTATTTTCTGGAAAGAATAAGAGATGAAGCACATCGATTCGCAATATCGTTTCATAGAAAGCAAATCCGCAAAAAATCAATTCACTCCGCTCTTGATGATATCGATGGAATCGGTAAAAAGAAAAAACAAATGCTTCTAAAACATTTTGGAAGCATAAAAAAAATAAAGGCGGCAACACCCGAAGAATTAAGCGCTCTGCCCGGCATTACAGTCGAAATCGCAAAATCTATAAATGAAGTGCTCAGGACTAATGGAGGCTTTAAAAATGGCACACATTTCTGATATCTGGTAAAAACAACATGTTGACTTTTCAAATGATATAAAAGGAGATTTGATTATGGACTATTTTCAAATGACTGCCCCCTGTGGTCTGGATTGCTTCAATTGTCACTTCTTTTTGGCCCATGAGGATAAGGAAGCAATGAGCATGGTTAAAAAACTGTCCGAAGAATACAAAGTTCCGCTTGAAATAATGCTTTGCAAGGGATGCCGCAACCACAATGGCCAAATACCTGTACAAAAATATGTCTTCGGCGAAGCCCATCATTGTGCAGCCTATGAATGCTCCCAGAGCAAGGGTTTGAAATTTTGTGGCGATTGCGATCAGTTTCCCTGTGATAATCTCCACCCCTATGCCGACAGAGCTGGCAACCTGCCACATAATATCAAGATCTTTAATCTGTGTTTAATAAATAAAATGGGTTTGGAAAAATGGGCGGAGTCCAAGGCATCTGAAGTTCGTAAAGTCTACTTCACCAAACCGTGGTCACTGATGTGAGATAAAAATAAACATTCTTTAAGTTGTAAGGATAAGGAGCAAAGAATTATGAATTTCGGTAAGACAAATAAATTTACCGCATATACCACTCTCGCCTTATGTATTATTGTCATAGCATTTGCTGTTTTTACTTGCCCCAACTTCCTCGAAGCCAAAGGTCTAAATGAGCAATTTGATGAGGGGATCAGACCATCGATTTCAATACGTGCAGCGCAACCTCAGGAGGAATTTGCTTTTATTTGGTACTACTTGCAGAATATGCCATTTTTTATTAAAAACGGTTATTCCATAACATTACCGGATCACGAGAGGTTTGAGAAATTGGCTAAGATTCCTCCCGATAATATGAACACCAAAAAGGAAGAAACCTATGATTTTTTTGATCAACACATCTATAACAAAGTTGACTATAAAAACGGACTTAGTGCATTGGCCGATATTAATGATAAATTAATATCGGTGTTTGAGAGATTTGAAACGCTAAACAAGCAGTGGGGATTTAAAGTATTCAACCATTATGAAGTCGTTTTGACTCTCTACGGAGTGGGAGGTCATTTTGATGCAAAAAACGGCCAGGTCTTTCTGAAAACAACAAAAGATGGTAAATTTGTGCTTAGAGACCCTTTTTACGTAATTGTTCATGAAATGGTCCATATAGGAATAGATGATAACATAGTTAACCGGTTTCGACTAAACCATTGGGAGAAAGAAAGAGTCGTCGATCTCATATGCTCAATTAAGTTTGCCGATATCCTTAAAGATTATAAATTACAGCCACCAGGAGAAAAAAAACTTGATACTTTTATAAACAATGATTCTATTTCAAATCTCCCAAAGGCTATAGAAGAATACATAACAAAATATCCAAGGAATTAAGCTGCTTTTCAAATTTTTATGAAAAGGCTTCAAACGGAATATTATGCAAAAAAAGCTTCTGTTCATACATCAGGGGGCAATAGGAGATATTGTTTCGCTGTTTCCTGCAATAATAAAGCTTAAAGCAAAATTTAACCGAATTGATGCATTCTGTAATAAAGATTTAGGAAATTTAGCCTGCTTACTTAAAATAACTAACCGAACCTATCCTGTTGAAGCCGCATTTTTTTCCTCGATATTTTCCGATAAAGTTGATCCCGTTGCAAAAGAAATACTTAGATCATACGATGAAATTCTTCTTTTTTCATATTCCGATCAAATCGAAAAAACTATAAGCGGTATTGTTAACAAAAGGATATACCGCATACCACCACGCCCTGATGCAACTATAGAAATTCATATTTTAGACTACATCCTGAAGTTTCTTGTAAAATATAAACTGACAGATAACGACAGCCTGCCTGGAAAAGAATATCATGACTATCTGACAAAAGAGATAGGAAACTCAAAAGCGCAAGACACAGGATCTAAAGTCATAATACATCCTGGATCAGGAAGCAGAAGGAAAAACTGGCCGGTTGCAAATTTTATAAAGGTTTGCAAAAATCTCGAATCAAAAGGAATAAGTATTGATATTATAATAGGCCCGGCAGAATATGATCTTGCCGAAAAATTCAAGAGCTATCTTCCCTCAAGCACTAAAATACATAGTCCTGCAAAGCTTTTGGATATAGTACCATTATTAAAACAAAGCAGCGGATTCATCGGAAACGATTCGGGTATTAGTCATCTCGCAGCATTCATGGGTATCCCGGCAATTGTGATATTCGGGCCTTCAGACCCAAAAAGGTGGAAGCCGTTTGGCCCCTTTGTAAAGATTCTACGATCTCAAACAGAGTGCAACCCATGTTTTGAAACAGGAAAAACTGACTGCAAAGATATAAAATGCCTTGACGGGGTAACACCTGAAATTGTGCTTAACACTTTATATTTTAGCATGCTCAAGCACGACATTGCGCCTTAAGGTCGCTTTTGCCGTTTTTTCAAATTGTGCAGTTATATCCGATACGATGATTCTTGATTTTCCGCTTTTGCCCAACCGGCTGTCAATATCGGGGTGCTCCTTAAGAAACTTTTCAAGCTTATCTGCAACTCCCAGAGAAGAATCAATTATATTTACTCTCTTTCCGATTTTGCGACAAATTATATGTTTTAAAAGAGGATAATGCGTGCAACCCAGAATCAAGGTATCTATCTGCCTTACTTTAAGGGAATGAAGATACTTTTTTACTATCATTGCCGTTTCAGGCCTGTTTATCCAGCCTTCTTCAACCAGAGGAACAAGAAGCGGACAAGCAACCGAATAAACTCTGGCCTCAGCATTTGCGGCCATAATCTTCTTTTCATAAATATTGCTTTTGACAGTTGCCCTTGTTCCGATAACACCTATAGACATTTTTCTGGAAGACTCAATGGCAAGCTCCACAGCAGGAGTAATAACCTCAAAAACCGGAACATCAAATTTATTAATTATACTTTCTGTTGCAACACTGGAAGCGGTATTACAAGCTATAACAATTATATTTGCTCCGTTGTTTATTAAAAAATTCGTATCTTCAATAGCATATTGAATTACAGTTTCGGAACTCTTGCTGCCATAAGGTGTTCGGGCAGTATCGCCGAAATATATAATATCATAACCGGGAATTTTTTCCATTACCGCCTTAACAACTGTTAAACCACCGATTCCTGAATCAAAAATCCCTATCATTTTTTATATTACCGATTACCTTTTCTATTGATTTTTATTTGTCAGACTCATAAAAAGAAGATAAATTCAACAAATAATAAAGTCTTAAACAAAGGAATATCCCGTGAACAATGACCATGCAAAACCTTCCATGAATCAAGAAATATTTAAACTCGGGTTTGGTGTTGAAACTATTTCCGTTTATCTTTTATGCTGCGGTTTAACAGACCAGGGGGCCGTTATCTCCACAAAAAATCTTCTCGGAGTATGGAACGGTAAACCGGAAGCTCTTTATGAAGGAATAAAAATTCTTGAAGAAAGAAACATTCTTCTTAAAATAATATCCGATCTGGAAGATAAAAGCGTTTACAAACTAACCGATATAAAAAGCTGGAAACCATAAATATACATTTCAGCTCTTTTTGGAAAGCTCCCTGGCAACACATTCCAACACATCAGCAGGAGGAATATCCGTATGGATACCGGGGCATATACCGCCCATAACATACCAGTTATCAACATCGGCAATAATGTTTTTAATAAACGGCCACTGCCTGCACATGCGCGGTTTAACAGGATGAATAGTACAAACCTTGTCCCAGAATATACAATATTTGTTAACGCCCTGTTTAAGCACTGGTTTTTGGCATGAAATAGTACAATATTTACTGACAAAGCTATCAGGGTCAGTCTTTATATATTCTGAGATAGCATAGATATCTTCCTTTGTTACAAATGTTCCGCCATACCCTTTACAACAATCACCGCACGTTGTGCACTTAAATATATCTTCAGGCTTAAAAATATGTTTAGACCGCATGCCTGGTCTCCATAGCCTTTTTCAATGTCACCTGATCAACATATTTCAGATCTCCACCAATTGGCACACCTGATGCTATGCGTGTAACATTTACAGTATATTTTGAAAGGCACTGAGCAATGTAAGAGGCAGTAGCCTCACCTTCCATACTTGTACTTGTTGCAATAACAACCTCTGCAATTTTCCCTTCATCAATTCGTTTTATAAGCTCTTTTATTTTTATATCATCCGGTCCGATACCGTTAATCGGAGATAAAACCCCTGACAGTATATGATAAAGGCCGTTAAATGATCCGGATTTTTCTATCGCTACCATGTCGGCAGGCTGTTCCGTAACACACAATAAAGAGTTATTCCTGGATGGATTGCTGCATATGTGGCAAACTTCAGTTTCGCTTAAAGCAAAACATTTGCTGCATATTCTCACCTTCTGCTTCATATCGAGTATGCTGGCAGCAAGCTGTTCGGCTTCTTTCTGCGAATAACGCAGAATATGTATAGCATAGCGTTCGGCGGTTTTTTCTCCAACACCCGGAAGTTTAGTAAGATTTTTTATCAGATTTAAAACAGACAAAGGATAATGCATAATAAAAATGCCTCTATTCCGGCTTATACGGCGGATAATTATAATATGGGATCATCTATCTTTTTATGATGATCTTTAACAAAATCACATCAGGCCTGGGATATTCATACCGCCTGTTAGTTTACTCATCTCCTGGGAAACCATTTCCTGGGATTTTGTCAAAGCATCATTAACCGCAGCGAGAATAAGGTCCTGAAGCATTTCAATATCATCAGGATCAACAACTTCTTTTTCTATACTTATCGAAATTACCTGCTGTTTACCATTTGCCGTAACTTTAATCATACCACCGCCAGAAGTTGCTTCAACACTTTTTAAGGCCAGTTCTTCCTGTAATTTTGCCATACTGGCCTGAAGCTTCTGGGCCTGTTTCATCATATTCCCAAGTCCCTTCATTAAACTCCTCCTATAAAATCTTTACATCATGTATACTACCATTAAAAATATTCAGCGCCTCTCCAACAATAGGGTTATTTAACGCATCATCTTTAAACTGCCCGGATATATTTTTCTGATGTATGCTGCTTTCTGTAGATATTTTCTTTTCGAATACTATTTCAATATTTTTCCCGAAAAAATCGTTGCATATCTTCTTTAAATTATCCAGACTTTTACCGCTTGTTATTCTGCTGAAATTATATCCATTGCCCTCAACTTCTATTACAATTATGTTTCCCTCAATTTTTTTTATTGAACATTTTGCCATATTTGCGGCAAGAGAAGGATATTTCTCGGAAATAACCTTATGAAGACTTTTCCATATTTTTATTAAATCATTTTCTTTGGTTACAGCATCTGTTTTAAGTTTTTCCGAACCGGTTTCATATCCTTCTTCAGCATTATAAGGATCAACGGCCTTTTCGCATATTCTTTCATCCGAAGATTCATTTCTGATATTTTTATAATCCGTTTTGGTTTCAAAAATACTATTTTTATCCGGCTTGGGAATATTTTTTATAAGACCGTCAATTTTTTCTATCAAAAGTTCAATAGGCAACGCAGGTTTTATTTGAAGCATCCTGAAAAAAATAATTTCAAGGGCAAGTTTCGGATTCGGCGAAAATCTCATTGCCGATTCCTCCCTGTAGAGAATATCAAAAATTTGGTTTAAAAATGTTTCCGGAATACTCTTTACCTGCTCTGTCATCAAATCTATTTCACTGGAGGGTAAACTTATAAGCTTATCAATCTTCTTACCCATCTTAACAACAAGCAGATTTCTGAAATGCTCGGTTATTTCCGAATAAAGCTCTTTGAAATTATGGCCGTTTTGATAAAGATCATCAAGAATATCAAGCAACGCCACAACATCCGAACTCAAAACAGCATCCGTAATTTTAAAAATTGTTCTTCTGTCCACAAGCCCAATAACATCGGAAAGATTTTCTTCGGTTATCCTGCCTTCGGAACAGCTCAAAACAAGATCAAGAAGACTTAAGGCATCTCTCATGCAGCCACCGGCAGCACGGGCAATTGCGGTCAGGCTTTCTTGCGAAACATCAACCTTTTCTTTTTTACAGATATAAACCATCTGCTCAGTAATATCATCAAGGCTGATTCTTTTGAAATCATGCCTCTGGCATCTTGATAAAATAGTAACCGGAATTTTGTGCGGTTCGGTTGTTGCGAATATGAACATCACATGGGGTGGAGGCTCTTCAAGAGTTTTTAACAAAGCATTAAAGGCCTGGGTACTAAGCATATGTACTTCATCGATTATATAAACTTTGTATCTGCTGTATGCTGGTTTATATTTAACATTATCCCTAAGATCGCGAACATTCTCAACTCCGTTATTAGATGCCCCGTCTATTTCAAGAACATCTACAGAACTTCCCAAAGTAATCTCTGTGCATGATCTGCATATATTACAAGGAGAAGGAGTCTGACCGTCTATACAATTCATTGCTTTTGCAAGTATGCGGGCTACAGTAGTTTTTCCAGTGCCACGTGGCCCTGATAACAAAACAGCATGTGCAACACGCCCGGCCGATATTGATTTGGCAAATGTGTGAGTAACATGCTTCTGACCTACAACTGTATCAAAACTTTGAGGACGATACTTGCGGGCAAACACAAGATAGGACATAATAAAGATTCCTGATAGTAAAACAGCACCTAATTAATAAAATTCAGAACAACAGCTTTGTAAAAAGTGTAAATCGGAATGGTTTATTAAAACCTTTGAGCCACTTTCAAAACGTTTCAGTTTGGTCAAGATCAAGGCGGGTGAAAATTTTAACCGCAGGAATACATGGAGTATTTCGAGGATTAAAATTTTAGTCCAACGCCAAGATCGGCCAAAATGGGACGTTTTGAAAC
>JAHIFE010000164.1 GCA_018901125.1 Pseudomonadota bacterium | reverse complement strand
TGCCCAACGATCAAAACCGGATAGTCTCCCTGATTGATAAAATCCCCCACTTTTTTCAGCAGGGCAAAAGACTCCGGTTTAAGTACATACTTGTTTTTATAAAACAGGGCTTTTTCTCCTATTGTAAGTATTTCCCGGCCGGTTCCGGTTTTCACACCAACATCCTCATTTAAATTCTTATCTAATCCACTCAAATTCTTTTCAAGGTTTTCCTTTTGGTCGGCTTTTGGAAGTGAAGGAGAAAATGAATTATCCTTTAAGCTTCCAAATGACCCGGACAAAGAATCCATTGCGGCACGTTTTCTGTTTTGATCAATTATAGCCATGGAATTGAGTAAAATAAAAAATGTTAGAATAATCATAAAGAGTGAAACCGTTATAGACGCTCCAACGTCTCTTGCTAAATTCTGCCCGCTGTTTTTCTTTGTTCTATTCATAAGCTAAACACTACCGACGGCTGCCGGGCACAAATACCTTTAGCTTCTCTTCGAGGATTCTTGGATTATCTCCATTTGAAAGCGAAATAACTCCTTGAATCACCATTTCTTTCGACAACATTTCCTCTTTGCTTCTTGTCCTTAATTTTCCGGCTATGGGAAGACAAATAATATTTGCCATGATAGCGCCGTAAAAAGTAGTAATCAGGGCAACTGACATCGAAGGACCTATTTTGCCAGGATCATCCATCGATTGAAGCATCTGGATTAATCCGATAAGAGTACCTATCATACCCAGAGCAGGAGCATAGGTTCCCATGGTTGTAAAGATTTCCGCACCCAGGCGGTGGCGGCTTCTTATAAAATCAATCTCTGTTTCCAGAATATTTTTTATTTCCCGCGGCTCCAGACCATCTATTGAAAGCTGTATTCCTTTTTTCAAAAACTCATCTTTTAACCCGGCAAGTTCGCCTTCCAGTGCAAGCAGCCCTTCCCGTCTTACTTTGTTGGCAAAACCCACAAATATCCTTATCAGTCCTTCGCTTTCTACATTGTTGGTGAAAAATGCGTTTTTTACTACTCTGAAAACACCAAGAATCTCGCCAAGAGGATAGTTAATCATTGTTGCGCCTAGTGTGCCTCCAGCAACAATCATTAATGAGGGAACATCTATAAAAAGCTTAATTCCTCCGCCAATGAAAATGGCAATAAATACGAGTCCGAATGCTGAAACAATACCCAAGACTGTGGCTATATCCATAATATCTCACAAATGTACTTTAAAATTGAAAGGCATATAAATGTCTTGCAACAGGCCAGGGACAGACAAGACCCGGCCCTGGGTAAAGGAGGAACCGCTTGAAACGCTACAGAGAACTCTTTCCCCAATTTTTGGGAGTACGAGCGAATTTTAAATCGATCATCCTTTCTAAAGACCAAATATTCCCTGCTGTTCATAGCCGGTGCCTTCGATTTACTTCAAGGGGCAGGTAAGGAGTTACCCATTCCTGCCGAATAAAAAGTCAACAAACCGTCTTTGTCGGCAAATTCCGAATCATAGTTCGGGGCAAGCCTTAGTCGGAATGACAGAATTTGATATTTTACGACTTTTACTAAAGTATAAAAATTGGTTTCCGTTTTTAATCTACAGCAACCTTTATGCCAATACGGCACAGTTGGGGGATATATTTGGTGTCCTATAATAATCACAATATTACAGGTTGTTATGTATGAGTGGCTGACAGGAGGGATTGTTGTTTCAGGTATTTTCGTCAAGGAATGGGGTGGATGTCAAGATATTGGCAACCGCCCCATTTCGGAATAAAACTATCGTTTTAAATTAATAAGTTCTGAAAGCATTTGGTCGATAGTCGTAATGATTTTGGAATTTGCCTGATAGCCTCGCTGCGTGGTAATCATTCTGACGAATTCCGTTGCAAGATCAACATTGGATTGCTCAAGGGAGTTGGGCGAAAGGCTTCCAAGTCCGTTACCGCCTGGTTTACCGGTAATTGGTTCTCCGCTTAATCGTGTCTGGCTGAAAAGATTGCCGCCGACCTTATACAATCCCTGCTCGTTCTGAAATTTTGCCAGCGCTACCCTGTAAAGAGGAAGCACCTGGCCATTTGAATATTGACCGGTAATTACTCCGTCTGTGGCAACGCTTATCGCCTGAAGATCACCTGCTCCGTATCCGTTTGCAGTCTGAAAGACTGTGGTTGAAGCAGATGCATACTGTGTTGTGGATAAAGCATCGTTTGCCCACGCACTTCCGTTGTAGCGGGTTCCGAAATCAAGCTTAACATTCATTGGAGAACCGGCTATCAATTCGGGGGTAAATGTGAAATATCCTCCGTTTGCGCTGGCATCGGCATTGGCCAGATCCGTCCATGAGCCGTCTCCATTGTTCAATGAACAGACTATACTGTTAGCACCCCCTGAAATATCTCCTGATGTTCCATTGAACTCTATGGTTCCCCGGGCAAGCAGTCCTTTCTGAGTCGCAACAGTAACAGTTCTTAAATCTTCAGACGGATTTACCGTCACAATGTATTCCCATACCGGATCGGCAGCTGTTTCGCCTTTATCAAAATAGATTGTTATATCATGCGTGCTGCCAAGAGAATCATATACCTTAAGATTTGTCTGGTATGAATAGTCGGTATCTGCAAGAAATTCACCGGCAATATCCGATCCGTCCCATAGAACCGAAAGAGCCGTGTTAGACCCTGCAGAGTTATTGGTTGAGCTTGAATTAAGATTCATAATCATTGACAATTTAGTGGTTTCGGACGGAGATGATGTGAATGAAGATAGTTTTATGTCCGATATTGTTCCTTGATCCTGCCCGGTTGCCTCATCCAGTTTCCAGCCCTGTACAATATAATCGGAAGGATTTACGAAATTGCCGTCTTTATCGAACCGGAATTCTCCTGCTCTGGTATAATAATCATTGTTGGCGGTGCCGGGATCTCTGACCATAAAAAACCCGGAGCCACCTATGGCAAGGTCAGTGCTTGAATCGGTTGATTCAAAAGATCCCTGGGAAAAACTGCTTGAAATATCCGCAAGAGATGTACCACGGCCAACCTGAGCAGAACCGGCGGTTGTTGCTACTGTCTGGCTTAAAACATCCTGGAAAGTTACTCTGCTTCCTTTAAAACCTACCGTGTTTACATTGGCGATATTATCGCCGATTACCGTCATGGCGTTTCCAAGGGCATTAAGCCCGCTGATACCGGAAAAAAGTCCGCTTGATATCGACATATGTTATCCTCCTTGTTATTTGTTGCCGGGTTTTTATAAAATTCTTCTGCTTAAGCTGCACTATGTTTTTCATCTTTGCAGCCTAAGAGTCAGTAAACTAAATTCTTTTTATGTTTTATTACTTTGTCATCCAAATCATTACTTCTTGAGAGTCAATCGTTGTTTGCTCTATGCTGGTCTTCTGTTGTTGGGCATTTGCAAGTCTATTATTGTTAACTTTGTTTCAGAGTGATTTCCACTACATTATCCGGTAACACTCGGTTTTCCCCTACCATCAGATATCCAACACCGTTCTTATAGGTAACGCCGGTAACTTCTCCGGTCTTATCGTCACTCATTTTAACATTTTTACCGATATAATCTAGTAAATTATCTTGCTTATTATCAGTAATAGAGCCCTGGATGCCCGAAAGCGTCGAGTTCATATTGGTTAACTGCTCAAGACTGCTGAACTGTGCAAGCTGAGCTGAAAACTCCTGGCTTTGCATAGGGTTTAATGGATCCTGATACTTTAGCTGGGTGACCAGTAAACTTAAAAACTCATCTTTGCCCATTTCCTTTTTTGCTTTCGTAGATTCCAACGAATCTTCTCCGATGCCGCTTAATTGATTATAATATCCTGTTGAGCCTATTATCATGCACACCTCTTTTTCATATTTTTAAGGTTTTGCCTTATTTAATTATGCTGTTAAATCAACCAGATAATCTTTGGCTGCTCTGTTTAAAACACTGGAAGACATATCATCTTTAACATCATCGCCAGAAAACAGACTCCCGCCGGTTCCCTGGTATTGTTTATGCTCCTGGCCGAATCCCTTGTTTAAATCTGTTAAAGTACTACCTGAATTTTGCTGCACCTGAATATCCAGCTTTTCTAGCTTTATACCCTGATCCGCAAGCACGTTTTTCAGATCGTGTGAATTGTTAAGAAGAATTTCTTTTGCCGAAGCACTTTCCGCTACAATTTTCAGTTGCAAAACACTGTCTTTAATCTCCAATGATATTTTTACACTACCGAGCTCAGGAGGAGTTAATTGCAGATTGATAATTCTGTCACCCCGTGCAACAGATCTTGAAATCTGTTTCCCCAGCAACTCAATTGTATTTGCCGGTAGAAAGCTGTTGTCCGAACTACTTTTAAGAACCGACGACAAGGTTTCAAACTTAACAGAAGCGGTTCCGTCCTGAACAATATCTGCAGATTTTAACTTTACGTCTTTGATATCTTTTTCGGAATTTGCATTCTTTTTATATGCGGATACTTCATCCAGATCGGAAACCCTGTCCAAACCAGCCTTCCTTGCTGTATCTGTATTTCGCGCCCCATCATTGCCATGATTAATTGTCCTGTTTCCTGTCTTTTTTGCCGATTCTGCCATGTGCTCGCCTTGAAAAATATTGCTGATGTTGTTTGTTTTTTCCTTACCTTTTAAATTTTCTGCTCTAAGCTGTGAAAGAGACGGTTCAGTTAATTTCAGTTTAAACTGTTCATCGGGTGCCACAGCCCTTTCTATTATCCGGTCTATGGAAGCTTTTACATCCATAGGCAATTTATCCGAACTGTTTTCAACTCGTGCAAAATGTTCCGATATTGCTTTGGAACCATCTGTTTTAGAAATATTTATCTTGAACCGATCATGATTGCTGCTTCCGGTTGTATTATAATCAGCTCTATTATGCCTATTCTGATCTTTTTGATCCTGACCGCCTGTTGTATCCTTAGCCTTTCCGGATACGCCATCTCTAAACTGTTCCAGAGCAGCAATGAATCCATTTATTGAAATTTGACCTGTTTCCTTATCCGGAGTAATCTGAAGCCCCAATTTTTGATGTTTTTCCAAAAATTTTATTGCGGAAATTTTTTCCTCTGTTTTATCGCTTCCTTTATTTATTCTATCTTCCGTTGTTTTTAATTGTGCGATAAGCTTATTCAAATCCAGACCACCGGAAGTTGACCGGGCAGCACTTAACGTATTATCTGCATCCTTAAGACTTAGCCCTAAATCTTTTAAAGCGGATTCAATCCCCGGGGTCACCGAAGGCTCCAGGTGAACAGAACGGTAAGATGTTTTTCCGGAAGAGGCAGAGGTGGAAGAAGTCAGGTGCGTTTCGATCTCAGAAAAAAGATCGGAAAGTTTTATTCTTCCATCGGGATTATTTTCAATCAGTTTTTCAATGCATTGTTTCGCATCTGTTTTATTATAACCACACTGGTTAAGAAAAACCGTTAACGTATGAATATCTGAGTCTTTCAAATATATTTTATCTAAAGACTTTCCCTTTGCTAAAAGACCCTTTCGAAGCGCTTCCAGATAAACGAGTTTGCCATTCTCCTTCTGATTAAATATTTTTGTGTTAGCTGGCTTTTCGGACAAATCTGTTTTAATGGAGTTTTGCATGGATTTATTCATTATGGTTTTAAAATTATTTAATCCATTCACATCAGGCTGGCTTGTTGAACCTGTGCATATACCGGTAAGAAAATTAAGTATTGATCCGGCTAACATTATATTTGGCATCATTTTGAAATACCCTTTAATAAGTGATTTGACTTTACATAGAGCAAACGCCGTACCAACTTTTAAACATATTTTTAATATACAATAAAAACAATTGATTAAAAATTTAGGTCCATCGATTTAAAGATCATCCGGTATGATAAAAGGAAATTATGTTCCGTATGGAAAGGGCAAAAGAGGAAAAATATTCCTATGTTCCTGTACCTTCATAAAAGTTAGAATTGTCACCCTGAGTTTGTTGCTTATTTGTCTGCTTCATTTTCACAATATTTGTGGATAACCCGGGGGAACTCCTTATTTTATAGATATTTTTCAAACTGTTCCTGCAGGATCGAAGGAATCGGCAGTTAACTGTCATGAACGAAATCCAAATACTCAACAAATTCGCTGGAAGGTTTGTAATAAAGAAATTTCAAGAACGATTTGTCCATGAAGCAATAAAAAGACCAAAGGACCTTCACCGTCGCATTTGCCATCAAATTTCTACTGTGTTTGGCGAAGTCTATGAGGGAATGAAGATATCATTTGATAATAAGGACAAGTGTCTGTTTTTAAGTTGGGGTGAACCAATTTATCTTACAACGTGGAAAGAGGCTAAAGAAGTAATGTCCAGTGGTGGCGGAGGCTATCTCGTAATTAAAGAGGATGGTTCGGGTTTTTATGCTGAAACAGAGGCTTATCCGGCAACAATATATTCGGGGAGCAGTTAATCGGGTAGCCGGGGGTTTTTCTCCCCCAGCCCCCACAACACGCAGCAAGCGTTGCGACATGAAGTCGCTGTTTTTATAGCTGAACTGTGATTCAGCCTACTGTATCGCCAGTAGTTTTCTACCCCGGCATGCATTGCCGGTAACGGCTTTGTGTGAAGCCCGGGGAACAATGAAACCCTCGGCCTCTGGCTGAGAGAACGCCTCGTGAGAAGCGCTCAACTCTGGAAGCATCATCCGGATGGGAGCTATAAATGATGGTATGTGTAATATATTTGAACTGCTGATAAATGTCGTTAGCGTGAACAGGCTAAAGATGCTGACTGGCCTGAACCAAAATGGTAAGGGGTAAGGTTGAAGTGTTCGCTTGTCACTTCACGCGATCTAAGATTCCCCCGGCAAACAGGCAGACACTAACCCATCGTGTAGAATCAGCGGAACATGGTAAGCCCAATTGTCTCCATTTTCACGATGGAAAGCAATCCGTAAGGAACGCCGATAGATAAGTGGGTAAAGGAGGTCGGAGAAAGCAAATGCCATCCTGTAATGGGGTGGATACGGGTTTAAAATTTGCCCGGCACGAAAGTGAGCAGACTTCCGACAGGTATTGAATCACGGGAAATGTATGCAACTACTTAATCTTTCAGGTGTGGATAGACAATGGAATTTACCCATTGACGGCCTAAAGAGCAATTCTGTTTTATGGGAATCCATTAACTGGAAGAAAGTAAAGCAGGCTGTAAATTGTTTGCAAGCACGTATCGTGAAGGCAGTAAAACGTTCGAAACAATTTACTACCGGGTGCCCAACGGTGTCTTATCAATGCTTGAGCCCTGTGAGGTGAAAGTCTCACGCAGGGTTCTAAGGGGGGAAGGTAGCCGCAAGGCTGCCGACCTACCCGGCGGTCCGCACCGGGCGGTTCACGAAGATAATCGGGCCGTAGCCGGATCAAGGTAGCAACCCACAAGGTAGTTATTGCAGATTGACCCCAGTGGCAGATCATTCCACGACGCTTCCGAAAATATGGCTCCCCCGTTCCGGCTCATCGCCTATCGAAGCTCATGGAACCTGACACTTTCTTCATGTTCGGCCCTTCAGTGGGGTGAGTCCTCCACGATATCCTCCGCATATGCGGGTCGTGGCTCGTTTCCAATCGTCAT
>JAHIFE010000021.1 GCA_018901125.1 Pseudomonadota bacterium | reverse complement strand
GCCAGTTTCAAAACGTCCCATTTTGGCCGATCTCTGCGTTGGGCGAAAATTTTAATCCTCGAAATACTCCATGTATTCCTGCGGTTAAAATTTTCACCCGCCTTGACCTTGACCAAACTGAAACGTTTTGAAAGTGGCTCATAGAATTAGGTTTTAAAGTAAGGATTACACATGAAACATATTTATGCCCATAGCAAAGAAGGAAGAGCATAATTAAAAGAAAAGGTAACTCATGAAATATTATGCGCATTCAGAAAATAGTCTTGATGAAAAACATAGTTTGTCAAAGCATCTGCGCCAAACTGCAAAACTTGCTGAATCTTTTGCCTGTGAAGAAAAATATAAGCTGATTTTCAAAATAGCTGGTTTATTACACGACCTCGGCAAATATCAGCCTGAATTCCAAAGTTATCTTGAAAATGGCGGAAGGCGTGGCAGTGTTCCGCATGCTTCATGGGGGGCTGGATATGCGAGAATTCTTAAAATACTTGAGGCGTCTTTTGCAATTGATGGACATCATAAGGGGTTACCGGATAGCGCGGCATGGAAGAGCGATACAGAGCCTTTTTGCCGTGGGGAAGTTTCCGGCTTCGAGGGAATCAAAGAAACATTTATTGCTGATGCGAAAATTAACGAGGCTGATATCACAATACCTGATTCTTTGAAGTTTGCAGAAAAATCACACCGTGAGGTTTTTGTCAGGTATCTTTTTAGCGTGCTAACCGATAGCGATTGGCTTTCCACGGAAGAGCATTTTGATAAAGATACTTTTGAAATACGTGCTGGAATCGTCTTGCCGATAGATGAGATGATTAGAAAAATAGAGAAAGAATTCTCTGAAAAACCAAAAGATGGTGAAATTAATCGGTTGCGAAATAACGCCAGAGATCAAGTTTTGCGGAAAGCAAATATGCCTTGCGGATTTTATTCGTTAGCTCTTCCGACCGGGATGGGTAAGACGCTGACGTCCATGGCATGGGCACTACAGCATGCGAAAAAAAATGATTTGAAACGAATAATAATAGTACTTCCTTATATAAATATTATAGACCAGACCGCTCAAGTTCTGAAAACTATTTTTGGCGAAGAATGGGTTCTTGAACATCATTCCGCTTACAATGAAGGCGAATATGAGGATAAAGAGAATTGCTCTCCAACTCAACAACGAAAAAAACTTGCATGTGAAAATTGGGATTATCCGATTATAGTAACGACAACTGTTCAATTTTTTGAATCTCTGTTCAGCAACAGGCCATCCCAGTGCCGAAAGATACATAGCATAGCGGAATCCGTGGTGATTTTCGACGAAGTTCAGACACTCCCAAAGGAAGTGATATTACCCACGCTCCGAATGCTACAGGATGTTCAGATTATTATGAAGACATCGTTTTTATTCTGCACGGCAACCCAGCCGGCCTTCGAAAAAAGACAGGGATTTGACGGTATAAGCACGATTTACCCATTAGTTGACGACCCCGTGGAAATTTACAGAAAAACAAAGCGCGTTGAGTATCACCTGTTGAACGAATTAAATCCGTTGAATTACTTAGAGCTGCTTGAGGCCGTGATGCGGATGGGAGGAGCATCGCTGGTGATATTCAATACAAAAAAAGCCGCTTTGGAGTTTTATAACTGTGCGCGAAATGAAGGCAATTGGGAAGTAAAGTATCATCTCTCAACAGCAATGTGTCCGGCGCATCGAAAAGATGTAATCAAAAAAATCAGGGATGACCTGGGAAAAAAGAAAAATATATTGGTGGCTTCCACACAGCTTATCGAAGCAGGTGTAGATTTTGATTTTCCATCTGTTTTTCGCGCCATTGCGCCGCTTGAGGCGGTTATCCAATCTGCAGGACGCTGTAACCGTGAAGATAAACTGTCGGGTTATGGCAATGTGTTTTTGTTCAAGGTTCAAGATGGCGGCATGCCGGACAAGACATATTCGGCGTGTGCAGGTTTTACAGAAGATTTGGTGAAGGCAGATATTAACCAGTTATATACGCATGATATTTTTGCCCAGTATTATTCAAAGGTAATCAATCTTTTTGTAGAACCCGATAAGTACGGGATAAACAACGCCCGTAATGAATTTAAATTCAAAACCGTCAATGATAGTTACCATATAATACAGAATGTTACGGAAGGGCTTTATATTTATAACTTCAGCGACGAGAGCAGACAGTTGCTTCACTCCCTTGAGTACAAGGAATTTTTATCAAGGGATGATTACAGAAAAATGCAGACATATACGGTACAGGTATATAAGTATTTTATTTTTCAAAATAGCGCAATGTGTAAACTAATGCCCCAGGGATTTATGATCTGGTACGGGAATTATGATCCTGAAACAGGTATTTCAGTGGCCCCTATCGAGGCGGATAAATTAATCGTATGATCAGGAGGTGCATATGCTTGATAGTCGAATTGTAAGAGTTAAAGTAACCGGCGATTTTGCATGCTTTACAAGGCCGGATTTGAAAGTTGAACGCATGACGTATCCGTGCATGACGCCGTCTGCGGCACGGGGTATTCTTGATTCAATTTTGTGGAAACCGGAGTTTCAGTGGTATGTTAGAAGGATAGTTATTTTGAACCCTATTCGGTTTGCGACGATTAAACGCAATGAAATAAATTCTAAGCAGGGCAGAATTCCGATTGTAGTAGATGCAGTTGACGCCGCTGGTAAGCCAAAATTTCGATCTCAACGTAACAGCGTTGTTTTAAAGGATGTTGCTTACATCATTGAGGCGTCCATTTATCAAAAACAAACATCCGGCAATAACAGGCCTGAAAAATACGTACGAATGGAATCCGGGAAAGAGGGCATGTTTCCCCGCCGTGTTAAAAAAGGTCAGTGCTGGCGCAGGCCATATCTTGGGACACGTGAGTTTTCGGCTGAGTTTATGGAGCCGGACGGCGCTGAACAGCCGATACGGGAAACCATTCCTATTGGGAGCATGCTGTTTGATATTTTTTATAACGGGAAAGGAAAACCGGAACCCTTATTCTTCCATGATGTTGCGATACGTGACGGCGTTTTGCACTGTGAAGTTCCGGAGAATGACAAGATGATGCAGTCCAGCCATTTCCAGCCGCCGATGGATAGTGAAACTTCCGCCGGGCTCTATGAGTTCAATCAGAAGGAAGAACAGGAGGCTGCCTCATGATTAAGGAATTAAGCGAGTTGGGAAAGACGCTGAGGGGTCAAAATACCGAAAGTGAATGGGTTCATGATGCGCTTAATAATAACGAACCGATTTCCATGGAGATAGTTATCACCGCAGATGGCGGCTTTCAAAAATTCGAGTTATTTGAAAAAAAATCTACCATTGCCGAGGCCATCACCGCAAAGAAGGGAAGAGCAAGACTGTTGCTCGACAAGGCTGAAGAAGTGCTTTGCTATGGCGGGGAACAATCAAAAAAGAAGCATGAGTTGTTTTTAGATAAAATAGCCGAATATCAAGACTTGCAGGAATTGGCTTCAGTTGTTGCCTTTTATAAGCAGAATAAAATTAATGGTCTGGAAAAAGCATTGAAAGGCTTTGAATCCGCTATCCCTGATGAAAAAAACAGAAAAGGTAATATCGGATTTCGGATTCAATCAGATGGTATGCGTATTCACGAAAATCCGAATGTTTTGCGAAAAGTTATTGAAAAATATGAAATTGCACAAAAAGAGTTATTAACAAAGTCACAGAAGATGTGTTCCGTTTGCGGTAAAAAAGACTATCCGGTCGAAGATATTCCGCATGGCATGATTAAAAGAGTACCTGACGGACAATCAAGCGGTTGCGCACTTGTTTCGTATAATGAAAATGCATTTGAATCCTACGATTTAAAAGGAAATAATAATTCTTCAATATGCACCAATTGTGCAAAGACTTATGTAGAGGGGATGAATTGGCTTCTATCATCGGGGAATGACGTTGTTATTAAAACTAAAAAAGGTAAAGAGAAAAAAGAGTTCCGTTATACCAACCGCAAAAATTTCGGTTCGGATACAGCTATGGTGTTCTGGACCCGAAAGAATGAAAAATTAGATGAAATGGACTACCTCGAAGCGCCAAATCCAGATGATGTCGCAAGATTAGTCGAATCTGTGACATCCGGAACCGAACGCGCCAGCCGGTATGTTGAATCAGACCGGTTTTACTCATGCACGCTATCGGGTTCGGCTGCCCGGATAGCAGTTCGTGACTGGCTTGAAACCAGCTTGTTTGATTTCCGCAAGGCAATAGCAAAATGGTTTCAGGATATTTCAATCGAGGAATACGATGCGGATTTAAAGAAGGTCAAAACACATTATCCCCGGCTGTATGATCTGGCAAGAAGCTGCCAGAGAAAAAACAGCGATGATAAAGATGATAAGAATGATACATCGTTGGCGAGAGCCGCTGCATATTTATGGAATGCGGCGTTAAAAGACTCTTCGCTACCATTATGGATGTTAACAAAAGCGCTCCAGCGGGCGCGCTTGGATAAGTATGGCGTTACCGTAGATAGGGCGGCGTTAATAAAAATTATTTTAAATCGAAATAACGAAGGAGGTGGTTTTGTGATTACTGATAAGATTGAAAAAGGGGATAGGCCGGTGGCCTATGTTTGCGGTCAGATTTTTGCAAAACTGGAGAGCATCCAGTATGCTGCGTTGGGAGACAGAAATGCCGGGATACGGGAGCGGTATTTTACATATGCTATGACTTTGCCTTCTGCTGCGTTCGGCCGACTTTTTGATCTGCATTCAAAGCATTATACAAAACTGAAAAATGAGAAGCCGGGGCTTGCTGTTAATATGGATAAAGAGCTTCAGGAATTAGTTAAGGATGTAGATATCAATAAATTACCAGCTACTTTTTTATTAGAGGAAAAAGGGCAATTTGCTATCGGATATTATCATCAAAAACAGGCGCAATTCGGCGGAGCAACCAAAAAAGAAAACAAAGTGGAGGCATAACATGAGCGAGACAATAAAAAATCGGTATGATTTTGTATTTTTGTTTGATGTAAAAGATGGCAATCCTAACGGCGATCCCGATCAGGTAAACTTACCAAGAGCTGATGCAGAAGATCAGCACGGCTTGGTGACGGATGTGTGTATTAAAAGGAAGGTGCGGAATTATGTCATGTTGGAAATGGAGCTTAAACCTCCCTTCGATATTTTTATCAGGCAGGAACAAATTTTGAGTAAGATTATCGATGCGGCTGCTGGTGAAAAGATTCCGGAACGTCAAGAAAATTTATGCCAAACATATTTTGACATCAGGACATTTGGAGCTGTGTTATCTGTTGGTGAGAAAGGCGCAGGAACGGTTCGTGGCCCAGTCCAGTTCACGTTTGCACGGTCGGAAGATCGTATATATCAGGCGGAACATTCTATAACGCGCTGCTGTGTAACTACTCAAAAAGAGGCTGATGCTCAGGAAAAAAGAGAACATGCCTCAACGTTTGGAAGAAAATCGACAGTCCCATATGCGATGTATAGAATGCATGGATTTATTTCGGCCGTTGATGCCAAAAAAACAAAGTTTTCTGAAGATGACCTGAAATTATTGTGGAAATCGTTAATCAATGCGTTTGAACATGACCGGGCGGCAGCGAGAGGGGAAATGAACCCAAGAAAGCTGGTCATATTCAAGCACGCCAGTCATTTGGGAAACGAATTATCAGGTAGATTATTCGACCGTGTAACAATCACAAAAAACTCAGACCTACCAAGAGGAAAAGAAGATTATACGATCACTGTTAATAAGGAGAATCTTCCATCTGATGATAAGAAGAATCCGCTAATTGAAATTAAGCAGTGGCCGGAAGAAAATGTATTTTGAGGTATTCAAAATGGCTAACCCATCAGACCCACCCAAACTCATCCCGCCACATGGCGGTTATCAAAACCTGCAATCTTATCAAATGGCGGAGATTGTTTATGACGCCACGGTGGTATTCTGCAACCGATTTATCAGCATCCGTTCGCGCACGCATGACCAGATGGTTCAGGCGGCGAGAAGCGGCAAGCAAAATATTGCGGAAGGGAGCATGGCTTCGGGAACTTCTAAGAAGTTTGAGCTAAAGCTTATTGGCGTGGCGCGGGCAAGCCTTGAAGAATTGCTGGTGGATTTTCAGGATTATCTACGACAGCACAAGTTACCGCTTTGGGGAAAAGATAATCCTAAAGCAAAGGAAGTCAGAAATTTGTGCTATCGGAAAAATAGGTCTTATACGACTTATAAGACTTATATTGAGGCATCGCCTCCCGAAATTGCGGCGAACACCATGATCTGTGTGATTCATCAGGCAAACTACCTGCTTGATCAACAGCTTCGGGTTTTGGAAAAAGATTTTTTGAATGAAGGCGGTTTTACGGAAAGGCTATATCGTATGAGATCACAGAGAAGAAAAAAATAAGGATTATATGACCAATACGACTTATAAAAATCAAGAAGATGATCTTATTATGCTTTCTGCTCTCCAGCATGTTATTTTTTGCCCCAGGCAGTGCGCTCTGATTCACATCGAACAGGCTTGGGCAGAAAACCGCCAAACTGCCGAAGGAAGGATCATGCACGATAAGGTTCACGAGGAACATAGCGAATCGCGAGGCAATATACGCATTGAATATGGAGTGCCGCTCCGTTCCCTTCTATTGGGCTTGATCGGTAAAGCAGATGTAGTAGAATTTCACCGTTTACCGGAAGACAAATGGCAGCCTTTTCCGGTGGAATACAAGCGGGGTAAACCAAAGGCCGACGATTGCGATAAGGTACAGCTTTGTGCGCAGGCTATGTGTCTGGAAGAGATGACAAAGACCACAATTATGAAGGGAGCGCTTTTTTACGGGAAAACCCGCAGGCGGCTTGAAGTCATTTTCGATAATAAATTGCGGCAAAAGACCGAAGAAGCAGCCCGCAATGTTCGGGAGATTATAGAATCCGGCAAAACACCTCCACCGGTTTATACAAAAAAATGCGAAAGCTGTTCGCTGGTTGGAGAATGCATGCCGAAAACGATGGGGAAAAGGCGATCAGTGAAGAGCTATCTTAAAAAGGCATTGGAAAAGGAGTGAAATGGCGGGTATGAAAACATGGTATCTAGCAGATATATGCGAAGCAAAAGGCAAGATGGAATAAAATGTAAAATTAGGTAACGAGCGGAGGCTTTATATATGGCAAAAGATAAGAAGAATAAAGACTTTCTTCCGGAAACCCGGATTGCGGTGTTCAAAGGTAAAGGAATCCGGAAAACGTTGCATAATAATGAATGGTGGTTCGTAATTTCTGACGTGGTTGGAGTATTGACGGATTCCGCAGATCCATCCGGCTATATTAAAGATATGCGCCGTCGTGACAATGAGTTATCGAAAGGGTGGGGTCAAATTGCCACCCCCCTTTCGATAACAACTCCAGGTGGGAAGCAAAAAGTCAACTGCGCCAACACCGAGGGAATCTTCCGCATTATCCAGTCTATTCCATCTCCCAAGGCTGAGCCCTTCAAACGCTGGTTGGCCAGAGTCGGCTATGAACGGGTGCAAGAGATTGAAGACCCGGAAATAGCAACGAAAAGAACGCGTGCGCTGTATAAAGCGAAGGGCTATTCCGACGCCTGGATCGAGAAGCGGATGCGCGGCATCGCTATCCGCGCTGAGTTGACCGAAGAATGGAAAAACAGGGATGTGAAGGGAGAACCGGAATACGCTATCCTGACCGCCGAAATCTCCAAAGCTGCATTCGGTTTGACACCATCCGAATACAAAGAATTAAAAGGTCTGGAGCGCGAAAACTTACGGGATCACATGACCGATCTGGAGCTGATTTTTTCCATGCTCGGTGAGGCAGCTACAACAGAAATTACAAAAACACAAGACGCGCAGGGGTTTGCCGAAAACCGAACCGCTGCGAGGAAAGGTGGCCGTATTGCAGGTGAGGCCCGCGAGAAACTTGAGACTGAAACAAAGAAAAAAGTCGTAACTCCGGAAAACTACCTGGTCGAACCCGAAAGCAGGAAAAGGTTGAAGCCATGAAAAAGCATCTCAATACACTTTTTGTAACAACACAAGGAGCCTACCTTGCCAAAGAAGGCGAAACCGTAGTAGTCAAAGTGGAAAAGGAAGTACGTCTTCGGATACCGGTTCACACTATTGGCGGTATTGTCTGTTTTGGAAATGTCGGATGCAGCCCCTTTCTTATGGGTTTTTGTGCTGAAAATGGCGTGGGTGTCAGTTTTTTATCCGAACATGGTCGTTTTATGGCGCGTATTCAGGGTCCGGTATCCGGCAATGTTCTATTAAGGCGGGAGCAATACAGAAAAGCGGATGATCCTGCTTTTTCAGCCGGAATGGCAAGGGCGGTTCTTATCGGTAAAATAGCCAACTGCCGAACCGTGCTGAATCGTGCGCTTCGGGATCATTCGGAAAAAATAGATGCCGATCAGATTGCCGATACAGTGAAGCGCCTGAGCTATAATCTTGAATTGCTGAACAGGGATCAATCCCTTGATGTTTTGCGCGGTCTTGAGGGAGATGCAGCACATATTTACTTTGGCGTGTTCGATCACTTAATAGTTTCACAGAAAGAAGCCTTTTATTTTCATGAGCGAAACCGGCGTCCGCCTCTTGACAATGTAAATTGTCTGCTGTCTTTTATCTATACTCTTCTTGCGCATGATATTCGATCTGCTCTTGAAACAGTCGGATTAGATCCAGCCGTAGGATTTTTACACCGGGACCGGCCCGGAAGGCCAAGTCTTGCTCTTGATCTTATGGAAGAATTTAGGCCGGTTATTGCCGACAGGCTGGCTCTTTCGCTTATTAATCTTCGTCAGGTACAGGATAAAGGATTTAAGAAAACCGATTCGGGAGCGGTTTTAATGAATGACGATACACGAAAAACTCTTCTTGTAGCTTATCAGGAGAGAAAACAGGAAGAGATATATCATCCTTTTATCGACGAAAAAGTAACTATCGGATTGCTGTTTCATATTCAGGCGTTGTTGCTTGCCCGTTATCTGCGCGGCGATCTGGATGGCTATCCACCCTTTATCTGGAAATAAGGAGATAAATATGTTTGTGCTGGTCAGTTATGATGTTGCAACCCAGGATGGCACAGGAGCAAGGCGTTTGCGCAGAGTAGCGAAAGCATGCAAGGATTATGGTCAGCGTGTTCAATACTCTGTTTTTGAATGCATAGTTGATCCTGCAATATGGACTGTGTTACGTCAACGGCTCATTGATGTAATTGATCAGAATCAAGATAGTCTGAGATTTTATTTTCTTGGCTCAAACTGGAGGCGCAGGGTAGAACATATTGGGGCAAAAAAATCAATTGATCAGGAGGGTCCGCTAATTATATGAGAATGTTTGCGAACCTCAAGCTGACACATTTTTACAGTGGAGTTCGCACAGATTATAAAATATTGGTATATCTTAATATTATTAAAGATATATTTTTTGTCGTAGTAATATCAGCGGCAATAAAACAGGTATCGCAGAATATAGCACATATATTCAGAATATATAGTAAGTTAGAGTTAGACAGTCGCGCCCCATGCGGGCGCGTGGATTGAAACTTGAAAGGATTTGATATCAGATGGCTTAAAGATCGTCGCGCCCCATGCGGGCGCGTGGATTGAAACGCACAATAGAATCGGTAAGGATCGGCTATTACGGGTCGCGCCCCATGCGGGCGCGTGGATTGAAACTGTTGATGTCGATAATGCAGAAAAAATAAATCTAGTCGCGCCCCATGCGGGCGCGTGGATTGAAACGGTTTAAACAATACATAAATCAAATAGACCGAGGAGGTCGCGCCCCATGCGGGCGCGTGGATTGAAACTCTTAACTGCCGCCCCTGCTGGATATTGCCGTCGGTCGCGCCCCATGCGGGCGCGTGGATTGAAACGGTTTTTAGTATCTCAAGTATTTCGTAAATGCGTCGCGCCCCATGCGGGCGCGTGGATTGAAACATCATATAATTTGAGCCCTTTGCCAGCAGCTTCCGTCGCGCCCCATGCGGGCGCGTGGATTGAAACAAATAATTTGCAACAATTTGACAATCTGAGGTGTCGCGCCCCATGCGGGCGCGTGGATTGAAACAGGGGTTGTCTGATAGTATTCACTTGCAACAATGTGTGTCGCGCCCCATGCGGGCGCGTGGATTGAAACATAAAATTTGCCATACTGCTGCCTGATGTTACGCGTCGCGCCCCATGCGGGCGCGTGGATTGAAACCTGATGTCTGCAAGTATGCCGGTAACATATTTCGGTCGCGCCCCATGCGGGCGCGTGGATTGAAACAACACAGGAATTTAGAGCGCAAAAATCCTGCCGGAGTCGCGCCCCATGCGGGCGCGTGGATTGAAACTCTGAAGATGATCTCGCGCGAACGGAATTTTAGAGTCGCGCCCCATGCGGGCGCGTGGATTGAAACTGGTTAATCGCTCAGGATTGATCTTGGAAATATGTCGCGCCCCATGCGGGCGCGTGGATTGAAACTTTTCTTACTGCAAGAATATATTTAGCCTCTTCCGGTCGCGCCCCATGCGGGCGCGTGGATTGAAACCGGAAGTGTCCGGCCGCAACATCGAGAGTCCGGAGTCGCGCCCCATGCGGGCGCGTGGATTGAAACCGTTCAGGATCACATAGTGATAGCCAATGCCCAGGGTCGCGCCCCATGCGGGCGCGTGGATTGAAACTTTGAGCATGATGCTCTGCTGCCCCTGCATAAAGTCGCGCCCCATGCGGGCGCGTGGATTGAAACAGACATAAGAGAGAATACCGCCGCACTCGACCGGGTCGCGCCCCATGCGGGCGCGTGGATTGAAACCGGGAACTGATTTTGAGCTGAAGGTTTATGAGCGCGTCGCGCCCCATGCGGGCGCGTGGATTGAAACTCATATGAGGTGAAAAACAAATGAGAGATTTATCAGGTCGCGCCCCATGCGGGCGCGTGGATTGAAACCCGGAAACGGGACCGGCTCCGGAACCGGAAAAACTGTCGCGCCCCATGCGGGCGCGTGGATTGAAACAGTTTGATCTTGCGAAACCAGGCATGGCGCTTCTGTGTCGCGCCCCATGCGGGCGCGTGGATTGAAACGCCGATCAGCTTCGTTACATCATGAGGCGGATCGTCGCGCCCCATGCGGGCGCGTGGATTGAAACTTCCAAAACTCCGAGCCTTGCAGCCTCATAATAAGTCGTGCCCCATGCGGGCGCGTGGATTGAAACCATAAAAGAGAGTACTTTTGAGCTTACGCCTAAAGGTCGCGCCCCATGCGGGCGCGTGGATTGAAACAAACCTTTCACCCTGAACCCTGAACCCTGTTTTGTCGCGCCCCATGCGGGCGCGTGGAAGGAATAATGGAATTATTTGAAAAAGAAAAAAAGATATCAAAACATCAGCTTTACAACAGCAATTGCGATAATAATGCCTGCGATGTCGGCGATAACGCATACCGGCACAAGGTATTTTGTTTTACGGATACCGACTGCTCCCAGGTAAACTGCAAGAACGTAAAAAGTAGTTTCGGCACTGCCGATAATAACTGCGCTAATTATGCTTGCGAGCGAATCGGGGCCTGTGCTCTTTACTATATCGGTAAAAATTGCTGTTGCTGCGCTTCCTGAAAGTGGTTTGATGATCGCAACGGAAAGTATTTCCGGTGGAATTCCGAATGCTGCAAAAGGGCCGGATAGGGCCGATTTGATAATATCAAAAGCGCCGGATGCGCTAAATGCCTTGACCGCTATGAATATGGCAAGAAGATATGGAAAGATTTTTACAATTACCTGAATACCCTCTTTTGCTCCTGAAACGAACGAGTCATATACCCGCACTTTTTTAAATGCGCCATACAAAACCGCAAATAATATAAAAGCCGGGATCATAAGCTGGGAGATATAACCTATGATCTTCATTTTACCAGCCTTCTAAAAAGAAACAGTATAGATACAGCAATAACGGCAGATATCAGAGTAGCACATATGGTGGGAAATACTATCCCGGAAGGATTTGAAGAACCAAAATCCGAAAGAATTCCCACAACTGTAAACGGCACAAACTGGATGCTTGCAGTATTGAGCACAATGAAAAGCATCATCTCAAATGTCAGATTATCCTTGTCTTCATTTAAAGTCTGAAGATCCTGCATTGCTTTGATACCAAGCGGTGTCGCCGCATTGCCAAGGCCGAAAAAATTTGCCAGAATGTTAAGCGTGATGGATGTTACAGCAGGATGGTTTTCAGGGATTTTTTTAAAAAGACGGGAAATAATGGGCTTGAAAAAATGTGAAATTTTATAAATAAGTCCTGATTCCTCTATTATCCTGGTTATTCCGAGCCACAAGGAAACTATGCCCGCCAGAAAAAGCGATATTTCAACTGCTGTCTTTGCCCCGTCGAAAATGGCTTTTGTAAGATCTTCCAGTTTTCCCGTAAAGACTGCTGTAACAATACTGACGGCAATAAGAACAAGCCATATGGTGTTCATTTTGATTTATTTAGTTCGTCAATTTGCTTTTGAATGATATTTATCTGCCCTTGTCTGAATGCCTTGTTAAATGAGCGGCTTAGTGGCCGCTTGTTTAGTGCATCAATTTTATCCCGGAGTTCCTTTCGTTTTGCCTCTTTCTGCGCCTTTCTATTCTCATCGGCCTGTTGTTCTTCTTTAACAGAGCGTTCGGTTTCTTGTTGTTTGACTTCAAGCTCGTTTTGCTTTATTTTGTATTCAGCGTTTTCAACCATTGTGTCATATTCGGGCCGGCTTTCTTCGGTTGGCTCATTGGTTGTTGTATAGTCAAGTTTAGATTTAACCGTATCATATTTTTCTATGTCATCTGGCGGCAGTTGGTTGCTGAAGTGACTGACGCCCTTTTTGTCTTTCCATGAATAGACGTTTTCTTCTGCGAAAACGGGATATACCCATAACATGATCAAAACAGCTGATATTATCAATTTATTCATATCAATCTCCTTAGTTGAATTTGACGGCTTCGTAAAACCTCTCCCTGCTGTCCTGCGCTTCATCTTCAGTAATTGCAGCCTGCGAATATTTTGAGGATTATATTTTGAGCACAATGCTGAGATCGGCCAAAATGGGACGTTTTGCAATTGGCTCTATTGTATGATAATTTATATCATATAGTTATTCTCGCGTCAGCAACAAAAACACGATTACTAAAAGCTATCAATGGATTTAAATCAATTTCTTTAATTGCCGGGAAATCAGTAACTAATTGTGATATTTTACATATTATTTCAATAATTCCATCTTCATATACACTTTCTTTTCCTCTGAGTCCCTTTAGTGTTTTTGCACCTTTTATTCCATTAATCATTTCCCGCGCTTTTTTATGACTTATGGGGGCTATCTTGAATACGAGGTCTTTTAAGACTTCAACATATATGCCGCCTATTCCGAACATTATGATATGTCCTATTCCTTTTTCGGCTTTTGCGCCGACAATAACTTCGCTTCCTCCGGGAAGATATTTTTGCACGAGAAAGTTTAAGTCATCGGAAGCAAGCCTTTTTCGCATATCTTCAGCGCATGCTTTAACTTCATCGGCATCTTTTAAATTTAGCGCAACGAACCCGAAATCACTTTTATGTATGATAGATTCGGAGTCAGCCTTAACAACCACAGGGAAACCGATTTCTTCTGCTGCATAAACAGCTTTATCCGGACTGTCTGCAATTTCCCACGGAACTGTAGTAATTTCGTATGCTTCTAATATGCTGTAAACATCATTGGCAGAAAGAAAACTTTTGCCACTTTCACGGGCTTTGTTGATAATCAGTTCAACGCTTTTTTTATCGGTATTTGGAAACAGGCTTATTTTGTCATGCTCTGCCGGTTCCAAACGGGCATAATGCACAAGGGATGCAAGAGCTTTTGCTGCATCGGAAGGAAAGCTGTAACAGGGAATACCGCCATCTTTTAATATTCTTATGGTTTCCGTCCAATGGCTTTTATCAGTCATGAGATTGCATATTATCGGCTTTTTCTTCTGCCTGCCCGCATTGGCGATCTCTTTGGCTATGCTGTCCGTATCTACGAAAAAGGGGGTTACAAAGTTTATAAAAAGGCTGTCGATCCGATCCTGATTCATAAGCGATTCTATAGCTGCACGAAAATGCTCGCTTTTGCCTGTTGCAAGCACATCTATAGGATTATTAACACAAGCTTCGGGATAGAGCTGATCTTTGAGAGCTTCTTTGGCTTTTTCGGAAAGTTGGGGTATTTCAAGGCCCGAGTCAATAAGCACATCCGTTGCAATGATTGCAGGGCCTCCGGTGTTTGTTATAATTCCTACACGATTTGATTTGGGGATCGGCTGCAAAGCAAAAGCTGCTGCTGCCCGGCATAATTCACCCTCATCCTTAAAAACAAGAACGCCCGCTTTTTCGAAAATTAGATCTGTAGTTATGTCTTTTCCGGCAAGAGCGCCTGTATGGGAAGATACTGCTTTTGCTCCTTCGCCGGTACGGCCTGCTTTCATGGCAAGAACAGGCTTTCTGTCCGCCAGCTCCCTAGCGGCTTCAATAAATTCTTTCGGGTTTGAAATACTTTCGATATAAAGTACTACAACATGGGTTCCGGGGTCTTTCCCAAAATATTTTATTATTTCCGGGATGGATATATCGCATGCATTCCCGTTTGAGGCATATATACGGGTTCCGATTCCCATTTCAGAAAAGCCCTGGTGTATCAATTCTCCAACACCGCCGCTTTGTGCAGCTATAGATATGCAACCGGATTCAGGCTTTGTAAATGTGAAATTGCAGTAGGCCCTTACGTCCGGGTCCGTGTTTATTATGCCCTGGCAATTGGGCCCGAATATCCTGATGCCGTATTTTTTCGCGCGCGAAAGAAAATCCTTTTCTATGGCCTCACCTTCCGGCCCCGTTTCCCTAAAGCCTGCGGAATTGATAATAATTGATTTAACGCCTTTTTTGCCGCAATCTTCTACTGCCTGGGGTACAAACTTGCCTGGAATGATAATATGAACAAGGTCTATCCCGTCGGGCGCATCCAGAATACTTTTGTATGCCCTGACACCCTGTACTTTATCAGCCTGGGGATTGATCGGATATATGGCGCCCTTAAAACCAAACTCCAAAAGGTTTTTTAATATTCTGTTTCCAATGGAAAGTTCTTTTACGGATGCACCGATTATGGCTACGGATTTTGGTTTAAACAGACTGTCAAGCATTCCGGTTATTTTCCTCAAGCTGTTCGATAAAAGCTTCTATGTTGGTTCCGGTTTGATCGTCGGATAGACATCTTAAATCATTTAAATCCCCGTTTATTATAAGATATGGAATCTTTGTCTCTTTTTCAAGCCGCTGCGGCATCCCGTAACGGCAATTGGAATTGTGCGGGCAGGTTTTGGCATCATGGTAGATAATGCCGTCGATCTTAAAGAATCTCATCATCTCTTTAATATATTCCTGCTTGGCTTCATCCGATCTTACAATAAACAGTTTGGTGTAAGCTCTCGCCATGCTGGTAAAAGGATCATCAGGATCAAAATCTGTGAATATCCAGCTATTACAATATGTGGAAGCAAGCACGTTTGTATTAAGACCGGTAAACATTTCGGAGTGGTCGCGCAGCCTGCCCCAAACCGGCATGCCTTCCCAGTATATCCTGAATTTTTCGTTATCAAGTGAACCCTGCCTGTTTTTAATCCTTTCGCTTAACTCAGCATAAAGAAGTTTGTAGTAGTCAACCGCCTGCTGTGTTCCTCTGAGCACTACCGCCGGAGCCATATGAATTGTGCCATCGAAAAAAGTGACAGGAGAAGGAACGGCAGAAGCAGTATCTAAAACTTTCTTCCACAAATCCGAACATTGCCGGGAAAGAGCCACAGCGTTTTTAAGATTGGCAGCGTCATATTTATTGCCGGATATTATTTCCAAAGGTTCAATTAGGGCTTTTAATTGTTTTGCCACCGATTCAATATGCGACTCCTTGACGTCTTTAATTCCTCTGTGTGTATTTACTACCAGCAAAGGAACATTAAGCTCTTTTGAATACCAGTAAAACCAGTCCTGAACATCTCTGCACTGATTTGTATTGCAAACAAGAACATCAGGTCTGGGAACTTTTTCGATTCCTTTGTAAGCTTTTGAAAGGGGCGTTACACCTTTGATATAAGCTCCAATGTCTGAAGTAAGGTATGAACATATATCAGGAGAATAACCGCGGGCATTTGCATAAGATATCATTTCCGTCGACATACGGGTTGCACCCAGCATAGCTCCGTGATTTTCCGGGAAATAAACAAGAAAACCCATGCCCCTTAATATCTCTGCCGGGCCAACGCTTGAGCACCAGGCAATTTTATTGTCTCCCGTTTTTGCGGCATTATCCATTTCATAAAAATACTGCGCCATTATTTTATTCATTTCCAAAGCAGACTTAATGTTTTTTCTTACTGCTTTTTTATCTTCTACCATTTTGAATATCCCTTTCCTTAGACCTTTATCCTTGCACCTTGAACCTTTAATCTCACGACCTCATGAAATTACGAACTTATGAGTTTTCTTTTCCTTGCGCCTTTATCCTTTCTCCTTATTACTGGCCCCTGAATCCCGAATCCTGCCCCCTGTCCTCCGGCCATCACATCATAAAATACGGATCAACATCTATAATTACAGTAACATCCTTTCCGCATATTTTATTGGCTTTTTCAAAGACAATTATTTTGGCAAACTGCTGTATCGGATTAAAACTAACCCCTTTCAAAAGAATCTGCCATCGGTAACGTCCTGCTATTTTGGTAACAGACGCTTCAACCGGGCCAAGCACGATAACCGATTTCTGAAATGATTTGCTCCCGGTTTTCAATTCGTTGCAGTACTTTCCCAAAGCTTTTGCGCATTCCTGCGTTCTTTTCTTGTCCTTTCCTGAAAGCCTGATCATAATCATTTTTGAAAAGGGAGGATAATTCAACTCCTTTCGAAAAATAATCTCTTTTTCATAAAAGTATTTAAAATCCTGTTTTTTTGCAGCAGAAATAGTGAAATGATCAGGATTGTAGGTCTGAAGTATAACCTTTCCTTTTGAATCACCGCGGCCTGCTCTTCCCGCAACCTGGGCCAGAAGCTGAAATGTGCGTTCGCATGCCCTGAAATCGGGAAAAGCGAGTGATAAATCGGCGCATATTATGCCTACAAGTGTAATATTCGGATAATCATGTCCTTTAACAATCATCTGGGTTCCGATAAGTATATCAATATTATGCTCACTCAAATCCTTTAATATTTTTAATACCGAACCTTTACGAATCGTGGTATCTGCATCCATCCTTGCCACTCTTGCCTGTGGGAAAAGACTCTTGACGGCGGCTTCAACTTTTTCTGTTCCAAGCCCGAGAAGTTTTATTGAGGTAGATCCGCATTTGCTGCAACCGGAACCGGCTGATTTTGTATAACCACAATAGTGGCATTTGTATGCATTTGCTGCTTTGTGAAGTGTAAGCGAAATATCGCAGTTTTTGCATTTTACGGCTTCTCCGCAAGCAGAACATACAGGAAAGCCCGCAAAACCTCTGCGGTTCAAGAATAACAGAACTTGTTCTTTGCGGGTCAGAGTGTTTTTGATGCCGTCTATAAGCTGTTGCGAAAAGAACCGTCTTGTTCCTCTGCTGTCGCGGTTATGTTTTAAATCCACTACAGTAACTTCTGGCATTGTCCGGTTTTCAACACGTTTTGTTAAAGCAAGTCCGGAAAATTTATTTGATAAAACATTCTGATATGACTGAACTGAAGGAGTAGCAGAACCGAGAAGTACTATGCAGTTTTCAAGTTTTGCCCTGACAACTGCAAGATCCCTTGCATTATATCTAAGTCCTCCTTCCTGCTTATACGATGAATCATGTTCTTCATCGACCACTATTAGTCCGATATTGCTTAAAGGAGAAAATACAGCGGATCTTGCACCGATTGTAATCGAAGTCTTTCTATCTGCTATTCTGCCCCATTGATCGAATTTTTCTCCCAAAGAAAGACCGCTGTGCAAAATAGCTACACATTCGCCAAAACGCGCCCTGAACCTTTTTTCCATCTGAGATATAAGGGCTATTTCGGGAACCAGAACGAGGACTGAATACCCCTTATCCATGGCCGCAGAAGCAAGCTGCATATAAATTTCGGTTTTACCGCTTCCCGTAACTCCGTTAAGAAGAAAAGGAGAAAAGCCTTTTCCCAGAAAGTTTAATACATTGGAAATAACGTTATCCTGTTCATGGGTTGGGATGGGAGCGCTATCCGGTTCTATCTCTTCTCCAAAAGGATCACGGTAAACCGGCCTTTTGGAAGAAACAAGATATCCCTCATTTTCTAGAGCTTTTACAGCTCTTGCCGCATTGGGTACATACTCTTTTAAGCGCTTGAGAGACAGTTCTTTGTATAATTCCAGACAATCCATAACCTTTTTTCGTGACAATGATAATTTACCGTCAGGCAGACCACATTCCGATAGACAGATGTAAGATTCAAGCCTGGCTTTTGTCTTGCCCGATCGTATCTCTTTTTCTCTTATAACCCAGCCTTTCTTCTCCATTGAAAAAAGAAGTGCTCCCGGAACATTTTTATTCAATTTTATGCAAAGTTCCTTGATACTCATAGGGGATTTTTCAAGCAGACTTAAAATACTATTTTCCAAGGGTGAAATCAGGTTTTTATCCAGCGTTTCTTTTCCTGCCGGAGTAATTAAATATTTTGCAATTTCATAAAAATTGAGACCACCGGGAAGAGCTGTTTTTATTACTGTGCCTAAAGGATATATGTAATAATCCGAGATCCACTTAAAAAAAGGAACCATGGAAGGTGGAAAAAGAGGGGTTTTATCTAGAACATCAAGTATGGATTTTATTTCCTTATTGTCATATTCACTGCTATATTCGCTTTCGCAAAGGACATATCCTGTTGTTTTGCGCTGCCCGAAAGGCACAGCTACTCTTTTGCCCAGTAAAGAACCATCAGACATGCCTTCAGGCGCTATGTATGTGAATGTGCCATAAACAGGCAAATCAACAGCAACATCGATATATTTAAGGCTGTTTAACATTTTTATTTGCAAAATATATAATAATTGTTTAAAATTTCTGCGATATTATGATATGTTTATATAAGACAATATTTAAACAAAAAAGCAATCTGTTTAAATGGATATTTCAATTATTTGTGTTGATATTTTATTAATATTTTTTTTATATGTGTTTTCAGTGGTTTAAATTTGCAAAAAGGGATTATTTAGAAAGGAGAAATTTATGCACACAACAATCAAAAAATCTGTTGTGATCTTAACAATTATTACACTGTTAATTATTTTATCCGGTTCTACGGTTCTTGCGCGAGAATACATCCAGACGGAAACACCCGATGCTATGGCAATGCTTGCAGACTTTGTGGCAGTAAGGCCTTTTGGAATTGCCAGCCTTGTTACGGGTTCCGCTGTTTTTGTTCTTTCTTCTCCCTTCTCTGCTCTTGGTGGAAATATTGCATCAGCCTGGGACAAATTAGTAGCTGAACCTGCAAAATATACATTTAAAAGACCTCTTGGATATTTTAATAATTAAAAGTATCGAGACCGTTGCATAAACAGCTTTGGCCGATGCATCATGTTCAAATCTTGTACGAAGTGTCACGGGGCGAAGAGTATGCGCTATCCTTTAGCTCATACTCTTCGTAATACTTAATGTGTTCCTCTTGTTGCAATTATTACATTCATTAACCTATCAAAACCGGAAGTCCTTCAAATATTCTCGCATTGTTAATTATCTATGTGCTTTATGCTTAGAATCTGTATGATGTTTTTTCCTTTCGTCTATCGGGATATAATCAATCAGCGCAGGACCATTATAGATTTGCCGCGGTCGGCTTAATTTCCAGCTGGGATCATCCGCACTTTCTTTCCACTGAGCTATCCACCCGGGAAGTCTTCCTATAGCAAACATGACAGTAAACATATTTGTAGGTATACCAAGAGCTCTTAACATAATACCGCTGTAAAAATCTATATTCGGATATAGGTTATGCTCCAAAAAATAATCATCTTTCAATGCAACTTCTTCCAGCTTCTTCGCTATATCAAGCAGAGGGTCGCTTGTATGAAGTTTTTCAAGAATATTGTCGCAAGTCTTTTTCATGATCTTTGCTCTCGGGTCATAGGTTTTATAAACCCTGTGTCCAAAACCCATGAGTCTGAAAGGATCTTTTTTATCTTTAGCTCTTTCGACTGATTTCTTAACATTGCCCCCCTCTTTTCTTTTTATCCTTGCAAGCATTTCTACAACTGCCTGATTTGCACCTCCGTGTAAAGGACCCCACAGGGCCGCTATTCCGGCAGAAATGGCGGCGTAAAGATTTACCCTTCCGCTTCCGACCATCCTGACCGTCGAACTTGAGCAGTTTTGTTCATGATCTGCATGAAGGATCCAGAAAACATTTAAAGCCTTAACCAGATCATCATCAATCCTATAGGGCTTAACAGGGCTGTCGAACATCATATTAAGAAAATTAGCGCAGTAGGATAGATCCGGGCGCGGATAAACAACCTTATGCCCTTTTGATATCTTATAGGACATGGCGGCGAGTGTTCGTATCTTGGAAAGAAGACGTGTAACAGTTAAATTAATTTCTTCTGCCGTTTCGACTTTCAGCTCAGGATAAAAACTTCTGAGTGCAGTAACCATTGAAGAGAGAATTCCCATAGGATGAGAAGCCCTGGGAAAGCTCTGGAAGAAAGACTGCATGTCTTCATGTATGAGAGAATTATCGTTTAAAAGAATAGAAAATTCGGTTAGTTGCTTTCTGGTAGGCAAAACCCCGTTTATTAAAAGATATGTTGTTTCAATAAATAAAGAGAATTCAGCAAGTTGTTCAACAGGAATTCCTCTATAACGGAGAATGCCATTTTCCCCGTTCATAAAAGTAATTGAACTTATGCAGCTGCCAGTGTTGGCAAAACCGGTATCAAGGGTTATTAACCCGGTTCTTTGCCGAAGCGTAGAAATATCTATCGCCTTTTCACCCTCTGTGCCGGTAATTACCGGAAGAGTGTATTTTTTGCCTTCGTATATCAATTCTACATGCTCTGCCATAATATTTCCCCTTTATAACAATAAAACAATAGAACCAATTTCAAAACGCAATATTTTGGCCAATCTCAGCGTTGGTTTCATGTTTTACACTTAAGTGATACTAATAAACGGCGTTAGCGCTAACCGTAAGCGCAAACATCAAAAGACTCAATGCGTTCAAGCTGTTAAATATCGCAGGCCTTGACCTTGAACAAGCTCAAATCTTTTTAACCGGTTCACTTATAAAAAAATTACCTTAACAGCAGGATTAGTCCACCTTAGTCGCATTGTCCAATGCGATGGCCACTTATCTTTGTGGTTATTTTCATACTAGTTTGTTCCATGTTCATTTGGCCGTTCATCTGGTTTCCTGTATAGGTTATTTTACCCTTGGCTTTGGTAGTGCCACCAGGATTATTACATATAAGAGACCAGGAAACAGTATTACCGGAAATTTTTATATCGGCTGCTTGGCACTCCTGTCCAGGCTGTTGATTGCTTTTAGGTACGATCTCTTCTTTTGTTATACACTGTGTAATTTTAATAGCAGGCATCTTCATAGGCATTCCGGGCATTTCGGTGTCATAGGTAATTTCCCATTTGCCAGGATTTATATTTGGTTCGGCATATAGCATTCCGGCAAACAATGTGATTAGAACCATGATTACCCAAAAAGAAATTCGTTTTAACATATAAGCCTCCAATATATATCGATTTAATAAATTAAATTTAAGTTAAAGAAAGTTACTGTTTATTCTTATTTGCTGTCGGATAGCATACCTTTTGCCAGACCGGGCAATCTAAAGAGTATTTCAGTTGTTCGGGTACGAAAATTTCATCAGGAAGCTCGATATCTGAATCTATTTCAGTAAAAATCAGTTCGGTGCTGGTATCATGCTGAAAGTCAAGCATCCGAATTCTCAGAGGGACAACAGCACCGTTAATAACAATCATGTTCTCAAATAATTGCCTTTTCCATAGGCTTTGATTAGGAGAATAATAATCCCGGCGGATAATTAAAAATGAATCTTTTGCGACCCAATTGATAATACGGGAATAAAAGTAGTTAGGCTCCTTGGAAACGGATTCTATTTTATAAGCCTTCATTCCTCCGATTTCTTCTTCTCCGAGATACTTAAAAGATTCATTTTTAGTGGTTATCAAGAAAAGGTCTGCGTAAGTGAAGTCCGTGCTTAGGAAGCTTTCATAGGTGCTTGCCTCGCTAATTTTACGAACCCTGTCGATATAAGGAAGGTATATCCATTGTTCATATTTGCGATCATCCAAATCGCGTAAAAGATAAGACAGACCCTTTAAGCTATTGGGTTCCAGAAGAACCAAAAGGAATCTTCTGCCGTCGGTAAATTTCTTTCTTGCTGTCCTAGCTACCATTTGGCCAGTTATGCGCTCCCCTTTTTTTACAATGATAGTTACCTTTTTAGATATCGGAAGAGCATCAGATTTAATTTTTATTTTTTCAATTATGGCTGAAACATCCGGAGTTTCAGCGTTTGAAGGCATGGCAGATAAAATCAGAAACATAATTATCCAAAGAAAACAAATTTTTTTCATGTAGTTACCCTCCGTCATTAGTGTATCGTTTCCGTATTCATATAGTTAAATCTAATTTATCTATGCAATGTGAGAATGTCAATATTATTAGGGAAATGCATGGCATGTATTAACCAGGATAAAGAACGAATTGACAATTAAATAATCTTAAATTATGAAAATATCGCTAAATATAAATAATATCAAATATTAAAACCTATTGAAAAACTCATAACAATAAAATATCCCAGGTTAACATATTAAGAGCAGAATATAATTTAAGATAAAACCGCTTGTAATTGATAAAAAAGGTATTTCTGAGATTTATCAATATTGTAATAATTTTTTTATCATTACGGCGCGCAGGCCTGAATACTGTTATATCAAAGGGTCCAAGCTGGTATGAAATAAGGTAAATTCCAAGCTACGATCCTGGGTTTACCTTACTCGACGGAAAAGGTTCCAACAGCAGATTTGAATAGCTTAAAATGGTTACAGCCGCACTTTAAGCTATAAAACGAGAGCTAAACCCGTGACTTGTCGCCGGGTTTAGCTACGGAAAAAAATTAAGCTTACTTTAAGTGGAGTAAGTTGGGAGATCTTATTCCTCCTGGTAAAAAGTTAAAATGGCTTTATTTTGCTTTAATGTTCTTGTTTATTGGAACTGTAACATCCTGTGGATAACATACCTTTTGCCAAACAGGGCATTTTAAAGAGTATTTCAGTTGTTCGGGAACAAAAATTTCGTTTGGAAGTGTTATATCTGCATCAATTTCACTAATATTAAGTTCTGTGCTCGTTTTGTGCTGAAGATCCATCACGCGAATTCGGAGGGGAATGAGCAGGCCGTTAACAAGTGTCAAATTTTCATATAATTGTCTTTTCCAGAGGCTGTTATTCGGAGAGTAATAATCCCGGCGAAGAATCTGAGAACTATCTTTTGCAATCCAAGTGATAATTTTAGAGTAATAATAGTTTGGGATTTTACTTGTTGATTCAATTTTATAAGCTTTTATACCTCCCACTTCTTCTTCCCCGAGATATTTATAATTATCATTTTGAATGTCTAACAACGCAAGGTCTGCAAAAGTGAAATCAGTGCTTAAGAAGTTTTCATAGTTGCTCATGCCATCGATTTTTCGCACTCTATCTATGTAAGGAAGATACATCCATTGTTCAGACAGTTTGGTATCCAAATTATTTAGCAGATAGGCCAATCCTTTTAAGCTTTCCGGTTCAAGAATAACTATGAGTAATCTTCTGCCGTCCGGGAAACTCTTGTGGGCCGCTCCAGCTACCATTTCTCCGGTTATGCGCTCACCATCCTTAACAATAATAGTAACTTTAAAAGAAACAGGGCGAGCATCCCAAGCGCTTTTTACCTTTTTGATTATAGCATTAACATCCGGTTGTTCAGCATTTGAAGGAATAGAAGCTAATAAAATAAATATGATAATCAAAAACGAATACACCTTTTTCATGTAGGCCTCCATTGTAATTAATAGAATCATTATTTAGCTTATATTGAAATCATATATCTTATATCTATTTAACGATGTGTTGCTTGAATGTCAATAATTTATCACAATCCGGACTCTATTCCTGTCTCTTTCTCTTTGCCTGCAAAATAAGGTTTCGCAAAGATTTTTCATCTTTTGCTTTTAACCATTTATTTTCAAAATATGGGTCCTGGACAATCTGAGCAATAGCAGAAAGAGCACGCAGATGAAAATTACGCTCATCTCTTGTCCCAACAAGGGCAAAGACGGCATATACCATTGGGTTTGATTCTGAGAAATGAATCCCCTCTTTGCAACGTGCCAGTAGTATGTCGAATTTATGCTCTCCGGCCATTATAATATGTGGTATGGCAATGCCCGGACTGATGGCTGTGCTGCTTTGTTTTTCTCTTTCGGACAGTAAATCAAAAAGAAGGTCTGGTTTAATTTCCAGTGCTCCGGCCATTGTCCTGGCCATCAGTTGGAACAACTCTTCTACACCTATAGTATGAGGGATATCAAGCACTCTGCAATTTTCAATAAACCTGTCAAAGCGGTCTTTAGGAGTGATATTTTCTTCCCGAATGATTCCTTTTACTTCTGCTTCAAGAAAGTTTGATGACAGCTCTTTTGGGGTAACCGTTTCGATAAGATGCAAAAGCGCATATTCCCTGTTTGTATCAAAGCGTAAGGATATTTCCTCTATGCTTTTCGAGGAACCGACAATTGTTATCAAATCTCCAATTTCAAGCATGGTATTACCATGGGACATGAGCAACTGTCCGCGACGGCGGACGGATATAATAAGAGTATCCAGCGGAAGCCTCAAATCACGAAGTGCGATACCGTGTAAATTAGGATTTCGAAGCTCAAGTTCAACAGAGTCCTGATTATCTTCCATTCCGAGCAGCAGAGATACAGCCATTGGAGAACGTACGAAATGATCAAGAAGACTCACAATTGCAGTTGAAGGATCAACAATTAAAACACCAAGAGCATGGAAACGTTTGAAGTTTGCTCGATTATTTAAACGAACTACTAAATTTTTTGTTCCGTAATGCTCATAGGCAAGTTCGCAAATCGTATAGTTTTCTTCGTCGGACAGCATGGTAATAATTGCTTCGGCTTGTCCTGCCTTAACTTCTTCTAATGCATCGAGATTCAAACCTGATATTGGAATAATTTCAATATCTGAGTTTCTAATATCATCACCATTGTTATTATTGCCAACATCCTGCAATGTTACGATTTGCACCTGCCAGCCGTGGGATCGTAAAGATCTGGCCAGTGCCAGTGATTGTCCTTCCAGCCCAAATATTATTGCATTGCAGATACCGTCAAACTCAGGAGTATCTGCTCGTGGATGTGCTTCCCCAGCCCCTCTGATCGCCCATTTAAACAATGGTGGGCCGACTAACTGGTTTAATACAATGACAGCAATAATTATTGTTGCAAAGGGAGTTCCCCATTCAGGAAATTCATCAACCGCCTGCTTTGCGAGACCCAGTCCGAGCCCGGCTTGCGTTATAAAAGACATCCAGCCGATGCGGTTCGCTTTTTTAGGGATTCCGGCAAGCACCCCATAACCAAAAGTTCCAAGAAATGTAGCAGCCAGGCGAACAGCGAATAGAATTAGCGCAATCTGCCATGTTTTGGCCAGAACATCCAATGCCAACGAAGCCCCGGTTAAAGTAAAAAAGGCAATATAAACCGGAGGACCTGCTTCAAAAATAATTTTTGAAAACTCTTTGCGGCTATTACTGTAGTTGGTTGCAATGAAACCACCGATCATGCAGATAAGCAAAGGTTCCAGAAGTACTTCAAAAGAGAATATGGAATTAGTAAAATTACGGGCTGCGTTGGATAATGCAAAAACACTATACCCGGAAAGCATAATTATTCCAGCTTTAATAGTGCTTTTCAAACGTCTGGACAAAATATACTCGATAAATTTACCGAGAAAATAGCCCAGCACAAGTGATGCTGTCAGCTCAAATAAAAGTAGTAATATAAAGCTTAAATCAAAGTTTAATCCGGTCAAAAGGGAATTAGCTATTGATGAATTTATGGCGTATAGAGTTATAACCACCACATCTAAAATCATTGTAACACCAAGAACCGTTTGTGTATAAGGTCCCATGGCGCGCAGTTCATTAACAATAGCTATAGCCGATGATGGAGAACGAGTGACAAGAATAGCTCCAGCCAATATAGAAACTGCTATACGGCCTGCCACCGGCATTTCACGCATAAAAGGAATAAAATCGGATAAAAAGAAAACGGTTAAACTACAGAAAGAAAAAGTAAATACCAAAAGACCGATAGTTACCCATGTGATGATTCTGAGTCGGCTTTTGAGTTCTTCCAAATACAATTCATTTCCGGCGGCAAAAGCAATAAAGCCCAGTGATATTTCATCAACAAAACGTAAACTTTCTGTGGTTTCAATTGAGATAAGCCCTAACATGTATGGTCCGGCAATAATTCCGGTAAAAAGAAACCCTGTAATAAGAGGAAGTTGTGCCTTGGCGAAGAACTGCCCGATTTGCTTTGAAGCAAGGGCAATGATTGTAAAACCGGCTGCAAAAATAATTATATTAAAAAAGCTTTCCATGATGCTCATTTATTTGGGGATATCTTATGTGTCCAAAAAGATAAATTGTGGACACAACCAATGATTGTAAAATCTGCAAGGAAAGTTCCGGTGTGAAAATTGATTCTAATATAACACATAGAGCACAAAACTATCAAACTATTATGTCGCAGATTATAGTTGATAAAGTAAAAATGTTTAATATGTTCAATTATGAGATAACTTCTATATTTGTCAATAGTATCTGAGATTGAAGGCGGATTTCTCCCGAGCCGGAATATTATTGTTCTTGATTATATTCAATATGTTGTTATATAAAACGCTACATACATCTTGGCATATGTTTTATAAAATAACCAAAACAGGGGAATAGTTTTATGAATATTCTGTTTATATGTACTGCAAATATCTGCCGCAGTTTTATGGCAGAATATATTTTCAAAAAAATGTATTCTGAGAGAGGCCTTAGTAATATTTCAGTTATGTCGGCATCGCTCATTGACATGAAAGGTGCACCGGCTGATCCGAAGGCTGTCGAAATATTAAAGGAAAATGGAATTAATAGTTATTTCGACCATAAATCGAAACTTTTGACGGAAGATATGATTGACGAAGCTGATATGATACTTGTAATGACTAATCAACACAAAGATAAGATAGTCGAAAACTTTCCGGATGTTAAAGACAAAACATTTCTATTAAAGCCTTTTTCCATAAGTTATTCTGAGTGCTATGATGATGATTTTTATGATATCAAAGATCCCTATAAGCTTTCGAGCCATCATTACAGGTTTTGCTTCACAGAAATATACGTATCTGTTGAAGGCTTAATTAAATCCATTTAGAATATTGGAGGACTTGAAAGATTGTTCTCTAATGTTATTTATTTTAAATCTCTTAAATTTTTCACCCCATCTGTTCTTTGAATATTCCCAATTTCCCGATGTCGGCCCTGCGGTTAGCCTTGTTTTCCTTGCATAAATATTTGTATAAATATACGTATTATTTATTCTTTATTTATTTATTATTCTGTAAACAATATGATTTTGAGTGAGCTGATTTTTTGATTATTTTTCTTGACATCTTTTCTGCAGCATATTATTGTTCTCATAACTAAGCGGTCGTTCGCTAAATATTCCCGAAGCGTGGCTGATAGTTGTAAAAAGGGAGAGAATAGGTTCAAATGGGAAAATCCGATCTCGAAGCTAAAATCTTAGATACAGCTACAGAGCTGTTTGCCGAACATGGATATGTTAAAGCGTCGGTTCGTGACATTGCAAAACTGGTAAAAGGTAGCAATTCCTGTTTGTATGTCTATTTCAAGAACAAAGATGAAATACTTTTCAGAATTATTACTGATGTTGGATCTGATCTGTTAAATGAGCTTAAAAAAGTTATTAATAAACATGATAATCCAGTAGAATGTTTGCGTAATATGATATTTGCTCAGATCTTGTTTTCAATAAACGCTGCCAAAAAAATGAAAATATATCTTGAAGAGCAATATCAATTGCCGTCTTCTTTAAAAGAAAAAGCTCTTGATCAGCACAGGCAGTTGTATGACCTTTATTATAACAAAATCTGTGAAATTGAAAAGCAGGGGCTTTTGTACCAAAAGATTGACAAGGTTGTAATAACTTTTGGGATATTTTCAAATATAAACTGGGTTTATAGGTGGTTAAATCCTGTAGGGCGAATCTCAGTGGAAGAAGTAGCAAGACAAATAACTGATATGCTTTTGCGGTCAATTTTGAAAAACCCGCCATCAGATATATAAAGAAAATATAAAGATATAAGGATTGTTTCGTTTTAAAAGATAAAGTTTTTTGTTCAGATTTCAGAAATTACGTACCTTGGCCTGTTTTATGGTGCGGATGACAATTGGGGAGGGATGCAGTATGAAATATGAAAACATTATTTATGAAGTAAAGGAAAGTATCGGGTTTCTGACCGTAAATCGTCCCGACAAGCTTAATGCGCTAAATGCCCAGGTTATTGATGAAATTGTGCACGCTCTTGGTGAGGTTAAAAAAAGTGATGACGTAAAAGCTTTAATAGTAACCGGCTCAGGGTCAAAAGCTTTTGTTGCTGGGGCCGACATTCCTGAAATTCAGGCAATTGGATTAAAAGATGGTATGGATTTTTCTAGAAGAGGCCAGGAAATGACCCGGAATGTTGAAGAATTGGGAAAGCCAAGCATTGCAGCGGTTAATGGGTTGGCGCTTGGCGGGGGTTGTGAATTGGCGCTTGGTTGTACATTCAGGATTTTATCTGAAAACGCCAAGTTGGGTTTACCTGAACTTGCTTTAGGCGCTATGCCGGGGTATGGTGGGACACAGCGTATGAGCAGAATGATCGGTAAATCCCGTGCACTTTGGATGATGCTTACAGGGGATATGCTTGATGCCCAGGAAGCCTTGCGATTAGGAGTTGCTAATAAGGTGGTAAAACCTGAAGAATTGATGGATGTTGCCGCTGAGACTGCAAAAAAGATTGCTAAGAAACCATCATTGGCCGTTAAGATGGCTATAATGGCGGTAAATCATGGATTTGAAACAGATTTAGAGTCGGGCCTGTTTTTGGAATCCGCTCTGGCCAATGTTCTTTTGGGATCACAGGATAAAACTGAAGGCATAGCGGCGTTTATGGAAAAAAGGAAACCCATCTTTACAGGCAAATAATAATTTTTTGTAATAGTAAATTGATAGAAGGAGGAGCTTAGTATGTTTACTCAATTTAAGGATTGGTATCAAAATCGGCATGATTATGCCAAAGATTGGAAGGCTAGAACCGGAGGCAAGGTTATGGCTTACATGTGCACCTATGTGCCGGAAGAAATTTTATATGCCGCCGATGTTTTGCCTGTCAGGGTTTATGGTAGCCACGAGGCTTCCGATCTCACTGAACAACATATTTTCGGTATGTATTGTCCCTTCTGCCGTGATTGCGTTGCCCAGGTAATGGAAGGAAGATATGACTATGCTGATGGAGTAATGATTGCACAGGCCTGTCTTCATATGAGACAGGTTTATTCGAGTTGGGAAATACATAAGCCTACTGAATTTATGTATTATATGCCCTTTCCGATAGCCGTAGAAAGTCCGCATGCAAGGCCACATCTTGTTGCGGAATATAAAACATTTATTGAAGCAGTTGAAAAATGGACAGGAAAGAAAATTACAATTGACGATCTGGATCGTGGGATTGAAATATTAAATAAAAACAGAGAATTAATGCGGAAAGTATATGAGTTGCGTCTTCTGGACAACCCACCGTTGACCGGAGTCGAGTGCATGCATATGACATCTTCCAGCCAGATGGTGGACAAGAGAGAACATAACCAGGCTCTGGAAAAATTGTTGAAAGAATTACCTTCCCGGAAAACGGATCGTGAAACCGGCATTCGTCTTATGATTGTAGGAAGTGAATGTGATGATATTGAATTCATGGATATGGTGGAATCTTTAAATTCAACTTTTGTAGCTGATGACCATTGTACAGGAAGCCGCGCTTTCTGGAACAGTGTTGAACCGGAGGAAGACAGGCTGCTTGCAATTGCCAAACGTTATCTTGAGCGCCCGCCCTGTCCTACCAAAGATACGACCAAAAACTTTGTACGGTTTCATCATGTTATGGAAATGGCCAAGGAGGCTAAAGTGGAAGGAGCTGTTATTATTCAGCAAAAGTTCTGCGATCCCCATGAAATCGATATTCCTCTGTTAAGAAAACGATTTGAAGATAACGGGATTCGCACCTACTTTTTAGAACTGGATGTCACCGTTCCCATAGGACAATTCAAAATCCGTATAGAAGCTTTTCTTGAAATGCTAAGAGCGGACGAACTTCCTTTCTAACTTGACAGGGAAACCGGTTAATTCTTTAGAAATTAATAATTAAGGAGGATATACAAATGTCTGATATAAAGAGGTATAAAACTGAGCCTCTAAAATGTTGGGGTAAGGCCAAGGAGTTAAGAGCTAATTATTACAAAGAGTATAAAGAGGCCAAGTCAAAAGGAGGAATCTGCTGGAGCGGTGGAGCTGAAGCTATAGATGTAATTCCCTATGCCTTTGGTGATGATGTTCATTCCTTGACAGCAGAGCCCTATGCAGCCGCTATTGCATTTGATCCTGAGTTTGCCCATAGGTGCGAGTCGGCTCTGGAATCTAAGGGCTGGGCGCGCGATATGTGCGCTTATATGCGCAACTACTGGGGCTCGGTATTAATTGACGAATATGCTTTCGGAGGTCCGTTTCCAAAACCTGATTTTAATCTTCAATCCGGATTTTGCTGTACGCATGCCAAATGGTTCCAGGTATTGAGCCTGTGGGAAGATGTACCATATTTTAATATTGACATCGCTACAATTCCTTTCTGGAAGGAAGAATTTCCGAACAGGTTGCAGTATATTGTGGATCAAATGCATGAAAGCATTGAATTTATCGAAAAAGTTACCGGCAGAGAATGTGATGACGAGCGCTTGATTGAAGGAGTTTACAATGATTCGCGGACTACCTCGCTCTGGGCTAAAATCACCGAGCTTAATCAGAACACTCCCGCACCGTTAGACGAAAAATCCATGTACTCTCTTTATGTATTTACAACTCTGGATCGAGCCAGAAAAGAATTTGTGGATTTTTACGAAGAACTTTATGCCGAAACAAAAGATCGTGTTGACAGAGGAATCGCTGCTCTGGCTACTGAGCGGTTCCGGCTTATGAGCGACAGCCAGCCACCATGGGCGTTTTTAAGGGTGTGGAGATATCTGGAACAGTTTGGGGTTGTATCTACCGGGTCCATTTATACCATTGGTCTGGAAGGAGTTTGGGATATTGCTGATGACTGGAGCTTAACTCCCAGAGAAGATTTAAAGTCGAGAGGTGTTGAGCTGAAAACCAGGGATGACGCTTTAAGAGCAATGGCCGATTGGCATATGAGACGACCCATTTACGCCATGTTTTACAATGCCGACTGGAAGAGTAAGCTTATGATGCAATATGCAAAACAATGGAATTGTGATGCGGCAATGCTCCACCTGAACAGAGGATGCGAAGGTACATCTCTTGGAATTATGGAAAACAGAGCAGCATTGATTAAAACAGGGCTTCCGGTATTGACATATGAAGGCAATATGGGAGATGACCGCGATTTTGATGAAGGCAGAACGATAGCAAGGATTGATACTTTTATGGAAGGTCTGGGTTTAAAAAAGCTGACCTAGATTTTATTTTATAAGGAGGTTTTATGATAACAGCAATAACAGCGGGGATAGATCTTGGAGCAAAGACTGTTAAAGTGGTGATTCTCAAGGGCAAGGAGGTCATCGGCAGAGGGATAGCCACTACCGGCTTAGACCAGAAAAAATCGGCTGAAAAAGCATTTGACGCAGCTCTTAAAGAAGCAAAAATTGATTTGAAGGATTTAGACAGAGTGGTAGCTACTGGCGTAGGCCGAACGGAAGCGCCGAATGCAAATAGCCAAATCACCGAGGTAGGAGCAGATGCAAAGGGAGCGATTTTTCTTAATCCTGCCATTCGAACGGTTATTGATATAGGAGGAGAAGAGGGCAGGGGTATAAAAATTTCTCCTGAAGGCAGGGCCGTAGATTTTGCCATCAATGAAAAATGTGCAGCCGGGGCCGGAGCTTTTACCGAAGCAATGGCAAGAGCTTTAGAGCGTCCTTTAAAAGAATTTGCCGAGCTTGCTCTTAAATCTACAAAAAGCATACCCATGAATGCCCAGTGTGCGGTATTTGCCGAGTCAGAGGTCGTTTCTCTTATTCATGCAAAAACCCCTCATGAAGACATTTCAAGGGCAGTCCATGATTCCATTGCCGATCGTATTATTTCAATGGTAAGAAGAGTGGGTATAGAAAAAGAGGTTTTGCTGATCGGTGGGGTGGCGCATAATGTAGGGTTTGTAAATTCCCTTAATATAGGCTTGAAATTAGAAGTAATAGTTCCTGAGTATCCTGAATTCATAGGAGCATTGGGAGCTGCACTGGTAGCCGCTGAACAACAAGAATAGATGGAGGTTTACGATCATGGCTGAAGAAGAAAAAAAAGAATACTGGAGATGGCTGGAATCCCGCTGGACCAGTCCTGATATAGATTGGAAAAAAGGAAAAGTTATTAGTGCCGGGGTAGATGTAGGATCAGTTAGTACCCAGGCAGTAATTATGGTAGATGGGCAGTTATATGCTTTTGCTAATATGAGAACCGGGTCCGATAGTCCGAACAGCGCCCAAAATGCCTTTAACCGGGCATTAGAGGATACCAACGGATTAACCGAAAAGGATGTTCATTATTGCGTAGGTACCGGCTATGGACGTGTTAATGTTCCCATGGCTCAAAAAGCGATTACCGAAATAGCCTGCCATGCACGTGGAGCTAATTTCATGTATGGTCCCACGGTTCGTACCGTTCTGGATATGGGTGGCCAGGATTGTAAGGCAATTCGTATTGATGAAAAAGGGAAAGTGGAATCCTTTTTGATGAATGATAAATGTGCTGCAGGAACCGGAAGAGGTATGGAAGTATTTTCCGACCTTTTAACCATTTCTATCAATGATGTTGGCCAAATGTCTATGGAAGTTGAAGAAGAACCGGAACCGGTTAGCAGTACCTGTGTAATTTTTGCCAAGACCGAAGCCACAGGCTTGCTTAGGGCAGGATGGCCCAAAAATAAAGTTTTGGCAGCATACTGCAGGGCAATGGCAGGCCGTGTAAATGAATTGCTTCAAAGAGTTGGTGTGGTAAAGGATTTTGCCATTACCGGTGGAATTGCCAAAAATATAGGTGTTGTATCAAGGGTTGAAAAACTTCTTGATATGAAAGCACTTCCTCCTAAATATGATACTCAGCTCGCAGGAGCAGTCGGAGCAGCTTTGTTTGCTAAAGGCTTGTATGAAAAAATAAAGAAATAAGGTTAAGGAGAGAAAGTATGCTTGCCAATTATGGTTATAAGGATGGGTCAGGCGATTATTTCATAACTATTGATACGGATAAGTGCAATGGCTGTGAAAAATGCGTAGAGGCTTGCCCGCAGACAGTTTATGAAATGGGTGAAGATGACAGTGACCCTCTTCGCGAAGATCCGGTGGCCAGAGTAACTGGAGAGCAACGTAAAAAATTAAAATACACCTGTGCTCCCTGCAAACCCTATCTTAATTCTCTTTCGGGCGAAAAAACTGAAGAGACGATGAAAGAGATAGAAAAGCTGCCCTGTGTATCAGCTTGTGAGCTAAAGGCTATTACTCATTCCTGGTAATGACCAAATTGATCGGTTTGTGGATTTTTCAAACGACGGAAAAGGCTTTAACCTCTTCCGTCGTTTAAAGTAGATTTTGGCGGTTCCACTCTAACCCCATGTCCGGGTTTAATTGCTCTTGGTCTTTTTCCGAAACCACCAAGCTTTAGCGCAATCGGGCAAAAGAGGGGGAGAGTTTTAGACGCAGTATAAGGCAGCTTATTATGTTTTCATCTGTTTAATCTGTTAAAAATGAGACAGGTTATATCCATAGTTTTTTTGATATGATTTTGGAGGCAGTATATGGCCGAGATTAGTCTTACAATAGACGATAAAGAAGTAATAACCGAGGCAGGAAAAACTGTCCTGCAAGCCGCTTTACAAGCGGATATTTACATTCCCACCTTATGTTCTCACCCTGATTTGCCCAATTTTACCACAGTAAAACCAAGTGAGTTTATTTACCGGGGCGAAGAAAAAATTATTACAGAAGAACACTCAGCGCTTGAAGGCGGTTGTATGCTTTGTCTGATTCAAGTGGAAGGTGAAGAAGGTTTGTTTTTTTCCTGCCAGACAGAAGCAAAGCCGGGTATGAAAATATCCACTAATTCCCCTGAAATTCAGGAACAAAGAAAAAGCGCTCTTGCAGCAATATTGGTTAACCATCCTCATGCTTGCCTTACATGTGCTCAGAGAGAAGGATGCACACGTGAGCCCTGCTCAACCAGTGTCAAGGTTGAAGAGCGCTGTTGTGTCAATTTTGGCAATTGTGAGTTGCAAAAAGTTGCCGGATATGTAGGTATCCCGGAAGATACGGGAAGATACGTACCACAGAACCTGCCTATTATAAAAGAAGATCCTCTTTATAACAGAAATTTTAATCTTTGCATAGGCTGTTTGCGTTGTGTAAGAGCGTGTAATTCTTTAAGAGAAAATGAAGTATTAGGTTTTGTGGTAAAAGACGGGAAAGTAATAGTCGGTCTCCAAAAAGCTCCTATGTTAAGAGAGGCTGATTGCAGATTCTGCGGTGCATGTGTAGAGGTGTGTCCCACAGGAGCTCTTACTGATAAAATAAAGATAACGGAATCAAATCGTGAGGAAACTCTTGTGCCCTGCAGGGTAGGATGCCCCGCCGGAATAGATATTCCCAGATTTGTTAATTATATAGCAAAAAACGATTTTGACAAAGCAATCGCAGTTGTCAGGGAAAGGGTGCCGTTGCCTTCTGTTCTGGGTGCGGTTTGTTTTCATCCCTGTGAGGTTAAATGCAGGCGTGGTGAAGTAAATGAGCCGGTTGCTATTTGCTCTCTTAAGCGTTTTGTTGCAGAAAATGATAGGGGACTTTGGAAAGAAAAAAGAAAAAAACTTCCTGCCACCGGTAAAAAAGTCGCGATTATCGGCTCAGGACCGGCCGGGTTAGTTTCTGCATACTATCTGGCCACACTAGGACATGAAATAACTATATTTGAAAAAGAAGATAAACCCGGTGGAATGCTAAGAGCCGGCATTCCATATTATAGATTAACGGAAGAGACGCTTCAAAAAGATATCGACAGTATTTTGGAGCTGGGGATTAATCTTAAAACAGGTGTTACGGTTGGCGATGAACTTAAACTTGCCGATATAAAAAAGGATTTTGGTGCTATATTTATCGCTGTTGGATCTTCTATGAGCAGAAAGCTCCCCATTGAAGGTACGGATGCGGAAAATGTGCTTTGGGGTGTGGAATTTTTACGTGAAGCAAGCATGCAGCCGCTTCCAATAGTAAAAGATCGGGTGGTTGTTATAGGCGGTGGTAATGTAGCTATTGATGTTGCGATGACAGCTTTAAGGCTGGGCGCAAAAGATGTAACAATGGTTTGTCTGGAAAAGAGAGAAGAAATGCCGGCGCATAAATGGGAGATAAGCCAGGCTGAGGAAGAAGGAATTAAAATAGATAATTCGTGGGGGCCCAAAAGGATCCTTAATAATAATGGCTGTGTTTCAGGAATTGAATTTGTGCGTTGTGAAAGTGTTTTTGATGATGCCTGCAAATTCAATCCTTCATACAACGAAAACGATTTAAAGACCATTGAATGTGACAGTGTAATTTTGGCAATCGGGCAAGCTTCGGATTTATCGATTATTAAAGATATCCCGGATATTAAAAGCTCAAGAGGTGTTATTGAAACCGATAAAGATCAATATACGGGCGTAAACGGTATCTTTGCAGGAGGAGATGTAGCAATGGCTCCCGGTTCTGTTGTCGATGCGGTTAGGATGGGGAGAAATGCGGCAATAGCTATTGATAAATATCTTGGTGGGGAAGGAAATATTTCTGAAGTTCTTACTGATACTGAGCTAAGAAATCCAAAAACAGGAAAAGCTGAAGGATTCGGTAATTGGCCAAGGTCTTTAGCAACATGTATACCTGTGGATGAACGTAAGAATAATTTTAACCTTGTTGAGCAGATATACAGTAAAGAAGATGCCATCAAGGAAGCAAGCCGTTGCATGCAATGCGATTTAAGGCTGCAAATTTGCGGCATAAAGTTTCCTCCTGAACATTATCTTGAATTCAATGCCCAAAATGTCGGCAATGTTACAGAAGTATCAGGGGTTTATCAGCTTCTTGATAATGACAAAAAAGTTATTTCTATCAAGGGAGCAATGAATATAAGACAGGCGCTTGATGAAGCATTACAGGATAATCAAAATGCTGTTTGGTTTGAATGGGAACCTGATGAGATGTTTACCAAAAGAGAAAGTGAGCTCATTCAGCAATATATGCAGAAATACGGGGAAATGCCGTCAGGTGGTATGGACGAACTTGATGATCTCTTTTAGAAATTAAAGCACATACTTTTTATAATCATATTAATTTAGTATGTTATTATTATGATACAGCGTGTCAAGCTAATTGCTTGACACGTAAAAAAATATAATTCATATTCGGATATATTTGCTGTTTAAGTTCCTTAAGAAATAATAAAATCGAGTTGCTGTGAGGAGCAAAATGAAGGAAATCTTATATGATGATCTGATTAAAGGCATGCAATTGCCTGATATGACCTATGCTTTAACAGATGATGTTATTGATAAATATCTTGAAGCAATTGACGATCTTAACCCGCTTTATCTCGATGAAGAATACGCAAAAAAAACCCCTTTTAACGGCCGTATCGTTCCACCGATTTCCATGGCCATTTATAGTACTGTAAGCAGCGTTATTAAACCCTTAAAACAGAAAACTCCGCCTGGATTGATACATGCGAGTCAGAAGTTTGAGTTTACCGGATTAGTGAGGCCTGGTGATGAATTGTTAATTAAAACCATAGTCGAAGACAAGTATGAAAAGAAGGGGAGAAAATATGTTGTCTTTAAGTCGGAGGTATTTAACAAAGACGGTCAAAAGATAGGAACTAGCTGGCTTAGTCCCATATGGCCTAAGTAAAAAATGCATTATCAGGGGAGAGGGTATGAGTAGTTACAGAACTTTTGAAGAATTAAACATCGGGGAAGAGCTAACCCCGCTGATTAAAAAAATGACGCAGGAAAAGATCAACAGATATGTGAGTATCGCCGAAGATTATAATCCGATACATACTGATGAAGAATTTGCAAAAAAAACCCCATTTAAAGGCATAATCGCACCCGGTTATCAGACGATGGCTTATATATCTGAATTATTGAGCCGTGATTTTGGCAATGCCTGGTATGTCGGAGGAAAGCTGGATATCAGAATGGTAAAGGTTGTAAGGCCTGGTGATTTACTGACTGCCAGAGCAAAGGTTGTTGATAAAAAAGAAGAAGGCGGAAAAAATGTTGCGGTTTTTGAAGTGCATTTGATAAATCAGAACAATGAAGATGTAATTATCGGAACTGCTGAGGCAGCGTTTAACAAAAACAGTTAATTTCCGATGCAAATAATTTGATATCGTATTACCAAGAAAGATTATATTAGATGAGCCAGTTTCAAAACGTCCCATTTTGGCCGATCTCTGCGTTGGGCGAAAATTTTAATCCTCGAAATACACTATGTATTCCTCGGTTAAATTTTTCACCCGCCTTGACCTTGACCAAGCTGAAACGTTTTGATAGTGGCTCTATATATATTGGTTTTTAATGATTAAATCGAGACGATAACATCAATGAATTTTAGTTTTAAGTTTAACAAAAAGGAGAAATAAATATGGCAGAAATGTTGGATTATCAGGATGTAGTATTGATAGACGGAGCGAGAACCCCGATTGGAAAATTTGGAGGATCTTTAAAAGACTTAATGGTATGGCAGATTGGAGCTATGGCTATCAAGGGTGTTGTGGAAAGAACCGGAATAGATCCGGAACTGATTGATGAAGTAATAATGTCACATACCAGACAAGATGGGACTGGAACAAACCCTGCCCGTAATATGATGCTTTTTGCCGGCCTGCCTAAAAAGATTCCTGCACATACGGTAAATATGGTTTGTGCTGCCGGTTTGAAGGCTATACATCTGGCTGTTCAATCAATTCGCACAGGTGAAACCGAAGTGGCGATTGTAGGTGGATCGGAGAGCATGAGCAATATTCCTCATATGTTAAGGGGTGCCCGCTGGCGTCCTCTTGGAAGATTGAATAATATTTCAATCGATGATGCCTTTTTATATCTTTCAGATAACTACAGCAAGCTGACTCCGGGACTTACCGCCGAAAGGTGCAGTGAAAGACACGGTCTTACAAAAGAAGAAAATGATCAGATAGGTTATGAGAGCCATGTTAAAGCTGCCAAAGCATGGGCTGACGGCGTTTTTGACGATGAGGTTTTCCCGGTTGATATCCCGGCTGAGCCCGTTAGGGGAGGACATAAACCTTTTACTTTATATTCCGATGAGTGCTATAGAAAAGATGCCACTATAGAAGGCATGCGAAAACTTGGTACACCTTTTAAAAAAGACGGAACAATAACTGCAGGAAGCTCATCGGGTATCACCGATGGAGCCGGCGCTTCATTGATAATGTCCCGCAAGAAGGCCGAGGAATTAGGTTTTAAACCAATTGCTTCTTTTGTTGATTTTCTCTTTTACGGACTGGAACCTGCAGATTTTCCGGATGGCCCCGGACTTTCAATTCCGGAAATACTGAAAAGAAACAAAATGACAATGGATGATATGAAGTATGTAGAAATTAATGAAGCTTTCGGTGCTGTGTGCCTTGCTGCCGAGAAAATGATGAACTGGAAAGATCGTGAAAAAATGAATCCTCATGGTGGCTGTATAGCTCTCGGACATCCTACAGGGTACAGCGGTGCACGTCTTACTCTGCATCTTGCCCATACCTTAAATAAGGGTGAATACGGATTAGCCTGCCTTTGCGGCGGCGGCGGTATGGCCGGAAATATGATTATAAAAAGTGAAAGAGATCCTGATCAGACATATAAAAAGATTGTTGTGGGTCTTGATGAGAAAACCGGAATGGCTGTTGCAAGGGAGCCTTCTGCCGGAGATCTGGAAAAAATGAAAAACCATGAAATCATCTGATATAAATATTATACAGGTTGATATAAAAAATATACCAAGGAGGTTAAAAATATGGCTATAAAAAAAGTTGCAGTAATAGGTATGGGTCTTATGGGCGCTGGAATTGCGCAGGTTTATGCAGAGGGTGGATGTGATGTATATGTTACCGATATTTCTGAAGATTATATTAAAAAGGGAATGGCCAGCATCGATAAATTCCTTTCCAAATCTGTTGCTAAAGGCAAGATGGAAGAAGCAAGAAAAGCTGAAATATTAGCAAAGATCAAGCCTATAAAAGATATTAGCGAAGCAAAAGATATTGATCTTGCTCAGGAAGCCGTTCCGGAAGATATGGAGCTTAAAAAGAAAGTTCATAAGCAGCTTGATGAAGTTCTTCCCCCGAATGTTATTCTTGCAATCTGTACCTCGGCTCTTTGTGTCAGCGAAGTTGCAGGAGCTACAAAAAGACAGGATAAGGTAATAGGAACCCATTTTCACAGTCCTGCCCAGGTTATGAAGATGGTTGAAGTTATTCGCGGATTGAATACTTCGGATGAGACAGTAAAAGACATTAACGATATTTTGATTAAATGCGGTAAGAACGCCATTAATGTAAAGGATTCACCCGGATTCATTACAAGCCGTGTTTGGTGTCCCTTCGGAATGGCTGCAATCCAGACACTTACGGAAGGAGTGGCTTCCAGAGAAGATATTGATACCGCTCTTAAAGAAGGATTCCATCATCCACTGGGCCCCCTTGCTCTTATGGACATAATCGGACTGGATGTAATGCTGCATGCTGCAGTAGATCTGGAGAAGAATTTTGGTCCTGCTTATTCACCGCCTCCTCTTTTAAAGAGAATGGTTGCAGCAGGTCAGCTTGGTGTTAAAACAGGTAAGGGATTTTACGATTATCCAAAGAAATAATTAATTTTTAAAATCCTCAAGAGATTTAATAAATATAATATTGAATCTCTTGAGTTATTATTTCCCGTTGCTTGCAGGTATAAGTTGCAGGCAACGGGTCTATTCTGTTTTTCCTGATTGCATACCGCTTAACAAGCGGAATAGATGGGATGTAAAAAACGATATGGCTTATAAATATATACTATACGATATTGAAGACGGTGTCGCGAAACTGACTTTGAATATACCTGAAAAGATGAATCGCTTAAGCAATGAAACCATGAAAGAAGTGGTTGCTGCCCTTAAAGAAGCAAAAGATGATGATTCGGTACGTGTTGTAGTTATGGCGGCTGCCGGTGATCAGGCCTTTTGTGCCGGAGCAAATCTTGCTGATTTTAAAGGTCTTTCACCTGTTGAAAGCCGCAAGGTTTTTTCCGCATTTGCGGATCTTTCCAGAATTTTTATTGATCTTGGAAAGCCATCAATTGCAGCAGTAAATGGATTGGCTCTTGCGGGCGGTTTCGGTCTTGCACTTTATCCAGACATTACAATTGCATCTGAAAATGCCAAATTCGGTCTTCCTGAAATTAACGTCGGAGTCTGGTCTTGCATGGTTTCTGCTTCGTTGCCGAAACTTGTTGGAAGAAAAAAGGCTTTGGAACTTCTGATGACCGGAGATATGATTGATGCGAAAGAGGCCGAAAGAATAGGTCTTATAAATAAAGTTGTTCCGCATGACAAATTAGAAGAAACTGTAATGAATCTCGCCAAAAAGATCAGTAAAAAAAGCCCGGTAGTAATGAGCCTGGGGCGTGATTCTTACTATACAATGCTTGATATGGAATATGATAAGGCAATTACCTACCTTCTTGAAATACTGGCAATAATCGTAAGCACCGAAGACTGCCAGGAGGGTGTTACAGCTTTTACTGAGAAAAGAAAGCCGGTATGGAAGGGAAAGTAGAATAATATGGAAGAAAAAACGGCAAAAAATGAAGAAGTAGTACTTCTTTCAAAACGTGAGCATGTTGCTGTCGTTACCTTGAATCGTCCTGAAGCTATGAACAGCTTAAACAGCGCTGTTTTTTCCGTCCTGAAAAAAATCATAGATGAACTTGAAGCAGATGATGAAATCCGTGCAATAATTATAACGGGCGCGGGTGAAAAAGCTTTTTGTGCCGGAATCGATCTTCGCGAACGAAAGGGAATGAGCAGCAAACAAGTTAATTCTTTAAGAAATGACATAATCTTCCCATGTTTTAGAAGCCTGGAAGACATGAAAAAACCTTTGATCGGAGCCATAAACGGTCTTTCTTTGGGCGGAGGCGCTGAGATAGCTCTGATGTGTGATATAAGAATTGCCTCAGATAATGCCCGCTTCGGACAGACAGAAGTGAAATGGGCAATTATTCCGGCAGCAGGCGCCTGTCAACGCTTGCCTGCACTGATAGGGATAGGAAGGGCAAAGGAGTTGCTTCTTACCGGCAGGATTATTGATGCCGTGGAGGGAGAAAAGATAGGGCTATTCAATTTTATAACTACTTCCAACGCTTTATTGGAAAAAGCATATGAAGTGGCGGATATGATCGGGGAAAATGGTCCGGTTGCGGTAAGACAGATTAAAAAAGCGGTTGATCTTGGAGCTAAAAATGTTCTTGCTCTGGCTTTTGACAGTGAAGCATCCGAGGCATGTTATCATACCCAGGATCGCCTTGAAGGAATTGTGGCTTTTAATGAAAAGAGAAAGCCTAAATATAGCGGAATATAACCTTTGTTATAACACAATATGTTAGCAACAGAAGGAGGACAAGTTTATGGATGATATTAAAGCAATAGATATAATGAATTATCCCATTCAGGTTAAAAGTATTGTTGATTATGATTTTAATAAATATGAAGAATGGGCAATGATGGCTAAAACAACATTCAAGCCTTTTTTCCCGTTGGGACGTTTTCCTAATACGCCGGAAGAACTTGAACAGCACAAGCATCTTTATGGGACATCATTCTATCCTTTTGCGACTGTAGATGAATTCATTGCTGCAATGGATAAGGACGGATACGACAGAGTTTGTATAGCAGCGGTTAAGATGTGGTCTTATAGAAAAAGTTTCAGCTTGATTTTTGATTTTACTATTGACCAGGTTAATGAGATGGTTAAGCAGGGTAATGGAAGAATAATTGGAGTTGCCGGTTACAATCCTTTCAGGATAGATGAAAGTCTGACAGATATTGAAAAATCGGTAAAAGAATATGGTTTTAAATTTGTTTATGCACATCCGATTACTTTTGGATTACCTTTTAATGACAAGAAAATGTACCCGCTTTATGGCCTTTGCAGCTCATTGAAGATTCCTGTTTCCATGCAGGTTGGGCACAGCGCTGAACCTCTTCCAAGCTGGGTAGGAAGTCCCATGACAGTTGATGAGGTTGTGATGGATTTTCCGGATCTTAAGATAAATCTTTCCCACACTGGTTTTCCATGGATTAATGAATGGATCGATCTGGTCTGGAAGCATCCCAATGTATATGGTGATATTGCTGCATATATGCCCAAAAACCTTGATCCTGAAATAATCAAGTTTATGACAAGCGGAAGAGGGAACAGCAAGGTTATGTGGGGCAGCAATGGAATCGGTCTGACACATGGCAAGCATCAGCTTATGGAAATGGATATGAAGGATAAATACAAGGAAAATATTCTTCGTAATAATGCCTTAAGGTTTATGGGGCTGGATAGCTAATTAGCATAAGAGGTTAAAATATGGATTTTGATTTAGATTCTGAACATGTTCAGATTAAAGATACTGTAAGAAAATTTTGCGAGAAAGAAGTAATTCCGTTTGCTGAAGAATGGGAAAAAAATGAATTTTTTCCTCGCGAAACAATCAGAAAGATGGGTGAGCTTGGTTTTTTTGCTTCACCTTTTCCGGAACAATATGGCGGAACCGAGCTTGGCTTTTTAGCAAATATAATTGTAGCCGAAGAACTGGGAAGAGCATCGCTGGGGCTGGCCTGTTGTCTTAATATGCAAAGCGGCACCTGCCCGATGACTCTTTTGTTAAATGGGAATGAGGAACAAAAGGAGAAGTTTCTGCCGGGAATAATAAGCGGCGAGCTGCTTGGTTGTTTTGCAGTTACCGAGCCAAATGCCGGTACCGATGTGGCAGGTATTGAAACCAAGGCTATTCGTGACGGTGATAATTATATATTAAATGGTTCAAAAATGTGGATTACACACTCATCCGTATTTGATGTAGGTATTTGCTTTGCAAAAACTGATCCTACTCAAAGACATAAAGGATTGTCTGCTTTTATTATCGAAAAAGGCATGGAAGGTATGACCGGGATGGCTGAAAAGGATAAGCTTGGTGTTCGTTCTTCCGATACAGGCCAGATAGTATTTGTAGATGTGAAGGTGCCCAAAGAAAATCTGATTGGAGAAGAAGGGCAGGGCTTTAAAATTGCTGAAAGCGCTTTGACTTATGGAAGGGCAAACATTGCGGGCAGGTCTCTTGGAATCGGTCAGGCAGCAGTAGATGCCGCCCTCAAATATGCAAATGAGAGAGAGCAGTTCGGACAGAAAATCGGCTATTTTCAGATGAATAAACAGATTATAGCGGATATGGTTGCGGAAATCGATGCTTCAAGACTGCTTGTGTATCGTGCGGCCTGGCTGCAGGATCAGAAAAGGCCCAGTGCAAATGAGAGTACCATTGCAAAATTCTATGCATCGGAAGCTGCTGTTAGAGCGGTTATCGGAGCAGCCAAGATTCATGGTGCTTACACTTATTCTTCCGAATATCCGGTGGCAAGGCTTTATCGTGATGTTATGCTGATGACAGCTGGAGAAGGAACATCAAATATTCAAAGATTAATAATTGCTAACAATGCGTTAGGTTGGAAGTAACGGTTTATATGAAATATGGAACTAAACCAAAAATAGGAAAAATAAGCGCTTCAGAAGCGATAGAGATGATCAGGAGCGGCCAGCGGGTTGCTTTAAGCCCGGTATGTGCTGAGCCGCTCAATTTAGTTAATGAACTGATCAATCAGAAAGACCGGCTTGAAAATGTAACCCTGTATACCATGATGCCTATGGGGGATTGTGAGTACGCCGGTCCGGAGATGTTGAAGCATTTCAATGTAAAAGTATTTTCTGTAGGACCGCGTTTAATGAAATCTCTGAACGAGGGCTATGCGGAATACATCCCCTGTCATCTTTCGCAGATACCGTTTTTTTTCAGGGAGCGTCTTATAGAAGCTGATATAGCTCTTGTTCAACTTTCACCTCCGGACAGTCATGGATATTGCAGCCTTGGGGTAAGTGTAAGCTACATCAGGCCGGTGATGGATAATGCGAAAATTGTTATAGCCGAAATAAATGACCAGATGCCCAGAACCCTGGGTGATTCTATGGTGCATATTTCCCAGGTGGATTATATTGTTGAGACTTCACATCCTATACCGACTATCCCTGTTCCGAAGATAGGAACTGTTGAAAAAAAGATAGCTCAAATAACTGCGGATCTTGTCCCGAACGGAGCGGCGGTACAGGTTGGGATCGGGAATATAGCGGATGCGATACTTCAGGAACTGACTGTAAAAAAGAATCTGACAATACATACAGGTACTTTTTCAGACGGTGCTGTAGCATTGGCAAAATCGGGTGCTCTTGACGGTATGAAAGGCCAGCCGGAAAGCGGCAGAATGACTACTACCGAATTAATCGGTACAACCGAATTATATGAATTTTGCCATAACAATCCTCTGGTTTCTCTTCGTCCCATAGATTTTACGCATAATATTAACGTGTTGAGTCAGATCAATAATTTGATAAGTGTGACCGCAGGTATTGAGATAGATCTTTCAGGTCAGGTTAATGCGGAAATGCGTGGTAAAACCCTTGTAAATGGTGTTGGCGGACAGCTTGATTTTGTCCGGGGTGCAGGAGCATCGTTTGGGGGAAAGTCAATAGTAGTTTTTCCATCCACTGCTAAAAAAGGAGAAATATCCCGGATTGTGCCGAAACTTGGTGCAGGAGTTACAGCGACTGTAGGCAGGGCAGATATAGACTATGTAATTACTGAATTTGGTGTTGCGCATCTTAGAGGCAAAACTCTTTCGGAAAGAGCAAGAGAATTGACGGCTATAGCCCATCCGGATTTTCGAGAAGAACTTAAAAGTGCTTTCAATAAGATAAACAGTTAGGAGGATAAAGGATATGAAAAAAGTAGTTATTGGTTCCGGTTCAGCCTTTTGGGGCGATATTTTTGAGCCGGCCCTTGAAATGGCGCAAAGCGGCGAAGTCCAGTATATGGGTTTTGATCACCTTGCGGAATTGACCATGGCGATATTAAATCGTATGAAAGCAAAAAATCCGGAAGCAGGGTATATCCCGGATATTATTCCATGGACCAAAAGGCTTCTTCCGGTTACTCAGAAAAACGGCATTAAAATGATAACAAATGCCGGAGGAGCTAATCCTGTTCAGGCAGCTCTGGAAGTAGCAAAAGTAATAAAGGAGTTAAATCTTGCTCCGATGAAGCTTGGTGTTGTTTCGGGAGATGACATCCTGCCCTACATCAACGACATCAGGGCACAGGGCTGGAAGTTTAAAAATCTGGATACGGGCGAAGAAGATATTGATTCCATTGCCGACAGAATTGCTGCAGCCAATGCTTATATCGGTGCCGATAATATTATAAAAGAGCTTAAAAACGGCGCTGATATGATAATTTGCGGCAGAGTTTCGGATAATGCTCTTTATGTTGGTCCTATTATGCATGAATTCGGCTGGGATTTCTCGGATCAGTATATAGATCGTATTGCTGCTGCTGTTACAGTAGGCCATATTATAGAATGTTCTGCATGTGTGAGCGGCGGTATGTCAAACATGTGGAAGGTGTCAGAAAGGCCTTGGGATATTGGCTTTCCAATTGCCGAATTTTATGAAAATGGCGATGCTCTAATCACAAAAACCAGTGGATCAGGTGGTATTGTGAATTCATGGACTGTCAAAGAACATTTGCTTTATGAAATCATTGATCCTGCAAATTATCTGATGCCGGATGGTATTGGTGATTTCACTGCTCTGAAATTGCATGATGAAGCCAGAAACCGTGTAATGGTTACAGAGATGAAAGGCAAGAAACGTCCTGACACTTTGAAAGTCTGCATAGGATTCAAAGACGGTTTTATTGGTGAAGGACTGATCTACTTCCCGTCACCCGATGCTCTTGCAAAAGCCCAGTGGGCGGAAAAATGGCTGAGAGAGAGATTTAAAAAACTTGGCATAAACTTCAGAGAACTTCGTATTGATTACATGGGCGTAAACATGCTTCATGGTGAAGCTGCTGAGGTAGAAGACAGGGATTATAATGAAATAGGTCTTAGAATAGCAGGCCGTACACATACCTATAAAGAAGCGGAAGCCGTACGCAGGGAAGCAACACATTTATGGACAATGGGACCTGTTGGCTCCAGTTTTGGTGTTCCTATGAATGTCAGACCGGTTATTGCGCTTTGGCCGTCACTTGTTCCGAGGGATGCCGTTAAGATCGAAAGTCAGTTAATGGAGGTGAGCTAATTATGAAAAAAGTAAAGCTTACGGAATTGGCTTTTGCCAGATCCGGAGATAAAGGGGATGTCAGCAATATTGGATTGATGGCAAAGTCAAAGAATATTTATGAATTTTTATTGACTGTAATAACACCTGAAAGACTTAAGGAATATTTTGGCGGTATGGTTAAAGGTCCGGCTGAGATATATCCTGTGCCTCATCTCGACAGCTTAGAGATAATTCTACGCCAGGCTCTTGGCGGTGGTGCAACCTGCTCCTTAAGATTTGACCAGACAGGAAAATCAATGGGACCGGTTTTGTTGGGGATGCAGGTGCTTGTAAGCGAGGAATTGCTGGAAGAAGCAAGAGCCGTTGATGAAAGCATTAAAAAACAATACGGTGTGTGATAGCTTAATAAGAGGCCTTTTATAAAGGCTTAGGAGGATAATAATGGATTTTGAGCTTTCTGAAGAACAGATAATGTTCAGAGACCAGATTCGTAATTTTGCAGAGACTGAAATTGCTCCTTTGGTAGATGAAGCCGAAGAGAAAGAGGTTACACCTTTGCAACTTTTTCCGATGATGGGAAAACTCGGCTATCTTGGTATTACCTATGCGGAAAAATACGGCGGAGCAGAGGTTGATAAGATTACAGAGTGTATTCTGATTGAGGAGTTAAACAAGGTATGCGCCGGTATAGCCGGAGTGGTCAGTACTACCCATTCGGGTCTTGGCACAAGAGCTATCAATGATTACGGTACGGAAGAGCAGAAGCAAAGGTTTCTTGTGCCTGCCATCAAAGGCGAAAAGATTGCTGCATTTGCTTTGACAGAGGCTGATGCAGGTTCCGATGCTATTGCTCTTAGAACAAGAGCGGTAAAAGACGGCGATGATTATATTATTAACGGCAGCAAGATGTTTATCTCAAACGGCACCTTTTGTGATTTTGTGCCTGTTGCCTGCTATACTACCGATCCCAAAGAAGTAAAAAAGAGAGGGCAAGGAATAAGTCTTATCGTTGTTGAAAAAGGCATGCCTGGCTTTTCGGCAACAAAGCTGAAAAAATCGGGAAACCGCTCTCATGAAACAGCCCAGCTTTATTTTGAAGATGTTAGAGTGCCGAAAGAAAATCTGATAGGCGAAGAGGGTAAGGGCTTGGCTCAGATTCTTACAACCCTCAAGTCCGGAAGGATATCTTATGGTGCCAGGGCTACTGGTATGGCTCAGGCCGCTTATGATCTTGCATTCAAATATGCCCATGAAAGAGAGCAGTTCGGCAAACAGATTGCAAAATTCCAGATCAACACTGTAAAGCTTGTTGATATGGCCATGCATATAGATATCATGCGGATAATGACCTACCGGGCGGCCTGGATGTACTCAGAGGGAATGAATTGTATGAAAGAAGCCTGCATGCTAAAGATTTATGCAACCGAGAAAGTACAAGAGCTGATGCTGTTAGCTCTCGATCTGCATGGCGGTTATGGTTATATGCGCGAATATGCCATTGAACGTCTGTGGCGGGATGCTAAAATGTTGAATCTTACTGAAGGAACAACGCCAATAAATTATATGGCTGCGGCAAGAGAACTTGGTATATAAGCCGCTTATTAACAAGCTAAGTTAGACGGCAAGGTAAAAAGTTCCGGATAACTGGTTATTAGTTATCGGTTAACATGTAACAGTGAAAAGTGATTTGAAAAATGAATCACAAACAAAGAAACTGTGAATCAGAAATTAACCAGATGGGATTTTTTACTTTGCCGTCAATAGAATCGATACAAAAACGCTTATAATCAGGTATTTTGATCGCATAATAAGCTTGGAGAGGATAAGAATAAAATGGAGTCACAACTGGTTCACTATGAAATTAAAGACAAGGTGGCCATTGTCAGCCTTGATAACCCTCCTATGAATGCTTTGGATGTTCCAACCAAAGAATGCATCAGAGATGTATTTACAGAACTGGATGCCAAAAGAAATGAGATTCGTGTGGTTATTTTACAAGGTGCCAATAAGGCTTTTGCAGCAGGGGCAGATATAAAAGCTTTTTTGGATCTTCAACCGGATACTGCAAAAAGACGTCTTATGAGAAGCCACGGTATGTATTCAGTTGTAGAAAACTGTGAGTGGCCTGTAATTGCTGCTATACACGGATATTGTCTGGGTGGTGGGCTTGAGCTTGCTCTTTGCTGTGACATACGTTATGCAGATGAAACAGCACAGTTTGGATTCCCGGAAGTTGGTTTGTCGATTTTTCCCGGTAATGGCGGAACAAGACGGGCGTTATATGCTACCAACCTTGGTAGAATGAAAGAGCTGGTTTATACAGGAGAGATGGTTAAAGCGGATGAAGCATTACGGTTAGGTCTGATAGAAAAGGTTGTGCCTGCCGGAACAGCTCTTGAAAAAGCTTTGGAACTTGCGGCCAAGATTATGAAAAAAGGGCCATTGGGTGTGGCGGCGGCCAAAAAAGTATTAAACCGCACACGGGATCTTACCCTGGAGCAGGGCTTGGAGCTGGAATCCGATGTATGGGCGAGTCTTGCGGCAACGGAAGATATGAAAGAGGGAGCACGAGCCTTTATCGAAAAAAGAAAACCTGAATATAAATGCAAATAAGAGGAGTTAAGCCTTATGGCAAAAGAGTTAAGAGACGTAGTAGTAGTTGACGCAGTAAGAACAGCCTTTGGTAAGTCGGGAGAAAAAGGTATTTTCTGGAAGACGAGAGCTGATGATCTGGTTGTTCCCCTGCTGAAGGCTTTAATGGCAAGAAACCCGGGTGTTACTCCGTCTATGATTGAAGACAGTATCTGGGGCATAACAAATCAGATGAAAGAGCAGGGCGGAACTCTTGGACGTGTTGCAACCATGCTTGCTGATTTGGGTCAGGAAATTCCCGGCTGTTCTATAGACCGCATGTGCGCAGGAGGTCTTACGGCAATAGGTTTTGGATTAACTTATATTGCAGCCGGTATGGCTGATTGTCTTATAGCAGGTGGTGTAGAGCATATGGGGCATTTGCCCATGGGCTTTATGCGTGATCCTCATCCAAGATCATTGGAAGTAATGGGCGGACCTACATCTTTAAATATGGGCCAGACGGCTGAAAATATACATGAACGCTTTCCCGAATTTACAAAAGAAATGGCGGACAGATATGCTGTGGACTGCCAGCGAAAAGCGGACGAGGCAATTAAAGCCGGCAAGATGAAGGACATGATAATTCCTATAGATGTTGAATTGGAAGACGGGACAAAAATGGTAGCCGATATGGATCAGCCGCCAAGAGCAGGTGCTACCATGGAAGGCATGGCAAGCCTGAAAACACCTTTTAAGGAAAACGGAAATGTTACGGCAGGCAATGCATCCGGCTTAAATGACGGAGCTGCAGCTACATTGCTTATGAGTGAAGAAAAAGCTAAGGCGATGGGTCTTAAGCCTAAAATGCGCTGGGTCGCAACGGCAGTTGCAGCGGTAGATCCAACCATAATGGGCACAGCACCGGTTCCGGCAACAGTAAAAGTTCTGGAAAAAGCCGGTCTGACAATAGAGGACATGGATATTATAGAGATGAATGAGGCTTTTGCTGTTCAGGCTCTTTATTTTCTTGATCGCTTCAAAATGAAATGGGATGACCCAAGAGTAAATAAATGGGGCGGAGCAATTGCTTATGGACATCCTTTAGCATCATCAGGCCCCAGGCTTGTAGCTTTTCTTGCAGGTCTGTTTAAGGAAAATCCGGGAGCTAAATACGGGTTGGCTACCATGTGTGTAGGACGCGGACAGGGTTATTCCGTGATATTTGAGAATTTACTGAGATAGAATTAAATATTTAAATATAAGTTATGCAATTATTAACTTGTTAAATTATATAGGTAATAAAACACCGCTCATCTTATGGAAGAGCGGTGTTTTTGTATCTACAGAAGTAGAGGTATGGTTAATGAAGAATTATCGCCTTAATATTTTAGCAAATTGTGGGATTATAATAGTTGTTGCTTTTTTATTAAATGGTTGTGCTTCATCAGGAATAATCCGTTCTTCAACTCCTATGACAGAGAGCCTATCAAATTACAAAGCTGTTATGGTTAAAGCATCATCTGAATTATCTGATTCTTCCGAAGAAGTGGGTCAACTTGAAAAATTGGTTATTGATAAGCTTCGTGAGCAGAATAAACTCGAGGTTATTACCCAAAGTTCTTCAAGTGGAGGGTCTGAATTACAGCTAAATTTAAAATTAGTGCAATTGGTAAAAGTTAGTACTTCCAGAAGGCTTATGCTAGGGGCAGGTGCCGGTCGTGCACTTGCGTCAATTATTGGTGAACTGATTGATGCGAAGACGGGAAAATCTGTCGGCAAATTTGAAATTGAAGGGCAGTCGTCAGAAGGAAGTATTTTTGCCGGAACAACGTCTCAGGCGATCGAGCGAGCCTCAGAGCAAATTATAGAACATATTCAGAAAAATATATAATATATTGAACAGTGCCTATTGAAATTGCGGTTGTGAAGCCATAAATCGGGTGTAAAGATAGTGATATGGATTGTGGATAGTCCGGCGAAATTTACGAAAGGTTATATTATGAAAAGAAATGAAAAAGCTGTTAAGCACAAAGCTGTTTTTGGATTATTTATTTTATTTCTTATATCACTTATAAGTGGATGTGCTTTTACTCCAAAACCGGTATTATTGATCGAGAAACCAAGCTTGTCGGATTCCCTGCCTGATAACAACCTTAAATTAGTATTAATTGTTAAAGATACGCGTCCAAATTCGGTAAAATTTAAGCGCATATGTGGAATTATGCGAAATAGCATAATGATTCCAACCAGCTTTGCGTTTATTGCTAACAAAGATGATCTTGAAACACAGACAGCTTATCACATAAGAAATATTCTTGAAAAAGCCGGTTATAAAGTTATAAATGTTTCTCCTCCAATCCCTGATAAATTATCTCAAGAGAAGTTGCAATTACCACCTAAAGCAGCAAATGGTAAAGATGATATAAGCCCAAAAAGCTACAGAGATGGCAACAAGGCAGATTATGACGATGCAAAAGACAAAAATGAATCGATCAGTATAGACGCTTTGTCTGATACAGATAAAGGCGCTGCCGATTGGATTTCTCATCAACTTATAGAGGGAGCCGATGGTGTTGTTGAGATTAAAATAGACAAATATAGCAGCGATGTTGTGCAGGCCTTCTTATTTGTTACCGTGCAAGCATGGTCCAGATTTAAAGTGGCATTGTTAGAACCAAATTCTTCTGAACGGATAGTTTTGTGGGGCAATTCTTTCACAGGATATGGCACAGCCGGACCTCGCCAGGTACTTACTGATGAGTGTCATGGTATTGCGGTTAACATGTCGCACTGGATAGCCATTCATAACATAGAAAAATATATTAGATCGGAAGAGTTTTTGAACAGCGTGAGAAATATACCAAAAACAAAATAGCCTTGTTTATATATAGGGCACTTAATATGCCTGTGAATAAAGCAATTATAGATCTTTTCGCAGTAGTATAACCATGGCCGATATTAGGAGATTCTTTCTTTGAAAATATTTGCTGTTTTTATTCTTTGTTTTGCCTTTCTCAACGGATGCGCCAATGATCCAAAAATATCAATAACAGCTGACCAAAGTGTTCTGAATAAACTTACTCGAATATCTGTCATCAATTTTAAAGATGCTCCTGGAGCAGAAACAGGAAGTTCGGGTAGTATTGTTGCCAATGCAGTTACGTTGGAATTAATGAAAGTGCCGTCAGTTATTTTGGTGGAAAGGAAGAAATTACATTCGATATTAGAAGAAATTAAACTTGGCATGTCCGGGTTAACTGATGAAAAACAGGCAATTAAAGTCGGAAAGCTATTAGGAGCCAATGCCGTTATTCTAGGTACAACCAGTCAATTTGGCACTTCAACAATTCCGATATTTCTGGGCCTTTTTACTGTTTATAAAGATGTATACAATGTTGCTGCCGATATAAGAATTGTGGATGTTGAGACTGGTATGGTAGTTTTTAGCGGCAGCAATTCCGCTAGCAGCACTCAAAGCTATGAAGATGCGGCAAGCAAGGTAGCACAAGGCATAGTTGCCAAATACGGGGAAGCTGTTTCCCGTACCTGCATCCAATAAAAGTTTCATAAAAAAAGCTGACCTCTGCAACGATTCAAGCTGATAGCTTGATAATCGTGCAGAAAAATTTGGTGTAAAGGAAGGGACTAAACTGTTATGAGACAACTCTCTGGCCGCTTGGTAACTACCGCCTTAAATAAGGAACGGCTGCCCATTGCATATCCCACAACCTTCCCTGTGAATATATCCTTATGTCCGGCAAGATATAACCAGCCTTCATTTGTCGGTATATATGTGATGTCGGATACCCAGACCCGGTTTGGTGCAGTCGTTTCAAACTTTTGATTAAGCAGGTTGTTCGCCACAGGCAAATTGTGCTTTGAATCCGTTGTTACCTTGAACTTCTTTGTCTGTTTGCAATTTATCCCCAATTTCTTGCGAATCTTTCTTACACGGTATATACCCACCTTCACTCCGTGTTCTCCTTCTGAAGCCGCTCATTTCCGCATGTCTTTCGGGTGCGCTTATGCGCCGCCAGCACCTCAACTTCAGGCCTCCCTTCCGCAAGGAAACGAGCTGAATGCTTTCTGTTAAGCCATGCATGATATCCGCTTACAGATACATTTAACACCTTATATAACAAGGGTACTGGATACTGGAGCCGCCGCAGTCTCTTTATCATCGCGCACCTCGCTGTGGGACTCCTTCGCAAAGTACGCTGCCGCTTTTTTTAATATATCATTATGCAAAGGTATCAATTTGATATTCTTCAAAAGTCTTGTGTTTAGTTATTGCAATAATCAACGGTTATATAGTAATAATGATTTAAAATATTTCAACCCGTTATAATCAGCGGAGAATATAGTGACTATTCAGGGAATAAAAACAAATATTGCACTTTATATTGCAATACTTTTAATTGTTGCAATGTTTCTTATTGATTTCATTATGATTATAACAGCTCAACATGGTCTTATTAAGTCAGAAATATCTAAAGCAAATCTCATTTTATCCGAGGTGGAAAATCACATTTCAATAGATGAAGATCGAAAGAACTTGTTTATCGAGCCGGCATATAGTGAAAGATTGGAAAAGATTTTGAAAGAAGCGGGTTTTTCCTGCCTCTTGGTACAGGATAAAAATTCAAATATTCTTTATTCAGGTGGTTTAAACAGCCTGCTTTCCGATGAAATAAGAAATATAACAAAGCAGTCGGTTAAATCTTTAAATAAAACCATAAGGCATATAGGAACAACCTGGGGTGTCTTGTGGATGCAGGATCGTTATCTTATGATATCAGTTCCTCTGTTGGTTAATGGAGAAGTTGAAGCAGGGGCAGGTATTGTTATTGAGCTCGAAAACATTTACAGTGTTATAAGGCGCTCCCAGAAAGTACTTATCATTTATTTAATGATCAATGCATTTGTATTGACTTTGATAGGGCTTCATTTTGTTTCAAAAATTGCAGTAAAGCCTGTTCAACAAATGCTTCAAAGGGCTGATGGGTTCCGGGACGAAGATGGATTCTTTTTCTTGCATGACAACAAAGATAATGAGTTCAACAAACTGTCAAAGGCTTTAAACCGCCTTTTGAAAAGAATTTCGGAAGACAAGGAAAAACTGCAGGACAATGTACAATCTCTTGAAAAGATGAATGCTGATTTAAAAAAGGCTGAAAAGGATGTTATAAGGGCGGAAAAGCTTGCTTCCGTTGGCAGATTGTCTTCCGGGATAGCGCATGAAATCGGAAATCCTATAGGAATAGTATTAGGTTATCTGGGTTTGCTCAAACAGGATGATATTTCAGATTGTGACAAATTTGAATATATAGAAAGAGCTGAGAGCGAAATTAACAGGATAAATATTATAATCCGTCAGCTTCTCGATTTTTCCCGTCCCTCGGAAGTAAAGAACAGTAAAACAGGAGTGCATGAAGCAATACAAGAGATAGCCGAGATTGTAAAATATCAGCCTTTTATGTCCGGCATAGAATTGAAAATTTCACTCGACGCAAAAAATGATAATGTGTTATCCGATTCAAATCAGTTGAGTCAAATTTTTTTAAATCTTGTTATAAATGCTGCGGATGCGATTTCTTCATCTAAGGACAAAGTTAAGGGTCAATGCCTGATAAAGACAGAAAACATAAACAGCGCCGATGCTAAAGCAATTAATAACATGCCTTCGATAAAAGTTTCTGTTGTTGATAATGGTTCCGGAATTTCGGAGGATTCCATCGGCAATATCTTTGATCCTTTCTTTACTACAAAAGAGTCCGGCAAGGGCACAGGGCTTGGACTGTTTGTATGCTTTTCGATTATTGAAGGCATGGGAGGAAAGATCGAGGCTAAAAGCAGCAATAAAGAAGAAGGAGCAACGATATCCATATACCTTCCTCTTTGCGAAGAAATAAAACAATAGAGCCAGTTTCAAAACGCCCCATTTTGGCCGATCTCTGCGGTGGGCTCAAATTTCAATCCTCGAAATACTCAATGTATTCCTGTGTTTGAAATTTTCGCCCGCCTTGAGATTGACCAAACTGAAACGTTTTCAAATTTGCTCAATAAAGTTAATATAAACTTATGGAAAAAAATACAAATACTCAAAAACGGCTTCTGGTTATTGATGATGAAGAAAACATGCGTCATATGCTAAACGCCATGCTTAAGAAGTTCGGTTATATTGTTGATACTGCCGCAGACGGATTTGAAGGTCTTATTATGGTTGATAGCACCCAATATGATTTTATTCTTTGTGATATTAAAATGCCCAAAATGAATGGAATCGAGTTTCTGAAAAAGGTCAGAAACAAGATAAGTGCCACCATTATAATGATGTCTGCATACGGTACTATGGACACGGCGATTGAAGCAATGAAAGAGGGTGCTTATGATTATATTTCAAAACCGTTTAAAGCTGATGAAGTTTTTCTTTCTTTAAAAAAAGCTGAAGAAAGAGAGCGGTTAAAGAGAGAAAACCGTTTCTTGCGACAGGAAATTGAAAAAATTGAAGGAAGATATTCTTTCGGTAATATGATAGCAAAAAGCAAGATAATGGAATCGGTTTTTACTCTTTCAGCCAAGGCTGCTCAGTATAATACCACGGTGTTAATTGTAGGTGAAAGCGGAACCGGTAAGGAGCTCATAGCAAGAGGAATTCATTTCGGAGGAAGCAGATCGAAAAAACCGCTTGTTCCGGTTAATTGTGGCGGCATACCGGAAAACCTTCTCGAAAGCGAGCTTTTTGGTTATAAAAAAGGAGCATTTACAGGAGCAGACAGGGATAAAAAAGGTCTTTTTGAAGAGGCTGACAGCGGGACAATTTTTCTTGATGAAATAGGAGACCTGCCTATTTCATTACAGGTAAAAATACTCCGGGTACTACAGGAAAACGAAATAAGGCCGATAGGCGATTCCAAAACAAAAAAAATTGACGTACGGGTTATATCGGCGACCTCAAAAAATCTTGAAGAAGAGATTAAAACACCTGCTTTCAGGCAGGATCTTTATTACAGGCTAAATGTACTGACAGTAAAGATTCCGCCTCTTAGAGAAAGGGCAGAAGATATCCCGCTTTTATGCGATCATTTTATAAACGCTTTGAATATAAAACTTAACAATAATATTAAAGGGATTTCACCTTCTGCAATGTCTTTACTGCTTGAGTATGAATGGCCCGGAAATGTTAGGGAACTTGAGAATATTATTGAAAGGGCGGTAGTCCTTGCTGAACAACCTATTCTAATACCAGACAACTTTCCCCCGGAACTGGCAAATAAAAAAGCAAACATAAAAGATAATGATATTGAAGGGTATTCAATAAAAGCTGCACATATTGATGTAGAAAAAAAGCTGATCCAGAAAGCTCTTGAGGCAACAAATGGAAACAGAACAAAAGCGTCTCAACTTCTTGAAATAAGCCATCCTTCACTTTTAAGCAAAATGAAAGTTTACGATATCAAATTGTAAACCATGTAAAATTATACTCGAATAATTTCGGAGTTTAATCCGGAAAAAAATTTCATCTACTTTTATAATTATCCAACTATATCAATATATTACCCAAGGTGAACATCTATTATATATAAATCGTATGTCCGCCTTGGGTAAATTTGAAAATATGTCGGATAGAATTTATTCTTGCAGTCTATAAAACTAAGGGAAAACTTCTGAGCCAGTTTCGAAACGTCCCATTTTGGCCGATCTCTGCGTTGGATGAAAATTATGCACTTTAGTGAAGCTTTAGCGCTATCCTCGAAATACTCCATGTATTCCTGCGGTTAAAATTTTCATCCGCCTTGACCTTGACCAAACTGAAACGTTTTGAAAGTGGCTCTTCTATTAGTTTTTATTGATTTTATCCCTTAATTTCCCGGAGCATTTGAAAGTAACTACTCTTCTTCCTCTTAAAATCAAATCGGAACCTGTGGCAGGATTTCTACCTCTTCGCTGGCTCTTTTTCTTTACACAGAACTTGCCGAACCCTGAGATTAAAACATCGTCACCATTTTCAAGGTTATTTTTAATAATCATAAGAAGAGATTCAATGATATCGACCGATTTTTTTTTGGTAAAGCCGAGTTCATGTACTCTTGCAACAATGTCATTTTTAGTTAACGCCATGGCACCTCCTAATAATCTTCTTCGCTTGCTGATAAAATGTAAATTTTTGTATAAATATCCTGTTATAAATTAACACCCATAAGGCATTTTGTTTATTCACTCTCTAAAGAACCATTTATTTAGTGCTTTTTTTTTATGAAGAGAGCTTTCTATTTTTCTATAATGACAGTTTTGTGAAAAAAGTCCAGCAATAATATCTATTTTTTAAATAAGTTATCAATTTAATCTTTAATGCTGAATTTTATTCCATCCTGTTTATTAAAAACAGGTCTAAATAACTACAAATTAACTGCATATTTATTAATCAACGAGGATACGTTCCATGGCAGTATATGTAGTCAAAATAATATTCATAATATTCCATTTTTTCAAGAGCTTGTTCTTTATCTTCATTGTTTGTTTTTGTTTTATTAGCAAGGTGTTTCATCCATAAATCCTTGGCATATCCGTAAAGAACATTTCTTAAGGTTTTGGGATCACCGGCAATTTCTTTGTTATTTTGGAGAAAAGTATCGGTTGAATCCATAACTCTTTTTATACTTCTAATATATTCGGTATCATCAAGTTCGGATTCGACAAAAAATTGAAAAAGGCCGTTAATTATGGATTTTACAGTACCTTCAACAGCATCAATACAGTTCATTTATTTCCCAAACCGGTATAATTTATTATATGAGCCAATTTCAAAGCGTCCCATTTTGGCCAATCTCTGCGTTGGGCTCAAATTTTAATATGGCAGAGCTTATATGAATATAATAGATCATAACTCTATGTAAGTGTTAAAAATATACAGATATTGATTATATGTCAAGAGATTAAAAAAAGAAAAATTAATATTTCCAATACAGATATCTTTATTAATATAAAATTTATATAATAAATAATTACAATTAGATATGTTGATTTAACTGAATTATTATATTTTAGTGATATATTTCAGCAAAATATATTTTTTAATAAAATGACCAATAATTATTGGTTTATTTAAAATATTTACCTTATGCTTTTCAATATAATCCAAAAATATCATAGAAATATCTTTTTTGTAACATAATATGTGTGTATAAGATTAATAAAATCGTTAGAGCCAGTTTCAAAACGTCCCATTTTGGCCGATCTCTGCGTTGGGTGAAAATTTTAATCCTCGAAATACTCCATGTATTCCTGCGGTTAAAATTTTCACCCGCCTTGACCTTGACCAAACTGAAACGTTTTGAAAGTGG
>JAHIFE010000002.1 GCA_018901125.1 Pseudomonadota bacterium | reverse complement strand
GAGCCAGTTTCAAAACGTCCCATTTTGGCCGATCTCTGCGTTGGGCGAAAATTTTAATCCTCGAAATACTCCATGTATTCCTGCGGTTAAAATTTTCACCCGCCTTGACCTTGACCAAACTGAAACGTTTTGAAAGTGGCTCTAATATTTATCTAATAAGTTTAAAACTGCATAAACAGACCAGCCTGAAATAACAAAGCCGGAATATCGAATAATACATCCATTTCCGCTATTCGCTATTCGCTTCAATATAGCGTTTGCCTACTCTGTGTGATAATTCTTGTCAAGATATTTTCAGATTTATTCCCTTAACAATTCGAAGGATAAATGTAACTTGCAGGTATTTTTATACGCTTTGACAGTTTAATTATCAGACAGGCCGCGTATGACATTAAAACCATATTTTTTTCTTGAATGTTATTTTATCTATGGCTGTTGAATTCAGAAATTCAGATCTTCTCTTTATGTAAACGGGTACCGTGTGGGCATGCTGCTTTACGGAGGAGGCGGTATAATAATGTTGTAAGCTGGCAGTCATGTGGCAACAAGATGTTTTCAGTTTCCTGTCTGTTTGGCTTCGGCTTTCTGTAAGCCAAGAGCCTCCGGATTATCATTCCATGGCGCCACTTTAAATAGCAACAGCATGCCAGGTATGGCAGTGATTGCGCAGAAGATAAAGAAGTTAGTCCAGCCAATGGCATCCACAATAAAACCGACAGATGCATTGGCGAAAGTTCGGGGTACGGCCATAAAGGCTGTAAAAAGAGCAAACTGGGTTGCCGTGTATTTAGGATGTGTGGAACGAGCAATAAAGGCAGTGAATGCAGCCGCACCCAAGCCCACGCCTAGATATTCCAGACTAATTACAATAGCCAGTACAATTTTGTCGTTACCCACTTGCGAAAGAATCACAAAACCTATGATGGTAACCAGCTGCACGATTCCGAATAACCAAAGTGCACGGTTAATACCAATCTTAACCATCAACAAACCACCTAGCATACCACCTATAATAGCCGGCCACAAAGCGGCGTTTTTGGCAATCAGGCCGATTTCGGTCATGGTAAAACCCATGTCGATGTAAAAAGGTGTGGCTAATGCGGTAGCCATGTTATCCCCGATCTTGTAAAGAAACATAAAAGCCAGTATCAGTAGTGCACTGGCAATGCCTTTACGACCAATGAATTCCTGGAACGGCTCCACAATAGCGGCTTTAAGTGCAAGCGGTGGCACAGTTTGGCTTGCTTCTTTGATTGCCAGCGTCATGCAGATTCCCACCAGCATAAACAATCCGGTAATCTGGAATACCGTATTCCAGGGCAAATGATCTGCTAATATCAAAGACAGTGATCCGGGAATCAAACCTGATATGCGATAGGCATTAACATGGATGGAGTTACCCAGACCAAGCTCTGTATCAGGCAATAACTCCCGCCGGTAAGCATCAATTACTATATCCTGACTGGCGCTGAAGAAAGCAACTGCGGCACTTAAGGTCGCTATTACCCAAATTGATTGATGAGGATTAAACATGCCGAATAAAGTAATAATTATTAACAGGACAACTTGCGTTATCAGCAACCAGCCGCGGCGCCTGCCCAAAAACGGCGGAACGTAGCGATCCATAAACGGTGCCCAGACAAATTTCCAGGTATAGGGAAACTGGATAATGGCAAACAAGCCAATCGTGGACAGATCGAAACCTTCCTTCCTCAGCCAGGCCGGTATCAGGGAAATCAGAATATAAAGCGGCAAGCCGGAGGTAAAACCGGTAAATATACAAATTAACATTCTGCGATTAAAAACCGATTTCCAGAAAGCGCTTTTTATCATTAATGGTTTTTTCTAATTTTTAATTTTGTTTACTGTGATTATGATATAGCGTGATAATCGCGGCGCAAGGAGCCAGCATCAGGCATTCATTAATACTGAACAACGTACGGAGTTTAAATCATATATTATGAGAACGCAAGTATCATATTTTGTGGGCAGTAATTCTATATAACAATATTTTTTGATCATAAATGAGAAAGCACTTAAACAATTTTTCTGCGAATACAAATCATGAATATAAATCTCCTTGTTAAAGAAACAGCATTGAGGATATAATATACATGTTTTTACAGGATAATAGTCTTTGAAAATATTTTATTGCATGTACAATTGCTGCGATACCGGGTATGCTAATTCTATTAATAATTTTCCCATGAAATAATATAAAGAAATGACAATGAATAAAAATGAATACAGCCTTATGATTAAACGGGCAGCAGATCTTAATTCTCAAAGAAAAGAGATTATAGCAATGCCTCCTGAAAAAGCTATAGATCGTATTTTGGAAGCAAAACATCCGGCAGCACTTGTACACTCCTTTCCTGAAGAAGATTTTTATTTTCTTATAAACGATATAGGTATTTACGACGCTTTTGAGCTTTTGAATTTAGCTTCCGAAAAACAATGGGAATATATACTGGATGTTGAGCTCTGGGAAAAAGACAGGATTGAAATAAACTCGGTTACCAAATGGCTTGATATTCTATTTCAGGTTGATCCTGCACGCCTTGCAAAATGGGCAGCTGATAAGAAAACGGATTTTATAGAATTCTATCTTTATAAAACTATAAAAGTTGCCATAAGAGATCATGATCAGGTTCCATCAGATCTTGGAAATGATTTTATAACGTTCGACGATGTTTTTTATTTTAAGTTAGTCGACAATTACGGATATGAGTCTTACGATCCGGATATGGAACCAGTTGAAGAAACTTATAAAGAGCATAAAAAAGACTTTATAATAAATATGCTGGAAAAAATTGCAGAATACGACCATATAAAATACCAGAATATATTGCTTGAAGCAATGACAGTTGTTCCTTATGAAATGGAAGAAGAATTTTACCGTTTAAAAAATGTAAGGCTTTCGGAAAAAGGGTTTTTGCCTATTGATGAGGCTGCAGGAATTTACGCTTCTTTAAAGCCGGATTCAATTACAGCCAGAAAAAAACCCCTTAAAAAAAGTAATAAAAATACCCCTTTTATACCGCTCCCCCTTTATCCGTTAAAAATGTTAAAAGAAGATAATCTGTTTTCAATGTCGCTTAAAACAATAGATATAGGCGAAACTCTTCAAAAAATTCAAACCGAATTTGCTACCCTTTGCAACCGGATAATTTCAGCAGATCAAAATATAATTAAAAGCAAGGATGAACTAAAAGATATTGTAAAAAAGGCCTGTGGATATTTAAGCATTGGAATCGAACGCTTGATGACACAAAATCAAATTACGGATACTGCTAATGCTGCAACAATTATAAGCACATATAACCTTGAGCATATTTTCAGAACCGGTTTTAGCCTTGCATTGGGGCTTAAAGAACGAACAAAAAAATGGCTGACCAGAGCCTGGTTTATGAAACAAGGTCTTACTTTAAGTTTCTGGGACGAAGAATGGATGGGGGTATTGGGCGCTCTTTTAATCAAAAAACCGCTCTATTTTGATAAGCAAAAAAACGGGCATATATACAGGGAATTTTTTTCTCTTTCGGATATAGTTGAAAGCCGTAAAGTACTCGAAGAAGTTATTTCCTTTGATGACCTTATTTCTCTAATGAATATCGATATAAAACAGGCAAAAAGCCAGCATTTAAATCATAAGAAACTTGTTCTGACTCTTTTTGCAAGATATTGTATAGGCCTTCCTGAAGAACCGTTACCAATATTTCTTGATGACTTCAAACGTTTTTTTAAGACTCTGTGGAAAGGAAAAGGTAAAAACCGCAAAATAGATATTTTGGTAAAAGAATCCTTTTTGAACTGGGTTTGCACAAAAACCGGTCTTAAACCGATTGAAATTACAGAACAGCTTGGTCGGGTTTTTGAAAATATGTTCATTGAAATTGAAAATGAATATTCAATGGTTGCAATTTCCGATCTTGATACAAGATATATTAACCTTTTTCTAGTGCAGAAAAAGAAGTAAAAGCTTTCAGGAAAGTCTTAGTATCCAATTAGGAGAATCGAAGTACGCCCAATGGAAATCATTTTCTTATCAGATCACAAAACTTCCCGCATATGAGCAATTGGGGACAAACTGTTTACAAAGTCTGGAGAGAAAGCTTATGGACAATTTTACCGGCGGCCTCCATCCTGAATTCGAAAATGCTCTGGTGGCGGCATCACCCATACCCAACCTGGTTGAGACATTTAACAATTGGTTTTTCGACGGCCCGAAAGACATTGGAATGAACCTTAATCTCCACGGTATCACGGTGGGCAAGGCTCGTGAACGCGCAAGCTTGTTTCTTCCCGATGGACGCATTCTGATAACGCAAACCGAAGGCACCTTCACGAAGAACAACGAGCCCGGCGGAACGAGTCTTCGCTTGCATTGCGTAAGACCGTTTCGATCATGGCGCTACCGCTGGACCGGCAAAGCACTGGTTACAACCGAAGAACAGCAAGCGCTCGGCCTGGTCCGTGAAGGGCCCACCGCCCATGTCGATGTTGACATCCGGGCGACGGCACAAGGCGAGCCGTGGATCATCCCTTTGACCACAGGACCCGGCAATCAATCTACGGCAGCGGAGACGGAGCGTGAATTTCTCGGAAAATACGAGCAACTCGTCAAAGCAGACGGACAGATCAAGGTAGATGCCGAGTCGTGGGGCTTTGCCGGTGTCGGACTGCGGGCACATGTCCGAGGGCCGCGCGACATGACCGGCATGAAGAGCCATGCCTGGATCTGTGGACTTTTTCCGAGCGGTCGGGGATTCGGTCTCAAAGTACTAAACAAGGAACGCAAAATTCCTTATTTTAGTGAAGCCTATATTTTTGAAAATCAACGGGTTCATCCCGCACAAGTACTTCAGATGCCAGAGCTATATCGTGTTCCGAAATTGCCGCCTTATACGGTCGTGTTAAAGAGCGCTCTGGGAACAGCGCGTATTCAGGGTCGGAATGTCAAAACGACGTGGATTCCCATTGGTACTTGGAACGATGGAACATCGAACGGGCAAGCCAAGGGCATATCCTTAGATGCTCACGGACTTGTTGTTGACTGTGAAGTATTGATGAGCCAGTCGTGTTCCAGCTTTGAATGGGACAACGAGGTCGGCTATGGTATGTGCGAACTATCCGGCTGATGGAGACTGCATTTATGGAACTCAGCGAAACCACACTCTTGCGTGAAGCGGAGCAGCGCTCCGGCCTTTCAGATTGGGGATCTGACCAAACATTTCGCATTGGGCTGAGAGTTCTTGTCGAGGCCCTGCTCGAGACCGAACCTTTGCCGAAAGTGTTTGAACGCTTTACCGCACATATGATTGATCTCCTGGTCACCCGGCTTCGGCTTGTTGATGACGCACGCCGCCATCCTGAAATCATGGCAATCAAAATCGAACGCCCGATTATTCTCATCGGTTTATCCCGAACGGGTACCACGATCCTGCATAATCTTATGGCGCTCGACCCGGCTGCCCGCGCACCTCTCGAATGGGAAACCGCGCATCCATGGCCAGCGCCTGAGGTAGCGACATTCGACACCGATCCCCGAATCTCTCAAATGCAAGCCCAAATAGAAGGCCTGTTCGCCGCCTTGCCGATCCTCAAAAAGATGCACCCCTTTGGCGCCACTTTGCCGGCGGATTGCCTTAATTTAATGGCCCTGCATTTTGCCAGCGCTCGCTTCTTCACGTTTTATGGTGTGCCACGCTTCGTAAAGTGGCTGGCCGAAACACCGATTGATGGTCTCTATAATACGCATAAGCGTGTGCTGCAGCAATTGCAGTGGAAAGGCCCCCATGGCCGGTGGACTCTGAAAGAGCCGATGCATCAGCTCAATCTCGATCAGCTTGCCGCAACCTATCCGGACGCGTGTTTCGTTCAGACGCATCGTGATCCTGTGCGGACGATTCCTTCGGGTTCGAATGTAATCTGGACCATATTTCAAATGCAGGATCCGCGTGCAAAGCGGAAAGAGATTGGCCATCTGGCAGCACATCTGTTCGGTGCATGTCTTGAGCGAAGTACGGCATCACGCGCACATGATCCACAACTCGATGCCCGCGTGCTTGACATCGCATATCGTGACACGGTGCTCGACCCGGTAGGCCAGGTACGCCGCATTCATCAGCATTTCAACTTGCCTTTCAGTGCCGAGCACGTACGCCGCATCGAGCAGTATATCGCCGAAAACCCAAAATCAAAGCATGGCAGCCACCATTACAATGCGGAGGACTATGGGTTTAACTCCGTTGACATAATGCAACAATTCCAGCAATATCGTGCGCGCTTTGGTCATCTTCTTAGTGATCCTGAGCATTGAGACGGACGGACATCGCCACCAACTTACATTAGCAATAATCAGGACAAACTGAATCTCTACCCGATCTGCGGGTAAAGATTCAGTAAAGATATAGCAACAAGTTTTCTTCCTGTTATCAATAAATCGAACATTATCATGATACTTGTAGATTTCTATCGCAAATAATGATAATTATCGAATATAGATAGAAAAGAAAGCACCATTGTAAAATTTAATTAAGGGGTGTAGATAATTTATTGTGAATGATTTACAAAAAAGAATTATACTATATGAGATTAAACAGAAGCAATGCCCAAATTGTAAAATTTTCTGTATATTTAAAAGCATGAATGTAGATCAGATGTTTGAAGATTGGGAAAAAGGACGGTATTCAAAATTATTTCAGTTTATTGAAAAAAATAAACGTTGTTATAGTTAGAATAATAAACAGGCGGCGGGGTTAGTTAAGACAGGGAAGAAAAGAATAAGAAAGGCGAAAACTGAAGCTGAAGCTAAATAAAATTTATCAATTGGAGTTAATAACCACTTTATAACTATAAATAGCAGATAACATTCGCTTGGAGAGGGACGCTGGAATATCGCCGGATTTTCGAATATACCTTATCGGCCGCGCCCCTCAAGCGAGCCGTTAGCTGCCATGGAGCTAGAGAAAATAACTGAATTGACATTACACTTTAATGTGATTATATTGTAATTACATAATCACTATTGGAGGTAAACATGACTACTTTAATTAGGATAGGAAATTCACAAGGCATCCGTATCCCTAAAGCAATTATAGAGCAAGCCCAGCTCAATGATAAAGATTTGGAATTAAAAATTGTTGACGAAGGGCTTTTAATTCAACCTGTAAAGAAACCAAGGCAAGGTTGGAAGGAACGATTTGATAAGGTCTCACAATCTGAAAAATCAAGTGAAATAGATCAAGAGTGGCTTAATGCATCTTTATCGAGTGATGAGGATTGGGAATGGTAAAACAGAAGGTGCAAAGGTTCGATATATGGTTGGTTCAATTAGACCCAACTCAAGGATCAGAAATAAAGAAAACAAGACCTTCTGTTGTTATTTCCCCAGATGAGATGTCCTCTTTAAAAACAGCTATCGTTGCTCCAATGACCTCAAAAGGATTCAGTTTTCCAACACGAATTCAATGCACATTCCAAGGGAAACAAGGATTAGTCTTACTGGATCAAATGAGGGCTGTGGATAAATCCAGGTTGATTCAAAAGCTTGGGGTGATTTCCAAAAGCGCACAGATCAAAGTTATCAATTGCCTACAAGAACTGTTTGCATATTAAAGAGCTAACGAATAAGGATAGATTGTTGCTCCGCACAATCTATCCTTATTCGTTATGCTTAAATGAAGTAGGTATTGAAACATGAATGTACCTGATAGAATCAAAGAATTAACCGAAACTTTCGATTATAATCTGGAATCGTATAAAAACGGTTCATACAATGAAACCCAGACGCGCCGCGAATTCATAGATCCTTTTTAAAGATCTGCGCATCAAATAGAAACAAGCCTGCCACATCTCCTGTTCTTTCACTATGCTTCGCCAATAAATTAGCACCTTCGATTTAACGGAAGAAGAAATCAAAATAGTAGAATCAGAAACTTAAAAAAGCTAATCGGGGAATTTAAAGAGATTTTTTCAATAATAATATTCATCTTGACACTCGGTCCTTATTTGATACTATATACGAACCGGAGGTAATAAAAATGAATATAACAAATGATATAAAGCCAGTCACTTATTTGAAATCCAGAGCCGCAGATTTATTAAAACAAATTAATGACACACATCGCCCTGTAATAATCACACAAAACGGGGAACCCAGAGCAGTTCTTCAAGATCCGGAAAGTTATGAAAATATGCGTAATGCAATTGGCTTGTTGAAACTTATATCTCAGGGTGAAAGTGATGTGAAGGATGGAAAAGTAAAATTACAAGAAGAAGTATTTAATGATATTGAATATTTGTTGAAAGATAAATTGTAATGAAGTCAAAGTATAAAGTATTTTGGACAAGCGTTGCAGAAAATGATTTAAAAAATATCATTGAATATATTTCAGCAGATAGCCCTCAAAATGCATTAAAAATATTTGAGAAGATCAGGCAAACAGCTTCAAACCTATACTATCTTTCTGAAAGAGGTCGCGTTGTCCCTGAGCTTAAAGACCAAGGCATATCACAATACAGGGAATTAATTGTCCAACCCTGGCGATTAATATACAGAACAGCTGAACGTGAAATATATGTGTTATCTGTAATTGACTCCAGGCAAAATGTTGAAGATGTACTATTGAACCGATTAATCCTTAAATAATATTAAAATCAGTAACGGGTTTGAAGCCCCCCGCAGCAACAGAGTAAGCATTCGACCGTAAGGATTTATTTTAAGAAAGCCCATGGAAAAATCAAAAAAAGAAAAACCAGGAATCGAAAAAGCCGGAGAGGATCTGTTTAATTTTGCTATTAATCGTGAAGATTTAAAATTAATTATGTCACTCCTGCCGGAGGAGGCGTACATTAAACGGGAAACGGTCGAATATGAACTCCAGATATTGAAATTTATAAGCACCGGATGGGGTATTACTTATTTTCTTGAGAACTCCACACATAAGGATCGACTTACAGAGTTGTATTGGAAAGCGGTTTATCAGTATTCGCAAAACATATCTGAAACAACTTATCTTATGATTGGTCAGAAAATTGAGTATTTCCAGATATTAAAACAACGCCTTGAAATGTATTTAGAAGCTATGAAAGAACAGCCTAACGCCCCTGAGCCAGCAGTTATTATGGGGCCGGAATTTGCCCGGACATGCGGGAATGTGGAAGACGTATTCACGATAATGGCTGGTTCAAGGATGTTTAAATCAACAGTCGGCAGCGTCAAAAATTATTTTGAGAAGATACAGATGCTGTAGTTTTTAGTAATTCAATTTCATAAAAAAAATGAATAAGAAAGGTAAAAGGGAAGTAACTAAATATTCCATTGGAAAAACATCGCTTTCTGAATTCATTAATGACGGATGGAATGCAGATGATCCCTATCTTGGTAAATTAGGTATTGTCGGAGTTATACATGATACGGCTGTTCGCACAAAAAAAACGGTGGATATTATCATGGGCTTTACATACAGATCGTTGGACAATCGTAAAGAATCTGTTTTAGAACCAATTTTAAAAAGTAGGCGGGCCGCGTTAGGAAGTGAACTGGAAAGAACAAATTCCTTACCTAATAACAAAAGAAAAAGTAACGTACCTGCGTGCAAAAAACAATAAATCATCTCTTATAGAACTTGCTGTTTTAGATCGATCTTCGGGAAAGTTGCGACTTAATATTGAACTTGCTAAAGGTAAGGAACTAACAATGGATTACCAGTGTAAGCAAGTTAATCCGTGAGCTTAAATAGATAGAGGAAAATGGTCAGATCCGCTATTTTATCATATTTTATGCTCAGGGTTGGAAACTCGTGAAGTTATCTTTCTCCCTCCGCTTCACTCCGCCTTGAGACCTTTCCCCTAATAGAAATGCTCTTGCCTTTTCCTGATGCTTTTGCTAATGCAATAAACACGTTAACAGGATGCGCACACAGAGGCTTTGTCCCGTACGTTCACATCAAAGACGGGCTTTCGCCATTAGAACAGCAGGCAACACCGCAATCTGTTGGCGGTTAAGAAGTAAGTAATAAAGGCTAAAGTTCTGAGGCATATCACGGCACACCTGAGTCCTGATGGTATGACTTAATCAAGGTGATTTTTGCCGCGTTTACAAAATATTTAGGAACTGTTTCTGTTCGGTTTTAGCCAAACTATTGCGAACATCTTTGCTTTTAAATTTTAATCAGGAAAGGTAAACGGTCATGGATGAAATTGAAAACATTATAAATTCTTTAATAAAATCAATCGATCAGGAAATCATGGGTTTTACAGAATGCAAAGAATTAACTCAAAAGAAAACACAGGCGGAAATAATTAAATTACTTTGTGAATCCATGGGTGTATTTTTTAATGCCATGAATGATAACACCCCGTATCCGCTTGATGATTTTGCTATGGACGATTATTATGATGACGAACATGAAGAATTTATGATCGGAAGACATAAAAAAACAAAGAACAAGAAAAAATCAAACAAAGACATGATACCGTTTTAGAAAATGATATTTGATTCAGATTCTCCGCACAACAGGCTAAGCTGCTTATACTCTCCCTGCCAAATCTCTTGTTGCTGAAATCATCTTTAGCTGGTTGCGGATTCAGGATTTAGGTATAAACCAGTATTAAGGGGTAAGACGAGCCAGTTTCAAAACGTTTCAGTTTGGTAAAGCTCAATGCGGGCGAAAATTTTAACCGCAGGAATACATGGAGTATTTCGAGGATTAAAATTTGAGCCCAACGACGAGATCGGCCAAAATGGAACGTTTTGGAATTGGTTCGGACGTATCGTCATTTAAAGCCATGGAATTCAGAACAGTTTATTTATCTTATCATCCGCTGAGCATTTTGATGTAATACTTTAAAGATGGCAGATTCAAGCATAATGCAAGCAATCACAAATCGGAAAGATCTATAAAACGCAGGTGATGATCATGTCTGAAAAACTTACCTATGAAAAATTGGAAAAGCGGGTTCTGGAGTTGGAAAAAGCCGAATACGAGCGAAGAAAAGCCGAGGAAGCGTTAAAAGTTAGCGAGATGCATCTGCGGACATTGATCCGAATAATTCCGGATTTACTTTGGGTAAAAGATCTGCAAGGAATCTACCTTTACTGCAATTCCAGATTTGAAAGTTACTTTGGCGCAAAATATAAAGATATCATAGGAAAAACAGACTACGATTTTATAGACAAGCATTTGGCAGACTTTTTCCGTAAACAAGATAAAGAAGTACTTGCAAATGGGAAACCCGGAAGAAACGAAAAAGAGGTACATTTTGCAGATGATGGGCATCGGGAAACTCTTGAAACTATAACTACACCAATTCACAGCAACGATGGCCAACTTGCCGGAGTGTTGGGTATTGGGCGTGACATCACCGAACGCAAAAATGCGGAAGAAACCTTGGCACGACGATCAGAATTCGAACGCTTGATCAGCCATATATCTTCGGAATTTGTAGGCCTGAGTTCAGATGAAATTGATGCGGGAATCGAACGCGCCCTGGCTTCTGTTGGCGCTTTTACCGGAGCAGACCGCGCCTATGTTTTCGTATTTCATCACGGGGAGGAACTGGTCAAAAATACTCACGAGTGGTGCGCTAAGGGAGTCCAGCCGAAGATAGAAAATTTCAAGCAAATAAATGTATCAGAGTCCCTACCCTGGTTTGCCGAACAAATCCGAAAGCACGCGATCCTGGATTTTCATGTACCTGATGTGGCGAATCTGCCGCCCGAAGCACAGTTCGAACGGGAACGCTTTGAGATCCAGGGCATCAAATCGCTTATCGTGGTGCCAATGAAGCTGGGTGATCGCCTGGTAGGTTTTCTCGGATTCGACACTTTAAGCAAGTGTCAAACCTGGACTGACAACGACCGGTCCCTTCTGCGTCTTGTTGGCGAAACCTTTACTAACGCTATTGAGCGAAAGCGGGCTGAGAAGGAGCAGGAAAATCTTCAGGCCAAGCTGTCCAGCGCCATAGAAATGGCCCATCTCGGCCCATGGGAGTATGACTTTGCCAATGATCTTTTCACATTCAACGACCATTTCTACAAGATTTTTCACACCACAGCCAGCCAGGTTACCGGGTATACAATGTCACCGGCAGAATTCGCTCAACGCTTTGTCTATCCTGACGATATAAATTTTGTCTGGGAAGAAATCAGCAATGGAGTGGAAGTAACCGATCCCACATTTAGCCGAAAACTGGAACACAGGATGCTTTACCCGGATGGAGCTGTCGGCTATATCTCTGTCCGGTATTCCATTATCAGAGACTCATCCGGTAAGAAGGTAAAAGCCTATGGCGTGATTCAGGACATCACCGAGCGTAAGCGAGCAGAAGAAAGGCTGCGTGAAAGTGAAGAAAAGCTATCAAGATCCAGGAAGATGGAATCGCTTGGGCTTTTGGCAGGTGGTGTCGCCCACGACCTGAATAACGTATTGTCGGGGATTGTCAGCTATCCTGAATTATTATTACTCGATTTGCCTGAAAACAGCAAATCAAGAAAACCTTTAGAGATTATACAGGAGTCAGGAAACAAGGCGGTTTCTATCGTCTCGGAGCTTTTGACAATAGCAAGAGGAGTGGCATCCACTAAAGAAACACTGAACTTAAATGATATTGCCAGAGAATATTTAGCCTCTCCTGAATTTGCAAAACTTGAGCAGTTTCATCCAGCAGTTATAATCAAAACCGATTTTGATACTGAATTATTTAATATTGGCGGCTCTCTTGTTCATATCAGAAAGGTTATAATGAATCTTGTGTCAAATGCTGCAGAAGCAATTGAAGGCAGCGGCAATG
>JAHIFE010000163.1 GCA_018901125.1 Pseudomonadota bacterium | reverse complement strand
TTAATTTTTGTCGTCCCGGCACTCACAATGAATGTCGGGCACGGAGGCATTTTAAAATATTTTGTTTATCTAAGGATAGGATTATTATGAAAAATCTGATTTAATAAGCTTTCCGCGGAGCGGTTCAGTTCAACAATTATTTTAATTATATTTTGTATCTATCCGGCGTTTGCGGATGAAAATATCTACTCATGGACAGATGATAAAGGCATCAGGCATTTCACTAACCAAAAACCTCATCATGATATAGAATATGATAAAACCAAAGCCATACCGAATTCCCCTGAATCCGAAAAAATCCGCCCTGATTATACAGCTATGGCAGAGGAAGCCAGGAATCTGGTCATCCAGAATGAGCTTGAAATGAAACAGGATAAAATCAGAAGGGCTGAAGAGGAAAAACAAAAGGCCGAAAAAGAGAAACTAGAGAGAAAAATAGCGGAGCTTTCTGATAAAATTAAAAACATTGAAGACAGACCCATCGGCTACTACCCGGTTAACCCTGCCTTCGGACGAGGCCAAGTACAAGGCCATAAACAGGGCCACCTACGGAACGTTCATTCTCCCAAAGACAGGCATAATGAACTGCATAACGAAGCGAATCAAAAAGAACCAAGGGAGTAAAATCAAGCGGAAAAGCTGAAAAGCAAAAGTATGGAACATACTTATGTCAATATCTCAATACCCGTCCCTTATTTTCCCCCTTGCCGGAATTGCTTCTTCTATTCTACAGTTTCAAATAGCTCGATTTCGTCTGATTCTGGCACAGACTTTTCTGTGTCTTGAAGCTCAAATAGCTCGTTTTCATCTGGTTCTGCCATCCCCAAGTCTTTTTCGGGAGAGTCAAGTGCTTTCGTTTTATGGGGTTCTGTTGCAGGTTTTATCATAGAAGAGGAAGGCTCAGGCTTTTCAGGTACTGAAGTTCTCAAATATTTTTGTGGCATTGGCTCTCTATTCTCTATGATCTCCACGGGTATTAAGATTTTATCGCCAATGTTCATCCGTTTTGGATCAAAACCAGGATTCACTTTGACGATGTCCTCCCAGTTTCTCTGGCTGCCGGTATACCATTGAGCGATTACAGAGATTGTTTCTCCAGACCAGCGTACTTTGTGCACATAGAATTCAGGCTTTTTCGATATGGGAATTTTTGGCAAAACCTCTGATGCGGGCTCAGGTTCGACTATTGGCGCCGCAGGAGGCGGGGACGGTGTATACGGACTTTGCGGGGAAGCACAGCCGGTAAGCGTCCATATGAATATAATGACGAATATTACCTTAATAATTCCTTTCAATCCGGACTGTCTCATTGTTTTGCTCCTGATAAAGCTGTAAACTGCTCCAAATATTTGCGTGCTCTTTGATTAGCAGGATTCACTTCTAATGCCTTTTTAAGATTCTTAAGGCATTGTTCCTTTTTGCCCTGCTTGTGCTGAACCAAAGCCAAATTAAAAATCGCTTTGTCAAGATATGCGGGCTCCAATTCACTAACACGCAAAAACATTTTTTCGGCATTCACATAATTCTTGATAGCAGCATAGGTAAAACCAAGATAAAAAAAAGTATCAGCCGAGTCTGGATTTAGCTCGGCGGCTTTTGAGTACACCTCGATGGCCTTGAGGTAATCTTTCTTCTTAGTATAAAGCTTCCCAAGGTCATGGTACACTATGGCATTTTGAGGATCTGTTTTAATGGCTTTAAGAAGTAGTTTCTCAATTTGATCGGTATCTTTGTCCGACAGAAGCCTCGCCTGCTCTATCAATGCTTGTACATACAGCGCTTTTATTTTTGGCTGATTGCCTTCCTGGTGAGCCATGACATCTTCCAAAAGTTCCCTTGCGCGAGTATATTTTTTTTCTTCTATCGCCTTCTTTGCCTGATCCAACAAAGATCGTTTGCCAGGGTCTACTTCACCATTGGTCTTGGCCTTAATTTTTTCATCCGGTGAGGTAACAACCATCTGTTTGTCGACAGATGCAACAGAAGGAAGGACATTCTTGCTCTCAGTTAGTGCCCGATCGTTAAGTTCGCGTGGCATAGGCACCTGATGGTCTGATCCTGCAATCAAATATTTGTGGCTTAGTAAATATAAGACTGTGGCAATCACGATTAAGGAGATAGCCATTACCCCGTATATCAAACGTCTTCTACTGAGTCCATAAAAGTTAATTGCCGTCAAACCGCTTTTTATAAATCCCTTTATCTTAGGCCCCAAAGCAAACGTCCACCTGCCTTCAGGTTCATTTTTTCTTATGGTATTCAAGTCTTCATTGGCAGTTGCTGGCTCTTCTAAGAAAAGGTCATTATTTTCAAATTGCTGAAAAACAGCGCCGTTTTTTCCACTCAAAAGACGCTCAAGATGTGAGGACAGATTTTCTGCGCTTAATGGTTGCGAAAAATCGAATAATGAACCCAATTCCTTTTCGTCAGGCAGAAGAACTTCCTCATCGTTTGAGTGCTGGATCTCTGCGCTTAATGGTTGTGAAAGATCGGATAATGAACCCGATTCTGTTTCGTCAGATAGAAGAACTTTTTCAACAGATGATGGCAGGTTCTCCGCACCTGGTGGTTGCGATAGCCCTGGTATAAGGAATTCCTGAGAACATTCCAAAATGACATCCGGCGTAATTATTTTTTTGCCTATCACATACCCTGTTAAAAGAGCGCGATCACAAATTGTGTTAATTAGACGCGGGCAACCGATAGAAAAACGGTATATTTCCTTGATAGCTTCTACGCTGAAAATGTGCGCCTCAGTTCCAGCTACTTTCAAACGGTATTTGATGTATTCCTGCGTTTCATTTTCCGATAATGGCTTGATGTTGTAATTCTGGGTGATTCGCTGCAGGAGGGCTCGACAATCGTTGGATATCAATATTTGATTTAGTTCATTTTGGCCAACAAGAAATATATTTATTAGCTTTCTTTCCGGCGTCTCAATGTTCGACAATAACCGAACCTGTTCTAAAAGCTCTATTGATAACTTGTGAGCCTCATCAATTATTAGTAGAACCTGTTTACCATCATGTAAGCAGGTTTTCTCTAAAAATTCTTTAAAGTCGATGAGAAAGTCTTCTTTTCTGTCAAATCGTTGCGGAATTTTAAAAGACCGGGCAATATGATTGAGAAAGCCCATCAAATCGAGGCTTGGATCGGTAATACTCGCAACTAAAACTTTATTATCAAGACTTTTTAATAAGGTATTGACCAATGTGGTTTTGCCTGCACCAATATCTCCTGTTAGCAACAGGAAACCATTTTGATTTATTAAACCAATCTTTAAGACCGCCAAAGCTTCTTTGTGTTTTTCCCCAAGCCAAAGAAATCTGGGATCTGTGCTGATCTGAAACGGCTTTTCGGTTAGATTATAGAACGATGTGTACATATTAAAACACCCATTTTGCTTTATTCTTAGTCTAATAGAAAGCCTATGAGAATCATCAATAATATCAGTTTCAGCTCTCTTTTATTAACCACATGAGCACTCTTATCTATTCAGGTACATGACAGGCACTAAGGTATTCGCAATATATTCTACATGATAATTATACAATTAAAGGAGTTATTTGAAGATCCCAGCTGTATGCAATAAGTAATGCGCACGCTGTTCGATTCATAAAAACGGAATTAATGTGTCTATAACACAAAATTATATATTAGCAAAGAAGAAAGTAATTGTAACAGGCAGATTTCTTACTCTTTTTGATAGGTTGAATCGGAACCGTTACCCAGTTTGAACACGACTCATACGGCAATCCTTTAAAAATCACACAGGCAAAAGGAAAGCCGGAAGAAACAACAACAACGTACGTATACAACAATTACAACCAGCTCATAAGCACAACAACAGCCGGAGCAACCACAAATATAACCTAATTGATCCTATGGGCAAGTTCTCATTGCTTGCAAGAGATGCAACAGGCAGGGTAACAAGCCAAACGGATGCGAACGGGAAAATAACCTTATACCAATATGATGCTTTAGGCAGGCTGGTAAAACAAACCGA
>JAHIFE010000162.1 GCA_018901125.1 Pseudomonadota bacterium | reverse complement strand
ATGAAGTTCTATTTGCCAAAGAAAAATTACCATAGCAAGAACGGCTAATATTGCTGACCATAGGATCAAAGCTTTACGTGTTGCCTTTTTGGCTTTATCGGCCTCCCACCAACCTCTTGGGCTGACTCCTTGAACTAAAAGCGTTATTACACCGGTTAAATTGATACAGATTATATTAGTAATGAAAAGTAAAAATGCACCAAAAGCCTCGGGGAAATGATGCGCACCCAATAATAAACCGCAAACAGCCAAAGGAGGCAAAAGTGCTACAGCAACCATAACACCTATAACCGCAGAAGATGCTCCGGTTGTAAATGCGAGCACACCTGCTGAGCCGGAGGCAAGAGCCAGAATAATATCTGAAAGATCTGCCCGGGTTCTTGATGCAATTTCAGGAACAGCAGGATTCGTATTTAAAAAATACCCCATACAAACTGACAATGTTAGAACAATTAAAATCCCTGTTACCAGAGTTTTTAAAGCATTTAATCCCAATTTTTTATCAGCAAGGTTTGTGGATAGGGCAAGGGCAACGTTTGGACCAAGAAAAGGTGCAATTACCATTGCTCCGATAATAACAGCTACATTATTTTTTACCAGGCCTATTGCTACGACTACTGTTGAAAGTACAGTCATTAAAATATACATTTTAGAAAGCTTTGTACTATCAACTATATCTGTATAAAGTTCTTCACGACTGATTCTTGATGTTGCTGCCTTTTCGGTTTCGGTTTTTTTCTCACTTGAAGCAGAATCTTGTTCGTCAGATACATCAATACGCGGAATGGATGCCTCTATAGGAAACATTATCAATCTGAAGGAATCTATGGCAGAGAATCTTTTTTCAAAAAGATCCATGATTACTTCACTGTGCCCTAAATCCGTGAGAATACCGGCAACAAAATTATCGCCGTATGATTCATCCTGCCAGGAGTAAATATAGTCCTGATTTTCCAGTATCTCTAATGCCTTTTGCTTATAATTTTCCGGTAGTATAACTTTAATCCATCGCTGGTGCATTTATTTTCCTTTTCAATATGCAACAAAAGCATTTAAATTCCTGTAAAGCCAAATTGACAGTTTCCTTTTTGGTTTTTAAACCACTGACCACCAATGCCTTTTCCAGTAATTTCTGATCTATAGCCAGATTTGTCACCATTGCTACCTCCTTTAACACACATTTTCATACAAAATAGCGCACAATCAAATGTATATCAAAGCCGACAAGATTTTGTAAGCATTGCGTTAACGACAAGTTTCAGCTGTGCTTGCGTATACTATTACCGACTCTGAAAGCCAACCAATTGGACATTGACCGTCCAACACCGGCCGTTGCCATGCGCGAGGAAGCATCCGCAGCAAACAATGTTAGAATTTATTTTACTTTTTTAATAATAATTCATCTTTAATCACAAACTCACGAGCCTTTTCCATTAGTTGATTTAATCCATTTTCTAGTCCGGTAGCAAAATCATCCTTAGCAAAGTATGGAGTCATTTTTGTAACAATTATCATTTTAGCTGTTGAATTACTGATATATGGTTCCATACCTTTACCTAATTCAATGCGAACTTTTTTTTCTTTCACCGCAAGAGTAATAAGTATACCGTTATCGTACCCTTTATATCCAATGCCATTAGCCTTCGCGACTCTTAGAGAGAAATCTTCAATAGTTTCACCTGATAGTGTTGGTACTATTAATATGACTATTTGATGATGCGTTTCGTTATGATATTGATTTAATATATTTGATAATTTACTTTGATCTTCTTTAGAAAGTATATTCGCGGAATCGTTTACCCAGCTATCTATCTTAGGAGTTTTGCTAATTGTTGTACAATGAATATTAGTAATCCAAATGAAGAAAAGCAAAAGAACAATAGAATGCAAACCAAAGAGAAATTTGTTATATTTGTTAATCATAAGTTCCTTTTTTTTCCAACAACTTGCTCACCAGGTTTGAGCTGTTTTTTGGCCCGAATCTGGTGAAGCAAAATGGTTATAAATTTCTCTGTTTACGACCAAAATACTGAAACCCATGTGATATATTTCCGTTCATAGTCTTCACTTGAATATCAAACATATCTATAGTGATGAAGTCCTTTAGGAGAATCGTGATCCAAACTTTATCATGGTGTCTCACAATAAACGCCTTCCGGCAACTCAAAGACTCCGTATATGCCATACTTGTCTTTATACTTATCATATCTATTAAAATTCCGTTCATTGCTTTGCAACAAGTAGTCACTTATATAAATAATGCCGCCGAGACGGAGGGTACGAAATAAATCATTTATCAGAGCCTGTTGCCCTTAATCCGTTGGAATACAGGTTAGGACTGCAAATAGAATGATGGCGTCAAAAATGTTTGAATCATAAGGGATATTATTGCTTTCCAATGTTTGGAGATTGAGATGCGGGTATTCTTTGTGACCACGTTCGATCATCATTTGCGATGAGTCAACGCCTACGATATTTTGAAATCCAAAACGGTATAATTCCTCACAAGTTCGACCATAACCGCAACCAAAATCAAGTATGTTCGCTTGCGGGGACACAACTGAATGGAATCGATCAATATCTACCGGATGGGTAAATGTTTTAGATGATGATACACTATCCCAATATTCAAATTGATTGTCTATGGCTCTCATTTTGTTCCAAGAGTTATAACAATTTATTCACCAGACCCGTTGATCTTAAAATTTCGTATGATCACAGGAAAGATTAAAATATTCTAATTCTTTTAAACATTCATTAATCATTTAATTTGATTTGTAATTACATAATATTTTAAGATATTTTTTGCAATGATATATTTTGATGCTCCTTATTAATCCTTAGAGCCAGTTTCAAAACGTCCCATTTTGGCCGATCTCTGCGTTGGATGAAAATTTTAATCCTCGAAATACTCCATGTATTCCTGCGGTTAAAATTTTCATCCGCCTTGACCTTGACCAAACTGAAACGTTTTGAAAGAGGCTCCTTATAATAATTTGTCTAAATCGGATATTTTTTTGACGATGGAAAACATTTTTGATAGTCTATAGAACATATAAATTGATTTTATTAATTACTGATAAGCAGTGTGCGATAGCGGCATCAGATTGAAAATTATTTAAAAGGAAAACGATATGGCGGATACACCTTGTCCATCAAAATTTGAAAAATTTGAAATTCAGGCCTATGAAAAGCCAAAAGATTTTAAAGCTCTTAAAAAGACTCATGTTCCGTTTTCAGGTTCACCACAACGGCATCCCTATGATGATGAAAAGATTTTACTGATTACAGACCCGTTTAGCAGCAATACAACTTATTATGAGTTTAAAAACAAAGATATTGATTATCTGGAAGAGCTTTCTAATCTTGTCGATATAAGGGGAAAAGCAATTGCGATGGTCCGTATATGGGTAAGAAAATTAAGCGTCGGAGTTCGCTGTGCCCCTTTTGTTATTGAAGATATCCAAAACTTGATGACTGAATAATAACATCTCAAATGAGCCACTTTCAAAACGTTTCAGTTTGGTAAAAGTCAAGGCGGATGAAAATTTTAAACGCAGGAATACAGGGAGTATTTCGAGGATAGCACTAAAGCTTCACTAAAGTGCAAAATTTTTGCCCAACGCAGAGATCGGCTAATATGGGATGTTTTGAAACTGTCTCAAATCTCTTTTTTATTAAAACAAACTAACAATAACGTCATTATTAATAGAATATAAAAGAAAAGATTTAAAAGCGGATGCAAAGGTCCCATATTATGGAATTCGCTTTTGCCAAGTATTGTATCTGCGTAGGACTGTACCATAAAAACCTTGGGGTATAAAACCCGCCATAAGGCAGGGTCAGCATTGATTGTGGAAGAGACGGCAGATCTCACGATGTCACTATTGAGAATCTGATACCCGCCATCGGAAATAAAGCCAACAAACAGTATACCCATGGTAAAAAGCGCACTGATAAAATCCGGCAAATAAAGAGACAAAAAGCAAACGCATGCAATTACAAAAAGAAGATTGATCGAACATATCAAAGATGCACTCAGATATCCGGAAATGAAGGCTCCTGTTTTTGCCCACACCGTCAAAAAGATTGTCAGGTGAAGTATAAACATAAAAACAAGGCAAAGTACCCAGGTACCGGTGACTCTCCCAAGAACATATTGCCATCGGGAAACGGATCTGGAAAGAAACAAAACAACGCTTCCATCCTCATGATCTCTGCTGAATATCTTCATTGAAAGCATGGAAACCATCAGAAACATTCCGGCGGCAATCAAATGGAAAACGATTTTTGAAACATGCCAGGCAACCGTGGCATTATTCACCATTTCTCCATTAACCGTATATCCGCCATCATAACATCCGCGGATCATCAAAATAAATAGAATGGAAAGACCCAGCAGTACATAAAAGCTTTTATGCCGCAGCTGGTCCCGCATGGTATAGGCCGTAATTTTTATGACATTATTCATTTTCATGCTCTATATATCTAAAAAAAACATCTTCGAGTGTTTCGTGATCTTTCAGGATAGCGTTAATGGTATCCTTGACAAGGATTTTCCCCTTATACATGATCGCCGCAGTGTCACATGTTTTTTCCACTTCTGAAAGCAGATGTGAGTTTAAGATCACGGTCAGCCCTTTGTCACGGAGGATTTCAAGAGTTTTTCTAACATCGCGGATACCGATAGGATCAAGCCCGGTAACGGGTTCATCCAATATCAATAACTTTGGCTGTCCCAGCAGGGCAGCCCCCAGACCGATGCGCTGTTTCATACCTTTTGAATACGCCGAAGATTTTTTCCGTTCCTCCCCTTTCATGGAAACCATTTCGAGAACCCTGTCGATTTCGTTTTTAGCGTCTTGCCCGGTCAGACCGATTAAAGAAGCATTGCGCAACAGATATTCAAGTCCTGAAAGATACGGCGGAATCATGTGCTGTTCGGCAACATATCCAATGTGCTTGCGGGATTCCGGGTTAGATGAAGACATTTCATCGATTGTAATACTGCCGGAAGACGGTTTGATAAAATCAAGAAGCATCCGAACAATGGTTGTCTTGCCGGCACCGTTTGGCCCAAGCAATGCAAAAGATTCTCCCTTTTTAATCGAATATGAAATATTATCGACTGCGGTAAAGGAGCCGAATTTTTTTGTAACGGAATCAAGTATAATCATATCAACTCAATAATTAAATATGTTATGGCAATCTCCCAGTTTGTCCAGATGATACCTGAGTTTACTGTGGGCAAATCCTGAATAATGGATAATAAACTATTAATTATGTATTACAACTTATTTATAAATCGGTTGCAATAATTTTATGCCCGTTTTATTTTCAACAGAGCGAGCCTGTTCACATTCCAAGACATATCACCGCTGGCTCTCCTGCTCGGTTAATATTTCCTGTCTCTCTCGTTTGTACTGATCATATGTGGGTGGCTCTTTACCCGGTCGTTGAGTTTCATCAGCGTGCTTTATTTCTTGTACCTGCTTGGAACCCTCATACATGCCGCGAAAAAAACCATCACGGGCCTTTTCGTTTTTCGAACAAGAACAAAAGCAAATCATGAAAAATATTATAATTACTGAAAACCTAAATATTAATTTCAAGATGCCCTCCTGAATAAAAAATTAATTATTAGTAGCTTTTTCCATTTGAGCATATGCTTGACATGACCAACATGATGACTTACAATAGAACCATGATAAGCTTAAATATAAACGAAATCAAAACACATTTCTCGAGCTTTCTTGCAAAAGTCTGCAATGGAGAAACCATAATAGTCTGTAAACGGAATGTGCCGATTGCAGAAATGAAACCGATTGTGGCACTCCCCAATAAAAAACGTCCAATTGGTCTGGCTGGCAAAGAATATCCTGACTTTAAAATTAGCGATGATTTTTTTGACCCTCTTCCGGATGATATTGTTGCTGCTTTTAATGGCGAAGACTCGTGAGACTTTTACTCGACACCTGCACCTTTCTCTGGTTGACTAAGGGTAGCAAAGAGCTGTCACCTGAGGCAATTGACGCCTTTGCCGACCCGAAAAATGAAGTCTATCTAAGTGCTGTTTCTGCCTGGGAAATTAATGTGAAATATCGTTTGGGCAAATTATCTCTTCCTGTTTCACCTGATAAATTCATTCCAAAAGAGCGAAAAAGACACATGATTACCCGTTTAGATTTATCGGAAAAAGATACTTTGCACTTATGGAAACTACCTACTCCCCACAAAGATCCTTTTGACCGTCTGCTTATATGTCAGGCCATTGAACATTCTCTAACCATTCTTACCCCTGACCCGCTTATCACACAATACCCAATTCGTTCTCTCTGGTAGTGTAATATAGCCCTTAAATTATTTGCAAGTTTTTGGATCCCCCCCCGCCGAAAGTTAAGTTGCGGGCAGGGAGAATCACGACAATAATGGCAAGGTAATTCAAGAAATCGAAATATTGATATGTTAAAATCCGCCTGACCCTGCCCGTCAATCTTCAACGTTTTGTTCGGCAAATCGTTCTCTGGACTCTCTAACCGCCACAAGAATGTCTTTTGTAGTTGCTTTGGTTTGGATTCCTGGTACGTCAAATGGTGATTTTTTACTTTTCTTAAAAATTATTGAGAAGGTTTCGCCGCCTCTTCTTTTGATGACAACCTCTTCACTTCTTGCGATATTGAGCACATCGGCAAGCCGTTGTCTCGCTTCAGAATATGTATACACTTTCATAATATTTTACTCCAAAATTGTAATTCCCATCTCCCGCGCCACCTTTTGCATTCCAAGGTCAAGCGTAAGCAGCGGGCTTCGAAAGCTTTCGGCGCATTCTAAAAAATAAGCATCGTATGCATACAGGTTATATTTAATCGCGATGCCTAATGCGGATTTGATGTTGGCATGCCTCAGATCAACCAGTATATGTTGAACAATCTCCCACGCTGATTCGACCTCCTCCTTTGGAATTAATATGCCATTTAATAATTTTGTGAAACACCTAAACCGTCATGCCGGACTTGATCCGGTATCCAGAACCCAATGGAATTACTGGTTTCCGGCCTTCCAGACTGTGTCGTAATATTATTTGCAGTACAAAATT
>JAHIFE010000161.1 GCA_018901125.1 Pseudomonadota bacterium | reverse complement strand
TTAAATGTTAAGGTTTGATATCAAGTTGCATTTAAATTATAGCTGCGTTGGCATCAAGGGTTCTTGTCCTTAAGCGTATTTGCATATACGACTGCGGGAAAACATCCCTGCCGCCTTGCTATCTCTTTGAATGCAACTTGGCAGGAGACGCACTTTCAAGTATAGCCTTCAGCCGGCCATTCTCTTGTTTTACCCGAATAGAGAACAACGTAAATCAACATTCGATATTCACTATTCGATATTTTTATTTAGGTTCAATTTGAACAAGCGTTACATTGACACCACAAGTTGCCTGCGGATCAAGTATATATTCTTTAAAAATCTTAAACCTGTCCTCAAAATGCTGCTTGATCATATCCTTGTCGAATTCAAGTAAATTTGCTGCAATACCCATCTCTTGAGCTCTGTCACGACCGGCATCTGCATTTTCTACTCCAAAAGCCACTCCGTACAAACCTTCTCCGTGTGTCTCAAGATGCTGTACCATTCCCATGGCCAACGGGTTGGTAGTTCCCGGCAACGGCGAAAAAAGTTCTATACCCGCCTCCCAGCTAAGAGCGCATCTTACGCCAAAAATGTGTTCCACTTTAGCATCATGAAAAGTTACTCCCAATAGTTTTGAATAAAGCGCCATAGCTTTATCAAAATCTTTTGTGACAATATATACTCTGTTAACTCCTTTAACTTTCATGCTTGGTCTCCTTTCTACTTTATTACTTTACTGAAATCTATGCCGAGATCTTCCATGATAACCTGTACACCGGCTCTGCCACCGCCAAATACTCCCGGTCCGGGATGTGTGCTTGCTCCGATCATATAAAGCTTATCCACAGGAGTATGGTAATGATGCCAGCCTGAAAATGGACGATTCCCGGACATCTGCATATTATAAGTTCCTATCTGGCATATATCGCCATTTAGCATGGTAGCATTATGTCTTTCAAAAAATAATGGCGAATGAATTGCTCTTCCAAGTATATTATCGCTTCCCATATTGGTTGAAAGGTTCTGAACCTGGCCTAATATATCATCTGCCACATCTTTTTCTATCTCATCCCATTTCTTGGGCCCGCCATCTCTTAAAGCATAAGGAGCAAATGAATAAAGATACATCGTATGCATACCTTCAGGCGCTCTTGTCGGATCTAATGCTGTTGCAATAAATGATGAAAAAACATCGTTTCTTGGAATCCCGTTATCTATAGCCTGAAAAGCATGCTGAAATTCATACGGGTCGGAATTATGATATGCCATCCAGTGTGATTTAAAACCGTTTTTCCAGATCGGAGCCTCTTTTAGAGCAAGATGTTGATTAAGTGCTGAAAAACCTGAGTGTTTTAAAGATCTTACATTTTGCACAAAATCATCGGGAAGTTTACTTCCGGGAACCATACCGGGAAATACCTGTTTTATGTTTAAAGTGGAAACTACTGCTTTTGTGGCATCAATCTCTTCGCCACTGTCAAGAATCACGCCTGTGGACTTATCACCGGAAATCTTAAATTCCTTTACACGGCTTGTAAGCTTGATCGTTCCGCCGAATGATTCGAAACATTCGGCCAGAGCATCGCTTAACTTTCCTGAGCCGCCTACCGGAAAACCGCTTCCGTATTTATGCTGCAATGGTATAAAAAGAAAAAGATGAAGCCCGGTACCTTTAGTATATGGATTGATCATCTGCTCCGCTGAAAAGCGAGTCATGATAATCCGCATCTTATCGCTTTCAAACCAGTCTTCGGCAATATCCCAGGCGCTGGATAAAAGTGCCCTGATAAGTAACCGTCCCGCAGGGTTTGAATCCATCATGGCCATTGTCTGGCCGAAAGAAGGTGTAGGATTATACATCCCCATAAGAAGCATATCCAGCAACTGAAATGACCAGTCATGAAATTTGCGGTAAGCTTCAGCATCATGTGCTGAAAATTGGGCTATACTCTCACAGGTTTTATCTAAATCACGGTATTGAGTAAAATATGACCCGTCGTCAAAATTAACCCCTGCAAATGAATCGGGAGTAATATATTTCAAACCGAATTTTGATAACAGACCTAATTCATCATCCTTTATAATCGGATTCGGATAAATCAGTCCATGCCAGGTAGAGCAAACATCATGCTTGAATCCAGGTACTGTTATTTCATCGGTAAATACTCCGCCGCCGACTTTGTTTTTGCTTTCTATTACACATACCTTAACGCCTGCTTTCGCAAGATACGTTCCCGCAATTAATCCGTTATGTCCCGCACCTACCACAACTACATCATATTTTTCCGCCATTTTTATAATACTCCTTTCCTTTAAGCCGCTTGCATTTATAATCCTTTAAAAAATACCCATATTTAGAGAACTTGTTTGCACAATATCTACCTAAAGCCATAGGATGCTACGTAAAGATCTTGATGCCCCTGCAAAAATTAAAAACGACTTTTTACATTTTAATCTTTTATCAATTTTTTATTTAAACACAAGTCTATTATTATTTCAACTAACTCCTTCCCGGCCTCTAGGGTAACCGCATTTAGATTTCATAGACATGTAAAAAGCTGGAAAACTCCACTTTTGTCATTCCGGCGAACAGACTGTGTCATAATTCAGTATACAATTTGTTCTTTAACAATAAAATAATAGAAAAAGCCAAAAAGATATTTACATTGTCATATCAATATGATATAG
>JAHIFE010000160.1 GCA_018901125.1 Pseudomonadota bacterium | reverse complement strand
GCCACTTTCAAAACGTTTCAGTTTGGTCAAGGTCAAGGCGGATGAAAATTTTAACCGCAGGAATACATGGAGTATTTCGAGGATTAAAATTTTCATCCAACGCAGAGATCGGCCAAAATGGGACGTTTTGAAACTGGCTCCCAGATGTATTAATTTTTAAAAAAGCGGGAAGAGTGTATAAATGGACACCGGAATTAAATATGGATTTTAATTAACAAAGGGGAAATTAAAATGAAAGATTATTTCGGATATGAAGGAAAGGTATGTGTAGTGACCGGCGCTGCTTCAGGCATGGGCAAGGCTGTTACAGAGATGCTGGTTGATCTCGGAGCCCAAGTCTATGCTCTGGATATGAACGAGGTTACCATACCCGGCATTAATAAATTCATCAAGGTTAATCTCGGAGAAAAGCAGTCCATTGACAATGCATTCAAGGAGCTTCCTCAGCAGATTGATAAATTCTTCGGTATTGCAGGCCTTTCCGGCATCAAGACAGATTATTATGTCACCTTTACTGTGAACTTTATCGCTAACAAATATATGACTGAAGAATATCTTGATAAGCGTGTAATAAACGGCGGCAGCATTGCCTATATCACTTCTACAGGAGGCATGAACTGGGAAAAGTATCAGTGGGAATATAAAAAGATAGTGATTGCCGGCACCTGGGAGGCAATGACAGAAGCTCTTCATAAAAAAGCACCAAAGGATGGGTATGGCCCCTTCGCATATGTGCTCTCGAAAAGAGCTATGAATTATTATGTATCAACCAAATTTGCTCATTTTGCTAAAAAGAATATCCGCATGAATTATGTGATGCCCGGAAGCACTGACACTGGAATGAAAGCTGAATTTGAAAAGGTTATGGGCGGCGAAGATAAGCTTGTCAAACAGGCCGGAATTGCAGGCAGGCTTGCTGAATCGCGGGAGATGGCTGAGCCGCTTGTTTTTATAAATAGCGATATGGCTTCGTTTATCACCGGCTACGGGCTAATTGTGGATTACGGCGATCAGACTATGAAGACCTTGAAACTTAAAAAAGACCTTCAGAAGATGCCGGTAGGATTTAAATTCTATCATACTAAACTGTTTAAGTATATTGTTCAAAAATATATTGAGCGTAGTTAATTGAGGTGAAACATTATGAAAGGCATTCATGGAAAGATTCTTGTCGTTAATCTGACTGAAAGAAGCTATGAGATAGAAGAATTGCCTGAAGATATTTATCGCCTGTATCTTGGCGGATACGGGCTCGGAGCTTATTATATTTATAAGCATATCAAGCCCGGGTGTGATCCTCTTGGGCCTGATAATATACTCGGATTTACTCCCGGACTTTTCACCGACTCAGGAGCAGGGTTTTCGGGCAGATATATGGTCTGCGGCAAAAGTCCGTTAACCGGAAAAGGAATTCGGTCAAATGGTGAGCAGTGCAACGGAGGCTGGGGGAATGCGAATTCAGGAGGCACGTTCGGGCCATTCATCAAAAGAGCAGGTTTTGATGCAATATTTTTTAAAGGTCAGTCAGCAAAGCCTGTTTATCTTCTTATTACAAATGATAAAATATCGATCGAAGATGCCGGCTTTCTCTGGGGCAAAGATACTGTGGAGACTGAAGAAGAATTGGCTCATCTGCACGGTGCGCGAGTTAACGTCGCCTCTATAGGCCCGGCTGGTGAAAATTTATCTCTCATTTCCGGTATATGCAACGACAAGGGCCGTATCGCTGCACGCAGCGGCCTTGGCGCAGTTATGGGCAGCAAAAAACTAAAAGCTGTGTGCCTGTCAGGAAATGCGAAAGCCGAATACGCGGACAAAGCTAAGATTCGGGAGATAACAAAGGCGTATTACGCAAGGGTACAGGGGTTTAAACAAAACAAGTTAATGATCAAACTGAGTCCATTGTTTGACTACTTTGCGCCAGTTATGCGTTTATTAAGAATGCCCCTTGCCGCTTCTCCTGACGCTCTTGGACCTGTTCTCGGTTATACCTACGGGGGAGCTAAGCTTGGAACACCAATGAGCACGGTTATCTCCGCTGAGACCGGAGATTCGCCGGTCAAAAACTATAAGGGCGCAGCAGTTCCGGATTTTCCGATGAAGAAAGCAATGAAGCTTCGCGCTAAGAGATATCTGGATTATGGGAAAAAGCAGTATGGTTGTCATTCATGTCCGTTGCGTTGCGGTTATATTCTGGAATATGACAAGCTGCCGTATAAGGATAAGGAAACTCATCGTCCCGAATACGAGACAATTGCTGCTTTCGGCTCATTAATATTAAACGACGATATAGATCTGGTATTGCAGGCTAACGAGTATTTAAACCGTGTCTGCCTTGACACCATATCCGCGGGCGTAGTAGTAGCATATGTGCTTGAGGGAGTTGAGGAAGGGTTTTTCAAGAAAGAGGACTTTGCCTGCAAGGATTATCCCGAAGGATTCCTTCCAATATGGGGTGATCCTACATATGTTATGCAGTTATTAAAACTCATGACTAGGCGTGAGGGCATAGGGGATAAGCTTGCGGATGGAGTATGGGTTGCCAAAAAACACTTTCCGGGAACAGAGTATTTCGCAATTGATGCAAACGGTTCGGAGATGGGCATGCACGATCTTCGTGTTGGGCATGGATGGGCTATGTCCTATATTTCAGACCCGACGCCTGGCAGGCATACAACTGCTAACTATGATCATACAAAAGCCGGCACAACGCTTTTTTTCCCAGAGATGGCTCATCTGATTGGTCAAAGTTCCGAACACCCCTATCAACAGGGCAGAATATCAACCTATCCGATCAAGCTGCATCAGGTGATGGAAAGCTTAGGTGTTTGTATGTTTGTTTATTTTTTTGGCGACTATAAAATGATTGATATGATCGAGGCAGCAACAGGCTGGAAAATGACACCGGAAGAAATTATGCAGATTGGAGGAAGGATACAGACCTTGCGCCAAATGTTCAATGCGCGTGAAGGCGCAATACGGCATGAGTTACCGCAGCGGGCAATCGGCAGCCCACCGCTTAAATCCGGGGCCGGCAGGGGTCAGTCCTTAGATGTTGAGATCGCTATACAGGGTTACTACGAGGCCATGGGCTACAGGAATGACGGTGTGCCAAGAGAAGAAACACTGCGTGCCTACGGGCTTGATGATATAATACCTGACCTGGCGAAATGCACGGGCGCGCCCGAAAGGATAGTCAACGAGTGGCTGTACTCAGGAGCAGCTTTAGTAAAGAAGAAAAAGAATAAAAAAGACAAAGCTGTAATAGGCGGCTAATAAAGAATAAAACAGCGGGTGTTTTATAGCGGAATACCCGCTGTTTTATTGTCTTTATTTACTAAAGATGAATAGTAGGGTGCTTACCGCATATGGGGCAGTTCTTGTCGCGTTTCACAGTTTTTCTTTTAAATGTGCCCTCCTTAAGATCGAGTTGCAGCATGGCGCTAGTCAATGGTTTGCCATAACCTGCCAAAAATTTGATTGCCTCACCGGCCTGTAATGCACCAAACGTACCGGCAGCAGCCCCCAAAATACCAACATCTCCGGAAGTGGGCGAAGCCCCAGGTATAGGCTCTTCAAATACACAGCGCGCACAGGCATAACCAGGCGCGTATGTCATGATCTGGCCGAGAGAACCCAGTACTCCGCAATATGAAAACGGCTTTTGCAGCAAAACGCACGTATCGTTAGTAAGAAATTTGCAAGTACTGTTATCTGAGCATTCTACTATAAAATCATAATCGCGAATAATGCTTCCGATATTTTCCGCAATAATCTTTTTCGGGTATGTGATTATTTTAACATCAGGATTCAATCGTTCTATCTTTTCCTTTGCAGAGACCGTCTTAAGCTTTCCGATATCGGACACGGTATGAAGTATCTGCCGTTGCAGATTGGATAAGTCAACTATATCACCGTCCGCAATGCCCAGCGTACCGATCCCGGCAGCAGCGAGATACAGTATTGCAGACGAACCCAGTCCTCCCGCACCGATCACTAGAACACTGGAAGACAGCAACTTTTTCTGTCCAGCCTCGCCGAACCCTTTTATCTGAATGTTGCGGTTGTACCGCTCTTTCTGCGTATCCGTTAAAAACATGATTATATCTTCACTTAAGAAATTATCTTTAATTATTATCGATATGAATATTTAAGATGCACCCATCATGTCTTTCACATCGTGTGGCCGCCGTCGATGACAAGAACAGAGCCGGTCATCCACGACGAGTCGTCGCTGGCCGTGAAAAGCGCGGCTTTTGCAATGTCTTCCGGCTGTCCGACACTTCCGAGCGGAACCATTCCGTTAAGCACTGAAGCGTCTTCCAGCTTCAAAAGCGGAGTGTCAATGATACCGGGGCAAATAACGTTGACGCGCACGCCGCTTTTCGCGAATTCGGACGCAAGGCATTTCGTAAGGCGTACGATGGCCGCTTTTGTCGAGCAGTAGGCATATTGATCCGAGGCCATTAAAGCCGCTATTGAAGCGATATTAACAATATTGCCCTTCGTGTTTTTAAGATAAGGATACGCCAATTTACTAAGCAAAAAAACCGGCTTAACGTTTGTCGCGAAATATGAGTCCCATTCCTCGCCGGTAATGGTCTCAATTGCTGGCGCCGTCAAATTAAACATAGCAACATTGTTCATCAAAATGTCGAGTTTTCCAAATTTTTGTATCGTAGTGGCGATAAGTTTTTCAAGTTCATTTTCATCTGTTACATCCCCAATGAATAAGATGGCTTCGCCGCCTTTTGCTTTTATGACGTCGACGACTTTGTTGCCGCGCTCAGCGTTTCTCCCGACGACAACAACCTTGGCGCCCTCTTCGGCGAACAGCATTGCTGTAGCCGAACCAATACCGGAAGTTGATCCGGTGATGATTGCAACTTTACCCTCTATCTTTTTCATGTCTATTCTTTCCTCTGGGATTGTTCGGAGAGAGACTTAAAATTAAGCAATTGACGACGCATCATAATAAAATCTCCCCACGCCAAGAATGCACGCACCAACCAATGTAGCAGACCCGGGGAATATTTGAGCGTCAATTTGACCAGAAGACGACAGGTGTTCCGGGTCTGTGGAACAATGAGATAACTTATCGGGCAGTCTCCAAAAATTCGAGATCCGATCGTGTCCGGCTTGAGCCTGATTGTTATGTGCCGGTTTTGCTCGAAGTCAATTAATTCAAAAATGAACATCAAGTTTTGGCCAATTACAAGATTGTTTAAGCCCTGGATCAGTTTTTGAGGACTTTGACGTCCGAAATTGTCAATCCAATCGTAGCTGTAAGGAGCAACCCGCATCTGACAAAGCCAGGGGAATAGAGTTTCAGCAGATGCGTTAATCGTTATCCCCCGGTAATAAGGGGTACAAGGTTTTTGAACGAACCGATCGCAGGGGAATTGCAGTAAAAGCTCATGCGGAGTAGCTCCCCAATTATAGGGTATTTGCATCGTCAGTCTCTCCTGCAAATAAACGTATTGCTCAGTTGCAGCGCCTCGTTTGCGCTGACAACAACAGCAAATGGTGTAACGCCCGGTATGGGCGTGAATTTATGGGGTGAAAGAACCCTGTGTGTAAATCCTGTTAATGATTAATTCCATTAACATAAACAATAGCCGAAGGCAAGGGCATCTTCGGGAGGAGTTGTTTGAAGGCGGTATCAAATAACTTGAAGAAGATATAAAAATCAAATTTCCAAAAGCGACCATTAAGAACCAAAAGGAAATCCGGGCACTGTTCTTTTATAACTACAACAAGTTTAATACGTTAATGCGTTCTTAAGCGCTCCTCTATGTGCATCGTAACTTTAAATATAAAGGGTGTTATATAGTAAAAGAAGAGAAGTCCCCAAACGTTTCCCTATTATAAGCTACTCCTTCTGATATGCGACACTAATGCACTTCTTTACTCTATCCAGAAAGTATGGCATTAGTTGATCTACTAAATCCATCGCTTTATTTATTGTATTCTCTACCTCTATTTCAGTAGATCCAACTTTATATCTTGACTGTGTATGCGAAAAGAAATTTGCAATATCTAACAAAAATTTAGGATATTGCAAGCCTAACAATACGCCTAGTATATCACCATATGTCCCTCTATCTATAACAATGAAGACTTTGTTATCAGATAAGCAGGGTTTAGAGAAGGGTATGAAACCTCGAATTTAAATACACTATTGTCATAATGATATTCCGGTTTTATTTTAATCATTATTCGTTTAACCAATGGTGTAAGTTTTTTTATTGGCTCAGGTGAATATTCTTTTACTCTATTGTTTTCTGCCTATCTCTGCTGAATCCATTTATTGAAATTTCTCTCTATTTCAATATAGTGCGGGTGGCTCCTGCCAAAAGCTTGTATACCGCCTAATAACGTATGATAAAATAAATATTTTGCTAAATCAACTTGCCCTTGTAATATCTTATTTCTAAAAGATTCTTCCAGCTCATCGTAATATTTTAGATAGTAAGAAAGATAGTAAGCAACTTCTTTTTCTACTGGTATTTTATCATAAGGGGGCTTTCTCCTAATGATTTCTTCTGACAAATCACTGAATTCTTCAGCTAATTTAGCATAAAACTCTTTATGTGTTTTTTTCATGTTTACCTTATCTAATTTATATGAACCGGTAGTTTACTATATGGCCGAAGAAAAATTTGGCCACATCTTCTGGCTTTGGTGCTATACTTGCAAGGAATTCTGCTATTTTATCGAGGGTACTTTTATTACCAACTGGCGTTAGTTCATAATAAATGAGCCCTCTTCCTCCCGGTATGATAACCATTTGTAACAGTTTAGTCCCTATTTTCGTGGAAATTCATCCGCGGCTTGATATTCATATAAAGGTCTAAGCGGAATTTGAGCTGTTTTTATGGGGGACCTGTCCCCCAAACCCCCTGGGATTTATCGCTTTGAAGGCTTCCGGATATGGGGGAAGAGAGGCTGTTATTGTGAGGATAAAAGCCT
>JAHIFE010000159.1 GCA_018901125.1 Pseudomonadota bacterium | reverse complement strand
GCCAGTTTCAAAACGTCCCATTTTGGCCGATCTCTGCGTTGGATGAAAATTTTAATCCTCGAAATACTCCATGTATTCCTGCGGTTAAAATTTTCATCCGCCTTGACCTTGACCAAACTGAAACGTTTTGAAAGTGGCTCATAAATTTTGACTTCTATTAAGCACGATTAATATCGGTAGAATATTATCAAAAAAGTTTTTTGAGACCGGTTTTGGAAACAACTCTGTTTGGGTTAAAGCACTTCTATCGAACTCAAGCTGATAAATCCGGTATCATTTTCAATATTCTCCAACAGAGCCGGTTTTTGAGTTCATTTATTATAGGATACCGTTTGCGGTATAAATATGTTTTTTACTAATCCCTCAGGTTTGCGTTCAATCACTAATGTTTATTTTTACTATACCGATACTACCGATTCCACTCCTGGCACTTCTTGCTTTAAAAGCTTTTCAATACCGTTTTTTAAAGTCATCTGGGACATGGGGCATCCTGAGCATGCACCCTTCAGACGCACCTTGACTATACCTTCACTCACATCCACGATTTCCACATCACCACCATCTTTTTGAAGCATTGGTCTGATTTTATTTATTGCTGCCTCAACCAGTTCTTTCATAATCCCTCCCATTTTATAAGTCTTATCTAAATCAACAAAAAATTATCTGACATGATTAACATAATTATTTTTATATCAACAGAATATAGAAAAGCCAAGAATCAATTTATAAGCGGATAGAGAAAGATAAGAAAAATAGTATGAGGTTTTGCCATAGAAATTTAAGACAATGTTCTATAAATGTCTTTTCTATGGCCAATTTTAACGATTATAATTAACAGGATATCATCTTGTATTTCATATATTATTCGATAGTTCCCAACACGTATTTTATGGAAAGGGTTATTCCCTTTCAGTTTCGTAGTTTCAGGATTCGGAAGATTTTCAGCAAGCCTATCAATTGTTTCAGCAATCCGCTTTTGTTCGTGTTTTGGTATTTTGCTAAGCTCTTTAGCAGCAGTTCTTTTTACTTCAACCCTGTATGTCAAATTTCAAGTTCCTTTTTCAGGTCGGACCAGGGTATTGGTGCTCCGGGATCATTTTTTGCCTTCCAGGCATCTTCAATATCGATTTTATCTTCCACCTCTTGTAAGATTTTAAATTCCTGCATGGAAACCAAAGCTGCAATAGGTTCTCCGCGCCGTGTGAGCACAAATGAATCATCGCCAAAAGCTACCCGGTTAATAATATTTGAAAATTTTTTTCTGGCATCAGCAGTTGTTATTTTATTAAGCATAGCTAAATCCTTTTTCTTTTATTTTATGTACCATTTGTACATATTGTATATATGGTCTTCATGATTGTCAAACAATATTATCTTATTCCGATAAATAAATATTGAAATTCTTATTATTTAAGGCTAATTAAAATTCGCTGAAATCTTCACTTCATAAAAATTGGGAGGGAAAATGGTTGCCACTCAAAAGCTTTATAATCATCTATTATTTCTTGTTATTTTTTCATTTCTTTTTTGCGGGTGTTCCGGTGCTGTTGATAAAGCCAAAGATTTTATGTCGGCAGGAATGTATCCCCAGGCCATTGAACTTCTGAATAAACACATTACAGAAAAACCGGCAGATGCCGAGGCTCATTTTCAACTTGGCGTTTGTTATGTCAACACGGGCAATTTTTCAGGCGCAAGCGAGCGTTTCGCCAGTGCTGTACAATTAAAATCGGATTACGGTTATAAAATCGGCCCTGAGTATAAAAAGGCCGGGGCTCAGTCCTTAGCAAAAGGTGATATTTCCCGCGCTCTTGGGCTGTACAGTCAAGCAGTTCAATATCAACCTGGTCTTAAAAATGATATTGGAGCGGAATTACTTGCAGAGGGTAAAGCTCTTTTTGAAAATGGTCAGCATAAAACAGCAGAGAATTACTTCATGGCTGCCGCTAATGTAAACCCTGATATTAAAGAAACTATCGCCGATTATTATTTTCAAGCAGGGAATAAACCAGAAGCGTCTATGGATTTAAAAACTATATGTTTTGATAATGCCGTTAAATTCAGTCAAAAAGAAAGCATCAAAAAGGCTTACGCAGAGTGCCATTATGAACTAAGCAAACAGGCAAAAACCACAGAAGAGGCTATCTCTGAACTGAAAATAGCTAACCAATTTGGCAATCAGTTCAGTGCCGAACTCCAACTTAAACAGGAACAGCTTGAACAAGAAAAATTGCAAGCGATAATTAATGAAATATCCCAAAAATATGGCAAGAAACCAGATTTTGATGAGTTGTTAAATGACAAAAATAAATCAATTACTATTTTTAATAACCCAAAATTAAATGATGGTTTTATTTACATTGCAACTTCAAGTTATATCGGATTTGACGATGCGGGTACAGTGGAATATCCAGAAGCTTTAAAATCTCCCGAAACTGTTAAATATACTGGCTACAAATATATAAATGGGGCTTTAAAAATTAAGAGAGGTAATAAAAATTCCAGAGTTGCAATTTGGTTATTAAATAAGCCGTAAATAAATACTAAACAAAGTAGTAGTACAAAGTTAAACTCATTTTACCTTTTTTTGGAACTGCTGTCGATATCACACTTAACTAACTCATCTGTCAATTAATCAATGGGGTTCTTGGGATAGAAGGATAAAATGAACAGGTATATCTATTCGATAGTAATTGTGTTTTACTAACTTTTTGGGACTTTTTCTACAGACTCGTTATTCAGGGAAAGGGGTCGCCTTGAAAAGTGATTATATCTTGACAAGTCAAGAGGGGTAAAGATTTCTGTGGATGCTTGCTATCAAATCTGTTTAATTTGTTAAGATTTAGTAGATTCATATACTCCTCAATCGCCTACATTATCACATCAGAGATTGGGGGTTCAACTTAAAAAAATCTTCAAGTGGTATGCCTTGCGCCCCGATTAAAAGCTTTTTAGTAACGGTAAACTCCTTAGAAAAGTAATCGATTCCGGGTAAACTCGTTCTCTGCCCCCCGCTTTTTACTTCAATAGCCGTAAGTTGCTTTCCACGACTAAGAACAAAATCGACTTCCCGGTTGCGGCCTGCCCAGTAGTAAACTTTTATGTCCGTTCCTGCAGTTCCGTTCACAAGAGCCCCGCCTACCGCAGACTCAACGATCCTGCCCCAGATCTCCTGGTTCTGCCGGGCCTCTTGAAAACTGAGAGGTAACGAGGCGGTCATGAAGGCATTATTAAGTACAATCAACTTTGGGCTTGAACCTCGCTTTCTTGACTCTCCTCCTGCGTATTTTGGCAATCCGATAATAAGCCCTGCGCCGTTGAGCAGTTGCAGGTAATGAGCCAGAGTAACTGTATTTCCGGCATCCTGCAATTGCCCCAGCATCTTCTGATATGAAAGAATCTGACCGGAATAATGACATCCAAGGTCAAAGAGACGCCGCAAAAGCGCAGGTTTGTCAACTCTTGTCATGAGCAGCACATCACGGGAGACTGTTGTTTCGATGAGAGAGTCGTGTATATATCGCGCCCATCGCTCACGATCATCCGTGAGCGTCACAGCGCCCGGATATCCGCCATAATAAAGGAATTTCTCAAGATCCCATCCAAAGGCATCGCGCATCTCAGAAAAGGACCAGTGGGTAACCGGTATGGTCTCGAACCGTCCCACAAGGCTTTCCGTTAGTCCCTGCTGAACAAGCAGTGGAGAGGAACCCAGAATAAGAACATGAAGCTCGCGTTTGTTTGCCGTATCCTGATCCCAGAGGTATTTCACAACATCTGACCAGCCCGGTATTTTTTGTATCTCATCAAGCACCAAAAGTCCTCTTGGGTCTTTGCTTTCACTTATCATTAAGCGGGCATTGTCCCATTGTTGTTCTATCCAAATGCGGTTTTTAAGGGCAGGTTCATCCGCAGAGGCGTAATTGGTTTGTCCGGGATATTCTTCCATGATCTGTCGTGCAAGTGTGGTTTTCCCGCTTTGCCTTGGTCCGGCAAGGACTTGTAAAAACTGTCTTTGTTCCGTCAGCCGCATCAATAAAATCTTAAAGAAAGGGCGCTTATACATGTTATCCTCAAAAAATCACTACAGATTTTAATACAAAGCTTTGCGTTACCAGTTGTCACTTTTCGACAATGTTCCAACTGCACGTTTTACTCAGGGAGACTGATTCTGGCCTTGCCAAAAAATCATCTTAAAGCCAATGTTGCAATTTACTCAATATTATGAGCAAATTTACTCATAATATTGAGTAAAAGTCAAGCCAATTTATGATAAATTCGGGTTAAACGCTTTTACTTTTTGGGGGAGGGTGGTGGGTTAGGTGATAATCTTAACAATCTTTAATCCTTTTATCATAAAAATTGGTTCTAAACTTTTCAAATTCATCGTTTAAGATGGCTTTTCTCATATCTTTCATCAGCTTAGTATAATAATAAATATTATGTATTGTATTTAAACGATATGCAAGAATTTCCTTTGACATAAAAAGGTGTCTCAAATATGCCCGTGAAAAATTACGGCATGTATAACAAAGGCATCCTTCTTCAACTGGAGCAGTATCGTATTTATAACGTGAATTACAAATATTGATTGTGCCCTTTTCAGTAAACATCTGTCCGTTTCTTGCATTTCTTGTGGGAATAACACAGTCAAACATATCAGTTCCTAGTGCTACAAGGTCAACTATATTTTCAGGCGTTCCCACTCCCATCATATATTTTGGTTTTTCGGCCGGAAGCTTTGCAAGTGTAAAATCAGCTATTTCAAGCATAATTTCAGCAGGTTCTCCGACACTTAACCCACCTATCGCATACCCCGAAAATCCGATTTCAACAATTTCTTTTGCGGATTTTCCCCTGAGATCTTTAAACATGCCACCCTGCACAATACCAAAAAGAGCGTTTCTGCTTTCACAAGAGTTTTCCCATGTTATTTTGCATCTTTTCGCCCATTGAGTTGTCAGTTCCAGAGCATCTTGCACTTCTTTTTCTTCGGCAGGATATTTTATACACTGGTCAAGACACATCATTATATCGGAGTTTAGTAATAACTGCACTTGTACAGCTTTTTCGGGTGTGAGTGTATGACTTGATCCGTCAATATGAGACTGAAAGGTGTAACCCTCATTTGTTATTTTGGATAGTTTTGCAAGTGAAAACACCTGAAATCCACCGCTATCCGTCAGTATTGGACCTTTCCAGTTCATAAATCCATGCAGTCCGGAGAATAGATTTATAACATCACAGCCAGGTCTTAAGTATAAATGATAAGTGTTCCCGAGGATGATACTTGCTCCTGCTTCTGCAATTTCTTCGGGTGACAGAGATTTTACGGACGCAAGAGTACCTACCGGCATAAAAACAGGTGTCTCAACTATACCGTGAGTTGTTTTCATTAATCCGGCCCGTGCCCGACTCTTTTTCGATTCCGATATAACAGTAAAGTCAAACATTATAATATTTCCGCTACTCCTTCTTTTGCTAACAAGCTCAAGAATTTACCAACTCATGAACTATTCTTCCATTTCCCCGATCCATGAACCCTGACACCTAATGGATGAACATCGCATCCCCATAGCTGTAAAACCTGTACCCTTCCGATATAGCTTCTTTGTATGCGGAGAGAATTCTTTCCCTTCCGGCAAAAGCCGATACCAGCATAAGAAGGGTGGAACGCGGCAAATGAAAATTTGTGATTATTGAATCAATAACTTTAAAACTGTATCCGGGATAAATGAAAAGATCGCATTTACCGCTGCCTGAAAGAACTCTTCCTTTATGGTCGGAAGCATATTCCAGAGTTCTGATGCATGTTGTGCCTACAGCAATTATTTTTCCGCCTTCCTCACGTACTGTGTTGATTGCTTCGGCTGCTTCAAAAGATATGTCATACCTCTCGGAATGTATTTCATGCTCCCTTATATCGAAAGCCCTAACAGGAAGAAAAGTTCCATAACCGACATGCAGGGTTATTTCTGCTGTTTTGACGCCTTTTGCTTTAATTTTTTCAAGAAGTTCACTTGTGAAATGAAGACCTGCCGTAGGCGCGGCAACAGCACCGTTATATGACGCATATACAGTCTGATAGGATGTTTTATCATCCAGAGATTCAATATTGTCTTTATCCCGCTTTATATATGGCGGAAGCGGCATCTTCCCGATTCTGAGAAGAATTTCTTCAAAGTTTTCGGAAGACGAAAATTTAAGCAGACAAATTCCATCTTTGACATCATTTAGCACCTTGGCTGTGAGATTTTCTTCAAATAAAATTAACGAGCCTTGTTTGGCAGGTTTGGAAGTTTTCACAAGGCATTCGCAAATAAAATTCCCGGTTTTATCCTGTTCTCTGATTCCGCCCGCAAAATCCAGAATAAGAATTTCCGCTTTGCCGCCGGTTTCTTTTTTTCCGAATAACCTGCCTGGAATTACCTTTGTGTTGTTGATTACGATAATATCTTTTGGTGAAATAAAATTATAAATTTCAAAAAATTTACTATGTGAAGTACTTCCGGTGTTTTTATCCAAAACCATAAGCCTGGAAGCATCCCTGCAAGATGCCGGTTTTTGGGCTATTTGGTCCTCAGAAAGTTCATAATCATAATCGGAGAGTAAAAACACGCCTATTGCCTCCCGATAAAAACAAGCAGAAAGCCGATAGCCATAAAAAACAAGCCCATCCACCTTAAGGCGCTATCGTCCATTTCAAAAATTTTTATTATCCAGCGTTTCATTTTTTCAGGAAACGCAAAATACGGAAGTCCTTCTATAATCATAACCATTCCAATAACACAAAGGAAATACTTCATTTTTACCCACAGCTCCTGTATCCATGTTTTATTTCAATTTTTTAATGCCGCTATTTTATAAAAGCAGTAACACATTATCTCAATATTTTGTCAAAATAAAACAAATAAATGGCTTATAAGCTTATAGCTGCTGTCAACAAACAGATTGACCGCTTTTTCTCTCTCTGTTAAATACGGAATTCACGTATAGGGGTCTCCAACTCCACAAATACCTTTACTGATCGTATAGCACTTACTTGTGCCGACCCAAAAAGCCGGGCGGCTCAGTTAAATCGATAGCATAAAATTATAGTTGACATGAAATATTTATTCTGGTCAATAACAAGATCTAAATAATTTTAGTTACAAGATAGGAACAATTAACTGGAGGTGGTTTATGAAATATAACAGGATTTATAATTTTAATGCTGGGCCTGCTGCTTTGCCACTAAGTGTACTTGAAGAAGCAAAAGAATCCTTTTTAAATTTTGCTGGCACAGGAATGTCAATAACAGAAATAAGCCACAGATCGAAACCTTTTGATGAAATCATCAATGATGCAGTTGCCCGGACAAAAAGACTTTTACGGCTTGATGAAAGTTATAATGTCCTTTTTCTTCAGGGAGGCGCAAGCCTTCAGTTTGCAATGGTACCTATGAATTGTCTTCCTGACGGCAAATCAGCCGATTATGTTGAGACAGGCACATGGTCTACAAAAGCTATTAAAGAAGCACAGGTACTTGGTAAAAACATAAATATTGTGGCATCTTCCAAAGATAAAAATTTCTCTTATATTCCATATGATGCAAAGTATAATGCTGAGTCTGTTTATGTTCATATTACATCAAACAATACAATAAAAGGAACTCAATGGTCTGAATTCCCGGACACGAAAGGTGTACCTATAGTCGCCGATATGTCTTCCGATATCATGAGCAGACCTTTTGATCCTAAACCTTTTGGGATAATCTACGCAGGGGCGCAAAAAAATATAGGTCCTGCCGGAGTATGCATGGTAATTATACGTGAAGATATGCTCAAACTCGTTCCAGACAATCTTCCGTCAATGCTTAAATATACTACATTTTCTTCTTCCAATTCACTTTATAATACTCCTCCCTGCTTTTCCATATACATTATTCAGCTTGTCTTAAAATGGCTGGAAGAAACTATAGGAGGACTTGATAAAATTGAAGTAATTAATAAAGAAAAAGCCAAGCTTTTATATGATATTTTTGATTCCGGCAATTTTTATAAAGGAACAGCAACACCGGACAGTAGATCTTTGATGAATATAACTTTTCGACTCCCAAGCGAAGAGCTTGAAGGCAAATTCATTCAGGAAGCAACTAAAAACGGCCTGGGGGGTTTAAAGGGGCATCGTTCCGTAGGTGGGTGCCGCGCATCCATTTATAATGCTACAACTTTAGAGGGTGTTAAAGCTTTAACCGATTTTATGAAAATCTTTGAACAAAATAACGGATAATCCGGCGAGATTCTGGACATTATTCAATGCTATAAAACTATTACTAAGATATCTTAAAACCAAAAAAGGGCACACCATTAATACATGGCTGCCCTTTTTTGTAATCTTTATTGATGGCTTTATAACATGCCATCAGAATTTTATATTTTTCGTGTTAAATAATAAATGTTAAACTTACTGCCGTCTTGTTGCAGCGAGCTGGATGCGGTGTAAAGCCCTATCCAAGGCTACTTTAGCTCTCATAAAGTCCATATCCTGTTTGCCACTTTCTTTTGCCAAACGTTCTTCAGCACGTTTTAAGGCGGCTTTTGCCCTTTCTATATCTATATCACGCCTTCTTTCCGCAGTTTCAGCAAGCACGGTTACTTTGTCAGGCAAAGCTTCCGCAAAACCTTCTGTAACAAAGACGCACCTTTCTTCACCTTTTACATCCTTATACTTAATTATTCCCATTTTTAGTGTGGTAAAAAAGGGGGTGTGGCCAACAAGAACTCCAAATTCTCCCATTGTACCAGGCGCCATAACAATCTGTGCTTCTTCGCTAACTACGGATTTTTCCGGGGTAACAACTTCTAATTTTATGTTTCCGGCCATATAAGTTATCCTCACATATTACTGTTCTTCGGCCATTTTCTTAGCCTTTTCTCTGGCCTCTTCAATACTACCGACCATATAGAAGGCTCGTTCGGGAAGATCATCATGCTTGCCTTCACATATTTCCTTAAAGCCCCTAACAGTGTCTTCAATTTTTACATATTTACCCGGCATGCCTGTAAAAGTTTCTGCAACATGAAACGGCTGGGATAAATATCTTTGAATTTTTCTAGCCCTGCCAACTATAACTCTATCTTCATCAGATAACTCTTCTATACCAAGAATTGCTATAATATCCTGAAGCTCTTTGTATTTTTGAAGAATCTGCTGAACTGTACGCGAAACGCCATAATGTTCTTCACCGATATAAGAAGCATCCAGAATTCTTGATGTTGAATCAAGCGGATCAACAGCCGGATAAATTCCAAGCTCTGCAATTTGCCGAGATAAAACAACTGTTCCATCCAAATGAGCAAAAGTTGTTGCAGGCGCAGGGTCTGTCAAGTCATCAGCCGGAACATAAACACATTGTACAGCCGTAATTGAACCCTTATCTGTAGATGTAATACGTTCCTGAAGTTCACCAAGGTCAACAGCAAGAGTTGGCTGATAACCAACAGCAGACGGCATACGACCCAGGAGAGCCGAAACCTCGGAACCAGCCTGAGTAAAACGGAATATATTATCAATAAATATGAGAACGTCCTGACCTTCAATATCACGATAATACTCGGCAGCAGTCAGAGCTGTTAGTGCAACCCTTGCTCTTGCTCCGGGCGGTTCAGTCATCTGGCCATAAATAAGTGCGGCTTTAGGAAGAACGCCTGAATCCTTCATTTCATGATACAAGTCATTTCCTTCACGTGTTCTTTCACCTACTCCGGCAAATACTGATATACCGCCGTGCTGCATAGCAATGTTATGAACCATTTCCATCATGATAACTGTTTTGCCAACACCAGCACCACCAAACATTCCCATTTTTCCGCCTCTGGGAAACGGTACAAGCAGATCAATAACTTTTACACCCGTTTCAAGAACACGAACCGTTGTATCCTGTTCTGTGAATTTTGGTGCTAACCTGTGAATCGGCATCATCTTTTCCTGGCTTACAGGCCCAAGCCCATCAACCGGACGTCCGACAACATTTAATACTCTCCCAAGACCAGCCGGACCAACAGGTACCATGATCGGGTTTCCCGTGTCTTTAACCGGCATACCTCGTACCAGACCATCTGTTACATCCATGGCAATACAACGTACAACATTATCTCCAAGATGCTGTGCAACTTCTACAACAAGATTATCCGGTTCATCATTGATTGATGGATTTGAAATCAGAAGTGCGGTAAGTATATTCGGAAGCTTACCTTCTTCGAACCCAACGTCAACAACAGGTCCCATAACTTGCTTTATTTTACCTAAATTTTCTCCCATCTATAGACCTCCTATAAACTAAACTATACACGGTATATTCAGTTCTTACCCTTTAAGCGCTTCTGCTCCGCCTACAATATCCATGAGATCCGAGGTGATAGCAGACTGCCGGGCCTTATTGTAAGCCAGAGTAAGACTCTCAATAATGTCATTGCATGCCTTGGTTGCATTGTTCATTGCAGCCATTCTTGCAGCATGTTCACTTGTTGATGTTTCTAAAAGAGCGCTGTAAATCTGAACATACACATTTTTTGGGAGCATTTCGTTCAGCAGTTCAGCTGGGGACGGCTCACATATATGCTCAGGAAGATATTGTTTGGTTTCATCTTCGCTCTTTTCAATTATTTCAAGAGGCGGTATCGGAAGAAGCTGCTTGATTACCGGGATCTGTCTGGCCGCACTTACAAATTCAGAATAGACTACGTAGACTTCATCATATTCTCCGTTTAAAAATCCATCTATAAGCTTTCTTCCTGCATTAACAGAAACATTAAATCCGAATTTTCCTCCTACAACTCCGATGTATTCACTTTCAATTTCATAATCACTTTTTCTTACCCAGTCTCTCCCTTTTTTACCATAGTTAGTAAAAGAAACCTTGATATCCGAAGCTGCTTTTTCTTTAGCGAATGATTCCGCTTTTCCAATAAGGTTTGCATTAAATCCACCGCACAAACCTCTGTCCGAAGTACAAAGAACGATATTTATTTTTGAAATCTTTTCACGTATGGCAAGTAATGGAGCTGCTCCACTGCCACCACGTTCGGCAAGACTTCCCAAAACTTCTGCAAATTTGCTTGCATATGGCCTGAAACCGGTCATACTGGTTTGAGCACCTCTAAGTCTTGAAGCAGCAACCATATTCATAGCTTTTGTTATCTGCTTAGTCTTCTTTACCGCGCCTATTTTTATTTGGACATCTTTTAATGTTGCCATTTAAGTCAACCTTTATATATCACGCAAAACAGATTATTTATAAAATTCCGGTTTGCTTTATTTTATTGTATCTTTAAATTCTTCATCATAAGCTTTAAGAGCTTCGGTCATAATCTTATCAAGCTCATCACTTATGGCTTTTTTATCGGCAAGCTCTGTGAATATTTGAGGATATCTATCTGAAATAAAAGCAAATAGACCGGCCTCATATTTAGCAAGAACATTTATCGGATAATTATCAAGAAAACCTCTGGTTCCGGCATAAAGAATTGTTACCTGTTTTTCCATAGAAAGAGGTTTATATTGTGGCTGCTTTAATATTTCAACAAGCCGCGCCCCTCGTGTAAGCTGTCTTTGTGTAGCTTTATCAAGATCACTTCCAAAAGCAGCAAAAGCTTCAAGTTCACGATACTGGGCAAGATCCAGCCTTAGGCTTCCGGCAACCTGCTTCATGGCTTTGACCTGAGCAGCTCCTCCAACTCTTGATACCGAAAGACCAACATTTATTGCCGGTCTAACTCCAGCAAAGAAAAGACTCGGCTCAAGATATATCTGCCCGTCAGTAATTGATATAACATTTGTTGGAATATAAGCGGAAACGTCACCTGCCTGAGTTTCTATAATTGGTAAGGCAGTAAGTGAACCTGCACCAAGTTCATCATTTAACTTGCATGAACGTTCAAGGAGTCTGGAATGGTTATAAAAAATATCTCCAGGATAAGCTTCTCGTCCTGGCGGACGTCTCAAAAGAAGTGAAACCTGACGATAAGCAGCAGCCTGCTTTGAAAGATCGTCATAAATAATTAATGCATGCTGACCTTTATCACGGAAATATTCCACCATAGCACAACCTGCATAGGGTGCCACATACTGTAATGTTGCAGGATCGCTTGCACAAGCTGCTACAACCGTCGTATATTCCATCGCGCCGTGTTTTTCCAGAACGGAGACAACCTGGGCAACTGTCGATTTTTTCTGGCCGCAAGCAACATAAATACAATAAACATTCTGCCCTTTCTGGCTCAGAATAGAATCTATCGCTATAGCAGTTTTTCCAATCTGGCGGTCGCCAATAATAAGTTCACGCTGACCACGGCCAACCGGAGTCATAGCATCAATTGCTTTAAGACCTGTCAGCATTGACTCATGAACGCTTTTTCTGGCGATAACACCAGGTGCCACCATTTCAACTCTTCTGAACTCTTTAGCATCTATCGGGCCTTTACCATCAATAGGTTCACCGACAGCAGACACAACACGCCCCAGAACCGGTTCACCAACCGGAACCTGAGCAATACGGCCTGTGCGTTTAACAACATCACCTTCTTTAATATGGGTAACTTCGCCCATAACGGCGATACCCACGTTATCTTCTTCAAGGTTAAGCACCAGACCCAAGATTCCACCAGGGAATTCAACCAATTCCAAAGACATCGCTTTTTCTAGTCCGTATACCCTGGCAATACCATCACCAACTGACAAGACAACACCGGTTTCGCTCAACTCTACTTTCTTGTCATAATCAGCAATCTGACCTTTAATTATCTGACTTATTTCTTCAGCTCTTAATTCCATTATACACTCTCACCCCTTTTTAAAGATTCTCTCATGTTGAGCAATTGTGTTTTGATGCTACCATCCAAAACAAGATCACCTATTCTGGAAACCACACCACCAATAAGACCGGAATCTACTCTGACATCCAGAACAATAACTTTACCTGTCATTTTTGACAGAGTATTACGGATCTTTTCTACGGTTTCGGATTTAAGTTCTGTAGCCGAAACCAGACTGGCTCTTGCAACGTTTTTAAGTTCATCAGCCAGTTTCTGATAAAATTCGTTAATAGTAATTATAAACCCTATTCGACCTTTATCAAATAACAGAAGAAGGAATGATCTCATTGCTTTCGAAAGTTTCATTTTTTCAATTATAATTTGTAAAACTTTTTTGCGTGCTGCGGCATCATATAGCGGGTTTGTGAGCGCCTGTTCAAGGCCTTTTTCTTTTACAATCATTCTGGTTAACTCATCCAGCTCATTTCTGTAAACTTCAGCATTCCCGTCCTCTTTGCCGATAAGAAGAAGTGCCTTAGCATAACGCCTTGATATAGCTAAATTTTTCACTATGCCACCACCTTCTCTAAATATTCATTTACTAGTAATTCTTGGTCTTTTGCGGTAATTTTACTTTTTATTTTTTCTTCAGCTTTTTCCAAAGCGTTTATAATTACCTCTTCCTGCAACTTTAATCGTGCCTGCTTAAATTCATGTTCGATGTTCCGGCTGGCCTGCTCCTCTAGTTTTACAACTGAAGAGTTTGCAGCTTCAAGTATTCTTACTTTTGCTTCTTCACCCTGTTTTAAATATTCAGCAATTATTTTTTCAGATTCTTTATCAAGCTTGACTACTCTGTCGTTACATTGCAGCATATTTTTTTCTGCATCAGATTTCTGTGCTTCCAGTTCGCTTAACTGCTCTTTTATGCCTTTAATTCGATCGCTAAGAGCGTTTGCAGCCGGTTTTCTCAGCAAAAGGAAAAGACCGATGGCCAATGCCGCAAAATTCATAACACGATATGTATCGGTAGGTAACCAAACCACTTTATGACCGCCGCCCTCACCACCTGATGAGCAAAGGCCGATACCTGCAGAAAAGAACAAAAGAAAAAACAAAAAGAATACTATAAATATACAGCTCTTATGTTTGACAAAAGGAATTTTCATTAAACAACCCTCCCCAGAATTTTTTGACAAACGGCATCAGCACAGGCATCAACTTCATTAAGCAATAATTTTCTGACGCTTTCGGTATCCTTGACGATTTTCCCACGCATCTGGGCAAGATCTTCCTGGGCTTTTTTGTTTATTTTATCAATCAATTGTTGCTCTTCATTCTGCGCGACGGACAATAAGGCTTCTTTCTCTTTCTGTCCTTCTGATCTTGCATTTTTAATTCCCAAAGCATAAGAATCTTCTTTTTCCTGAATACTTTTGTTTATTTTATCAATACCTTGCTCTAGGCCGTTTATTTTTTCTTTTCTCTCTATAAGGATTTTTCGAATAGGTTTGTATAATACTATATTCATTGCCCAAATAATAAAGAGAAAATTGACGATCTGCGTAATAACAGATATATCAACATTAATCATATTGCAGCCTCCATAACAAACAATTTGATATAAAACGACCCTTGAAAACATTCATTTCTGCTATGGTATATTTCACAGCACTTAACGAACGTACCTTCTGCAAGTTTAAATTCCAATGCCCTATCTGATTTGAAGCATTGTAAATTTATTTATTGCAAAAATACCAACGTGAATAAAATGATATTTTACAACGGCCAAACAATTTATTAAATAAAATCTAACGGATTAAAAAGTCCAACTCTTTCCCGCTAAGCATTAGAGTGTAACCGATTTAACATTATGTATCATATAATACAGTATCCGAAAAAATATATTCAATTACTTACAATCAGCCCGCTTAGCTTATGATGTTTTTTGCTTTGCCGTCTGAATCGCACCTTTTTTCAATATTGTTAAATCTGGCGCTCTATAACACCAGTATCAACAACTTGTCAAAGGTTTTTTGTAAATATTTTATCTGTTATAAATTCATTTTTTCCTTGCTAATATCTATCTTTGGTATTTGGTAATCAAAACAAAGAGCCACTTTCAAAACGTTTCAGTTTGGTCAAGCTCAAGGCTGGAGAAAATTTCAACCACAGGAATACATTGGGTATTTCGAGGATTGAAATTTGAGCCCAACGCAGAGATCGGCCAAAATAGGGCGTTTTGAAACTGGCTCCAAATTAATCGAATAAAAACCTTCTCATGCTGATATTCAGCATGATGCCTATGCTGGTAAGTATAATTATAATAGATGATCCGCCGTAACTGATGAAAGGTAATGTTACACCAACAACCGGCATCAAACCCATAGCCATTCCCATATTTACAACAATGTGCCACAAAATCATAGCAGTAATTCCGAAAGACAAAATGGCTCCAAAAGGATTTCTGCTGCCATACGATATTTTTAAGCACCTTGCAATAAACATAAAAAAAACAAGGAGTAAAATCAAACAGCCTATAAATCCCCATTCCTCAGCAAATACGGAAAAAATAAAATCTGTTTGCTGTTCAGGCAAAAAAGACAGGGCGCTTTGAGTTCCCTTGAGAAACCCCTTGCCTGATATCATTCCTGAACCGATTGCAATTTTTGACTGAATGATATGATATCCTGCACCAAGAGGATCGTGCTCGGGGTTTAAAAAAGTAATAATCCTTTTTTTCTGATAATCTCTTAGAAAAAACCAAATCGTTGGAATTGCGACGCTTATGCTCGCTATGATAAAAACAAAAGCTTTCTTTTCAATTTTTACAAATAACGACATGGATGCTGCTATTAAGAGAATAAGCATCGCTGTCCCCAAATCTGGTTGCAGCACAATTAAAACAAAAGGAATCATGCATAATATCACAGGGACTATTAATTCACTCAGGCACAATCCATTAGTGCTAGCGGTTTTAGAATAATACCTGGCAAGAACAAAAATAACGGCAAGTTTGGCAAATTCGGACGGTTGAAATGTTATTGGTCCTATTATCAGCCAACGCCTTGAGCCTCCTGCATATTTTCCAAAAAACAAAACAAGCAGAAGAAGTAGAACGCAAAATCCATATATTATAAAAGCCCACCTGTCTATCGCTTTATAATTAAACAAAAAAGAAAAAATCATGAGCACAATGCCTACAGTGTACCATATGATTTGTTTATAAAAAAGAACATCGTGTATGGTTGATTTTCCTGAAGTTACAGCGCTGTATAGTGTCATAGCCCCTACTAAAGAAAGAATAAGGGTAAGGCCGAGTAATTTCCAGTCAAAATTTTGAACAAGTCTGCGGTCAATCATTTTGCAGCAAATAATCCTGTTGGATAACGAATATTGATGAGCCACTTTCAAAACGTTTCAGTTTGGTCAAGGTCAAGGCGGATGAAAATTTTAACCGCAGGAATACATGGAGTATTTCGAGGATTAAAATTTTCATCCAACGTAGAGATCGGCCAAAATGGGACGTTTTGAAACTGGCTCTGATGAATTTCGAACTTCTATATTCTATATTCAATGTACGTTCAATTCTTTTTATTTTAAATCAATGCAAATACTTTCATAAAAACCGCCCTTTATCTATTTTCAAACACTAATCATAAATTGGGTTGTAATCCACAGCTTCGTTGGATGAAGTTTGGTTTTCTTCATTTGTTGGATTTAAATAAGCTTGAACAAGCTCTTTTGCGATCGGTGCAGCGGAGCTTGCCCCGTGCTCGCCATGTTCAATAATTACGGCTATCGCAATTTTTGGATCATTTGACGGAGCATAACAAACAAACAATGCGTGAGATTTATGAAGGTAAGCCGTTATTTTTTTATCATAGTTACTTTCATCTTGCTTTCTGCTAACAACCTGTGCAGTACCTGTTTTACCACACATCTCAATTTCGCCGCCAAAACGTGACCGATAGGCTGTGCCGTAATTTTTATTAACTGCATCACATAACCCTTGTCGGATAATATCAATTGTTTTTTGGCTAGCAGGAATCCGGCCAAGTTTTTCAGGCTTGCTTTCAATAATAAGCTTTCCTTCCGGACTCATTATTTTTTTTACAACCAAAGGTTTGATCCTCTCTCCTCCATTGGCTATTTCTGATATCAGAAGCAGTAACTGAATAGGAGTGACGAGATTATAACCCTGCCCGATAACCGCTGAAAGATTCTCTCCACTGGTCCATGGAAATCCAAATCTTTTTCTTTTCCATGTAGTAGATGGAATCAAACCCGCTCCTTCTTGTTCCAAATCAATACCTGTAGGAGAGCCAAGCCCGCTGGATTTGGCATACCATCCGAGCCTGTCAATATCAAGCTTCTGCCCAACGTTATAAAAAAATACGTCACAAGATTCCGCAAGCGCTCTTACAACATTAACCCGGCCATGTCCTCCCCTTTTCCAGCACATGTATTTCCGGTTGCCATGAGTTAGATAACCAGGGCAGTAGAATGATGTATTGATATCAATAATTTTTTCTTCCAAACCTGCAATGGCGGTTATTATTTTATAGGTAGAGGCCGGGGGATAGGCTCCTTTGATAGCTTTATTTTCTATGGGGCGGTTAGGATTCGATATGAGATTTTCCCATTCATCATGTGACATGCCCGATACAAATATATTAGAATCGAAAGTAGGACTGCTGGCTAATGCCAAAATTTCACCGGATGAAGGTTCCATTGCAACTACAGCACCGGCTTTACCTTCTAAAAGCTCTTCAGCTTTTCTTTGAATACGCTCATCGATTGTCAGGTAAAGATTATCACCTGCTTCAGCATCAACAGTTTTCAGCACTCTTATAACCTGACCAACTGCATTTACCTCAACATGACGTATTCCCCTCTTGCCTGTAAGATATTTTTCAAATGATTTTTCAATTCCAAACTTGCCGATATAATCACCAGGTCTGTTTTCGTTATGTTTTTTATCTTTTAGTTCATTTGCATTTATCTCGCTTAAATAACCAATAAGATGTGTAGCACTATTCCCGAGCATATAATGTCTTTTAGGTTTAACATCCACCGAAATCCCCGGCAGATCATATTTGTGGGCTTCTACAGCAGCAAGGATATCCCTGCCTATGTCCTGTTTCAACAAAAACGGCTTATAGCATGATATGCCTTTTATATCGTTAATTTGTGAGGTCAATCCATCAACTGGCATATTGGTATATTGAGAAAGCTTGCCAATTGTCGACTCAACGGGCTTAGCGTTACTTAATACCACATTTAGATTAAAAGAAGGTCTGTTATCAACAAGCAAAACCCCGTTGCGATCGAAAATCAAACCTCGGGAATATTCTATATTTTGCAAACGGATGCAGTTGTTTTCAGAAAGTTGTCTATACTCAGTACCTTCTATTACCTGCAAGTAAAATAAACGCAGAAAAAGCAGAGCGAATGCAGCGGTAACAAAATAAGTAACCACTGACAAACGATGCCTGAACCATTTGTTGTTCGTACTTCTTAAAAAATTATCCATCGCCTGAAAACCAACTAATATTTCCAAACCGTCCCGGCATGAAATATCGTTATAATGCTTGTCCGTTTTGCTCAACAGCCTGAAGCCTAAACAACTTATACCAGGCGTTATAGACTTTTTTAACAAGCATAATAGAAAAATAACCCGATAGAAGAGCCCATATAAATTGCGTAAATATTTTGTATGATATATTTTCGGAAAGGAGTAAATCGGGATTAAACATCATAAACGAGCTTATGAAAATTAAATTTTCAAACAAAACTCCTGCTGCAACTATAAAGATCAAAAAGATACTGCTTCTTACATTAAAATATACCGAGCTCCATCTGATGCATATATATAACCATATATATGATGTCATATATAAACCGAAAGGACCGTTATACAGGTTATCCATTAACAAACCTGCGAACAAAATAACAGGGATGCTTTCACGAAAATTACGGTAAAGACCGAGAAACGCTACAACCACTATCAAAAGATCATAACATCCTCTGAATATCTCGAAATAGCGGACAATCGTTGTTTGGATAAGCGCCAATATAAGGCATAAGCATGCGTAATAAAAATACTTCATTTATTGTTTTATATAATTTCTATTTTATTGAGCCACTTTCAAAACGTTTAAGCTTGGTCAAGGTCAAGGCGGGTGAAAATTTTAACCGCAGGAATACATGGAGTATTTCGAGGATTAAAATTTTCGCCCAACGCAGAGATCGGCCAAAATGGGGCGTTTTGCAATTGGCTCTATTTATTTATTAGAACAAGTACCTCTTCCAGTTTTCTGAAATCAACATTAGGCGTTACTTTTATTTCCTGAAAAAGACCTGAACTTCTCCTGTTAATATTTGAAATATTCCCGATAGGGAGTCCCTTGGGGAAAACGCCATCCAGTCCTGAAGTAATTACAGAATCCCCTACTTCTATCTCATGCCTTCGCATAACATATATAAAGACGCATTGATCTGAAGACTCGCCTTTGATAATTCCGCGTGCCCTGATCTTTTGCACAACAGCATCTACGGAACTGTTCTGATCTATAATCAATAATATTCTTGAATAACGGTCAGCAGCATCAATTATCTGACCAACGATACCTTCCGGAGTAATAACGGGTAGGCCTATTTTAATGCCATTTTCTTTCCCCTTATTAATAATCAATGTCTTATGCCATAAGGAAGGATCAATGGAAATCACTTGAGCAGCAACAGATTCAGCAGGTGAGCTTTGGCGGAAATCAAGTAAGCTGCGCAGTCTATCATTGGAAAGTGCTGCTTCCTGATATTCGTTGTTCTTTTGAATAATATCCCCCATCTCCTTTTTAAGCCTATCGTTTTCCTCAGCCGCTGATACAAGAAAAAAGTAATGCTCCCATAAATTTTTTGTAAAATTAATTGTCTGGGTGAGGGCATTCTGGAAAGGGGATATAGCGACCAACGCAATAAGACCAAGAGAGGACGGTGGAGAACGATGCTTATTGGAAACTGAGAGCACAATGATATTGGCAGTCACAAGTATTATTACACAGACTACTATCATTGTTTTTTTTGAAAACATGAAATTACGATAATACGATCTTTTTTAGGATTTCAATACTGTCTAATGCTTTCCCTGCACCCATGGCTACCGCCAATAATGGATCCTCTGCGACTCTAATGGGAAGACTCGTCTCTTCTCTTAATAGTACATCAAGATTTTTTAATAATGCTCCTCCTCCGGTTAATATAATTCCCCTGTCAACAATGTCTGATGCCAGTTCAGGAGGAGTATGCTCCAGTGCAATCTTTACCGTTTCAACAATTGCGTCAATCTGCTCTGAAATTGCAAGCCGTATTTCTTCAGAATCAATAGATAAAATTTTAGGAATTCCTGAAGCAAGATCTCTGCCTTTAACTTCTATTGTTTCAATATTTTCTGAGTCAGGATAAGCATTGCCTATTGTTGTTTTTATTATTTCAGCCGATCTTTCTCCTATCAGCAGGTTATATTTTCTTTTTATATATTGTATGATTGAACTATCCATCTTATCACCTGCCACTCTGACTGACCTGCTATAAACAATACCGGCAAGAGAAATAACTGCGACTTCGGTCGTGCCTCCGCCTATATCTATAACCATATTGCATATAGGCTCAGTAATAGGCAACCCAGCCCCTATTGCAGCCGCCATCGGCTCTTCAATCAGAAAGACTTCGCGTGCTCCCGCAGATTCCGCAGATTCCCTAACCGCACGCTTTTCAACCTGTGTGATTCCTGAGGGCACAGCAATAATTATCCTTGGCCGAACAAAAGTTCTTCTGTTATGGACTTTTTGAATAAAATGGCGCAGCATCGCCTCGGTAACTTCAAAATCAGCGATAACACCTTCACGCATAGGACGGACGGCAACAATATTGCCCGGTGTTCTCCCCAGCATATTTTTTGCCTCCATTCCAACAGCAAGAACGCGGCTTTTTGTATTATCGTCCTTATTAACAGCAACGACAGATGGTTCGTTCAGAACAATTCCTTTTCCCTTAACATAAATGAGTGTATTTGCAGTGCCAAGATCAATGGCAAGGTCACTGGAAAATGCGCCTAAAATTTTGTCTGTAAAAAGATTCATATTCCCTCAAGGATGTATTTAAAGATAGTTGTTTTAGTATATTATAAACAGATAATGCAGCAACAAGTAAATTTTTGGCGGCTTATAAAAAAATTACACAAATGCAAGGCACACATGTCTTTTTTGGAATGAAATGTGACTATTGTACGTTCAAATGACCTGTTTGCGTGCAACGCTCATACAAACGGAAAACACACCTCAATCCACTTTGCACAGAATGGACTTTAAAGTCATCAAAACAATTTCGATAAATCCAATTATAATTTCAGGAGAACAGCTACCAGAATTCTTCTTTAATTACAAGGGGAATTTATAAAAAAATTGATGCTTTTTATAAAAAGAAAACATACGCTTTATTAATTCTTAAACTTTCACTCAAACCGGCTAATGGCTTATAAAACCACTGCCTTTCAGATTTGTCATTATAGTATCATGTAAAATCGGCCTGAAATCTTTTATTTTCATATTATCCCGCGTAGTATGAATCCGGTTTGAAAGCAACACTACGATTACATCCTTTTCAAGATCCATCCAGAAAGAAGTACCTGTAAAACCAAGATGGCCTATAGTGTTGTATGAAAAATATCTTCCGCTGCTTGAGTCTGTTAAAGACGGCGTATCAAAACCCAAAACCCGGTCTGATCCTTTGTTGCGGCTAAAAAAAAGTTTTATAACTTCCTGGTTAATAATTGAGTGTTTGGATGATCCGTGAAATGAAAAAAGCATATGTGATAATAATTGATTAACATCACTTGCAGTACCAAAAAGACCCGCATGGCCTTCTATCCCGCCCATTGCATAAGCATTTTCATCATGCACAACACCATCTATAAGCATATTGCGCCATGAACAAAATTCCGTTGCCGCAAATATTTTATTTTTTCTCTTTTTGGACTCCGATTCAAGATCAACAAAAAAAAGATTTTCAAGACCAAGCGGCTTATATAATTTTTCATCAATAAAATGATCCAGACGACACCCGGAAATATCTTCAACAACCCATCTTAAGACCATAAAACCGAGGTCGCTGTATAAAGTTTTTTCTCCTTGCTTGGAAACTAATGGCTCTTTAACAAGCAGATCTCTTAAAACACCTTGCCTCTCCTTTTGCTTAAAATTAGACAGCATTAAATAATATGGATGATAATCAGGTAAACCTGAATTATGCAAAAGAAGATTTTTTATTCTGATATTGGTTTTTTCGGTTTTCTTAAACTGAGGAATAATCTCTCCAAGTTTGTCTTTAAGTTCAAGCCTTCCTTCCTCAACAAGTTTTATAACGGCGAGAGTTGTAGCAATCGGCTTTGTAAGAGAAGCGAGATCGAAAACAGTATTTTTTGTCATTTTTTGGAGCGATACTTTGTTTGCAAAACCATACCTTTCAAAAAAAGCTACTTTGCCCCTTACCGAAACTATGAGCACCGCACCTGGGAAAACATCTTCAGAAAGGGCGCCTATCATGGCATTGTTTATTTCTTCCATACAGCCATTATTACCATTTAAAAGAGAGAGTTTTGCTGTCTGTATCAAGTTCAGTTTTTAACCCGAAAGGAATAGTAAGATTTTCCTTTCCATGTCCGGCTTCTAACCCGGCAAGAACAGGAATATCATATTCTTTAAACAAATCCTGTATTAATTCATAAACTTTTTTCACCGGACCGCACTCCGTAAATGAGCCAATCACCAAACCTGCCAAACCCTTGAAACATCCTGCAAGTTTCATATGAGTAAGCATTCTGTCTATTCTGTATAAAGCTTCATGCCTGTCTTCTATGAAAAGAATGCGGCCTTTAAAATTCGGCAAATAGGGAGTTCCGGTAAGATGGCAAAGTGTAGATAAATTTCCTCCTAGTAAAATTCCGGATACTTTTCCGGGAGTTAAAACAACGGCTCTATTCATTTTTATCTTAATATCAGATTGTGAAGTTAAAACCGATAACATAGAACGTATTGCTTTTTTGGAAGCATATCCAAGTGTTGTAAGCATTGGACCATGGAAAGAAACAAGACCGCATTTTTTATAAATTGCAGCCAATAGGGCGCTGATATCACTATATCCTATTAATATTTTAGGATTGTTAGAAATAACGCTATAATCCAGCAATGGCAAAAGTTTCATCGAGCCAAATCCACCTCTTGCGAAAAATACAGCTTTTATATTTGTATCGGAAAAAAGGTTATTAATAATTGCAGCCCGCTGATAGTCTGTCCCAGCCAAATATCCTTTTACATTATATATTTCTTCAGGAGTATAGGTATTAAAACCCATGGATTCAAGCATTGAAATGCCTTTTATAAACCTGTTTCTATCAAAAGGACTTGCCGGAGCGGCTATTCCGATTGTATCGCCAGTTTTAAGCACAGAAGGTATTAATGTTTTATTTCCCATTGTCCAAATATTAAGTTTTTCTGATTTCCACTATCAAGCGCTATTATAAGCAATAGCAATTTTCACGTATCATTGCATGAGATATGCTTATAATTCACATTCAGATTTAGCACATAAATAATGACGGATTTTAAAAAGCCCATCTTCATTGCTTTTTTTCAATTTTAGCCCATGAATCACGAAGCGTGACTGTCCTGTTGAATACAAGTAAATTTTCTGATGATTCTTTGTTGTCAACGCAGAAATAGCCAAGCCTTTCAAATTGGTATATGCTTCCCGGAAGTGCCTTTAAAAGACCGGGTTCGACTTTGCATAATTTAAGTATTTCAAGAGATTTTGGATTTATAAATTCTTTGAAATTGTGACCATCTTTTTCATCGGCCGGATTTTCTTTGGTAAAAAGGCGGTCATACAACCGTACTTGTGCTTCAACACAGTGTGCAGCCGAAACCCAGTGCAATGTACCTTTAACTTTTCGCCCGTCTTCTGAAGAACCGCCTCTTGTTTTTGGATCGTATGTACAATGAAGCTGCGTTATTTCACCTGTGTTCTCATCTTTAACAACATTTACACAAGTAATATAATATGCACTTTTAAGGCGAACTTCCCTCCCCGGGGAAAGACGGAAGAATTTTTTTGGCGGATCTTCCCGAAAATCTTCCCGTTCAATATAAATTTCACGGGAAAAGGGAATCTTTCTTGTTCCCATTGAAGAATCTTCCGGATTATTAATCGCATCAAATTCCTCAACAAGTTCTTCGGGATAATTATCAATAACAACTTTTAACGGATTCAACACACCCATGACCCGTGGAGAACGTTTGTTTAAATCTTCACGTAAGCAAAATTCCAGCAGCGCCATATCGACAACGCTGTTGCTTTTTGCTACTCCTATGCGCTCGCAAAAAGTCCTGATCGCCTCCGGGGTATAGCCTCTTCTTCTTAAACCTGAAATACTGGGCATCCTTGGATCATCCCATCCGGAAACAAACCCGCCCTCTACAAGCTCAAGAAGCTTTCTTTTACTCAGTACCGTATAATTAAGGTTAAGCCGGGCAAATTCGATCTGCTGAGGGTGAAAAACATTTAATTCATCAAGCATCCAGTCGTAAAGGGGGCGATGATCTTCAAACTCAAGTGTACATATTGAATGCGTAACACCCTCAATGGAATCGGAAAGACCATGCGCAAAGTCGTACATGGGATAAATACACCAATTACTTCCTGTACGGTGATGATCGGCATGTAAAATGCGATACAGCACAGGATCACGCATATTCAGATTAGGAGATGACATGTCGATTTTAGCGCGAAGCACATGTGATCCATTTGGAAATTCACCTTTTTTCATTCTTTCAAACAAGTCGGAATTTTCTTCAATACTTCGGTTTCTGTACGGGCTTTCGATACCAGGCTCTTTCAGTGTGCCGCGGTATTTTCTTATCTCTTCAGCATTTAAGCTGCATACATAGGCTTTTTCTTTTTTGATCAGAGATAGTGCATATTCATAAAGCTTTTCAAAATAATCCGAGGCATAATAAAGCCTGTTTCCCCAGTCAAAACCCAGCCATTTTACATCTTCTTTTATAGAATCGACATACTCAATTTCTTCTTTGGCAGGATTTGTATCGTCGAACCTGAGATTGCAAAGTCCGTTATATTCTTGGGCAAGGCCAAAATTTAAACAAATTGATTTTGCATGTCCTATATGAAGATAACCGTTCGGCTCAGGCGGAAACCTTGTCATGATTCTGCCATTATTCTTATTGGAATTTAGGTCATTATCAATAATATTTCGGATAAAATTTGGAGTAAGTTCTGCCAAAACCGGACCGGATGGTTCTTTCATATTTTTATCATATATAGCTTCGTCGCCCATTATTTCCTCAGATATGTATTTACATGATTTTAGTTAGCTTGCCTTGCTCAATTAAATTCAAATTACACTAAAAAAAAACAAAATTCAATAACACAAAGAGTTTCTAAGAAAAACCGCCAAGAGCTGCCTGAAGACAATTACCATTTATGCACCATGATTCATCCTGAGCAAAAAACAAGATTGGATGGGCCGCATCCTCAGGAGACATAATCCTGCCGTCGTATCGATCCATCATTTCCTTGCGTGTTTTTAAGGGAACGCCCAATTTTTCACCGGCAACCTCTTCATTCTGCTCTTCTCTTGCCCTGGTGAGCCGTGTATCAACAGGACCATAGGCAATGCAATTACAGGTAACTCCGAATCGCTCCCATTCGTGCGCCACCACTTTGGTCAGAGATATTATTCCACCCTTGGCTGAAGCATAATTTGCCTGTGTGGCTGCCCCTCTTATACCGGATATTGAGGAGATATTGATAATACGGCCGTTATGTCCTTCCTTACGCATATATTTAGCGGCTGCTCTTATACAATTGAAGGTCCCCTTAAGATTGACATCTATTGCCATATCCCACTGTTGATCAGTCATTTTGTGAATCGGGGCATCACGTGTGATACCGGCACAATTGACCAGGATATTTAGCCCTCCGAATTTCTCAACCGCAGTATCCATCAGCCTCTGAGCATCTTTAGCATTAACGATATCGGCAACACAAAACATTACCTTGCCACCGGCATCTTCTATGTCTTTTGCTGATTTGGCAGCAACAGCTTCATCTCTATCATTGACTACAATCGCAGCCCCTTCTTTGGAAAAAAGTTGTACTGCGGCTCTTCCTATACCTCTGCCGGCACCAGTAATTACAGCAACTTTTCCATCCAGTTTTCCCATGTTTTTCCTCCATCCAAAAGATGTTTGACTCGTAAAAAGTTGTCACTCCGCTGAATAAAGCTGGAGACAACATTGACTCACAAAATATGTTACTCAAGTTTCTTTTCGTTAATGGAGAAAATTTTATCATCTTTTTGTCCATGTTTTTCCTTAGCAGAAATGTGTTAAGCTTTTCAAGCTGTTTGCAAAAGGAACATATAACAAAGTCCAAAATATAAGGAAAATTGGACAAATTAAGTGCTAAAAGACAGGACAGTTCATTTGCTCCTGACAATTTTAAAAAAGTGCTTGACATACACGATTCTAAAATATAGAAAATTAATATCTGTATTTAAGTAATTTTGACAAGGACTTATCAGGAGCAACTTATCAAGGACATATTATGAATATATTCACAGGCAAATTTTTTGAGTTTTATTATTACTATAGCACCGGTCTGCCTGTGGTGCGTTGAGGTAATTATATACTAAACGCAAAAAGCCATGGGTGGAACCCGAAACCCACGGCTTTTTTAGTTTTATAGGCCGTGGAGGAGGTAAACTTCACGGCCTTTTTGCATAAAAACGGGAGAAATAAGAAATGACAATTATAGGAAAGCAAATCAGGATTGAGCGTATTATAAACCGCAATACCGGAAAAACCGTTATTGTTCCCATGGATCACGGCATTTCAGTTGGACCTATTGAAGGCCTTAAGGATATGAAAAGCGCGGTTCAGATGGTTTCAGACGGTGGTGCAAACGCCATTGTAGAACACAAAGGACTTGTGGGAGCCGGGCACAGAAGGGGCGGAAGAGATATAGGGCTAATTATTCATCTTTCCGCCTCAACAAGCCTTTCCCCCAATCCGAATGCAAAAACTCTTATTTGTTCGGTTGAAGAAGCAATCAAGCTTGGTGCTGATGCTGTTTCTATACATGTTAATATTGGTAACGGTTCGGAAAAGGATATGCTAAGAGATTTTGGAACAGTGACCAATGATGCAAAAACATGGGGCATGCCACTGCTTGCAATGATCTACCCGAGAGGAGAAAAAATTAAAGATGAGTTTGATGTAAATTATATTAAGCATGCCGCCCGTGTGGGAGATGAAATGGGTGCCGATATAGTCAAAGTATCCTATACCGGTTCGGTTGATTCATTCAAAGAGGTTGTGGAAGGATGCTCAATTCCTGTTGTAATCGCAGGCGGTCCTAAAATGAATTCGGACAGGGAAATCTTAGAAATGGTGAAAGGTTCCATGGAAGCAGGTGGCGCAGGAGTTTCAATCGGGCGCAATGTTTTTCAGCACAAAAACCCTGCAAAGATGGTTCAGGCTATATCATCAATTGTTCATGATAATGCGAGTGTTGTGGATGCGCTTAAAATTATTGGATAGTCGAGCCACTTTCAAAATGTTTCAGCAGGCACATAAAGACAATTTTTTGCTGTTGACCTTATTAAATATAACTTATATAAATCTTTATAGATTGTCTTGAATGTTTTTAATAACTTACATTATTTAAGCAAATAACGGAAACCGACTTACATTGTTTGATTATTGGATTGAAAAATGCGAAAAATTTGGGTAAAAGCTGACCCGTGGAACAAGGACATTATTACTACCGCACTTGAGGGCGGTGCCGACGGAGTTCTCGTTCCGAAAGGATATTCGGAAAAAGTCAAAGAACTCGGTAAAATTCAGACTATTTCAGAAGATGGAGATTTAAAGACAGGAAAAGATGTTGTCTTTTATAAAATAAAAAGCGGTGAAGACGAAGATGAAATAGTGAAACTGAGTTTAAATAAGAAGGTAATCCTGGAATGTACTGACTGGACAGTAATTCCTCTTGAAAATCTTATAGCAAAAGGAGCCAATGTAATCGCTCAGGTTCGAAATTATCAGGAAGCCTGCACAGTTTCCGGCATTCTTGAAAAGGGTGTAAAACATATACTTTTTAATTCTGTTGATATGGCGGAATTAAAAAAAACCTTATCTCTGATTAATTCGGAAACGGATAAGGTGTCTCTTCAGCATGCTGAAATCATTGAAGTCTTACCTGTTGGAATGGGAGACAGGGTATGTGTTGATACCTGTACTTCCATGATTCCGGGACAGGGCATGCTGGTAGGAAACAGCAGCAGCGCTCTTTTTCTGGTTCATGCAGAAACGGTTGAAAACCCTTATGTGTCTCCGAGGCCTTTCAGAGTTAATGCCGGTGCAGTTCATGCCTACACAAGAGTGCCGGGCGGAAAAACCAGATATCTGTCCGAACTTTGCGCCGGAGATCAAGTTTATATCGCAGATTATAAAGGCAATATTACTACAGGAATAATCGGAAGACTGAAAATCGAAAAGCGTCCTCTACTGATAATTAAGGCATTGGCGGGCGGCAAAAAAATAACAACCATTCTTCAAAATGCAGAGACTATAAGATTGACCAGTCCGGATGGGAAACCCCTATCCGTTGTCAACCTGAAAAAGGGAGATAAAGTACTGGTAGCAATAGAAGAAAGTGGAAGGCATTTCGGTCACAAAATAGACGAATCTATACTTGAACAATAACTGAGGCCTAAAGATTTTAATTATAAACTCATTAGTGATTTCTTAACAAGCGGATTAACAAATAACATTATGGGAAAAATAAATAAAGGAAGTGCTTCTTCCGATACTGTAATAGATGATTTAAGAAACGGTATTGATAAAATTGATGAAAAAATTGTGGGTCTTATAAATGAAAGGCTTCTTCTTGCAAAGGAAATAGGCAAGATTAAGGCTAAAAAAGGGAGCAAAGTCCTTGATATAGCACGTGAAAAAGCTATTATCGAAAAATTGACCGCTCTCAACAATGGCCCTCTTGGCGAACAGGCTCTTTGCCATATATTCTCAGAGATAATTGCAGCAGCGCGTGAAATCCAAAATCATCATTCGGTCGCTTATCTTGGCCCGGAGGCTACTTTTTCCCATATTGCAGCAATGAGTTATTTCGGACGCTCTGTTGGTTATATGCCGCAAACAACAATTGGTGACATATTCCGGGAGGTAGGAAAAGGCTCATGTCTTTACGGAGTTGTTCCGGTTGAAAATTCTATAGAAGGCTCAGTTAATTATACCCTTGATCTTTTCTTTGAATCGGACTTAAAAATATGTGCGGAATTATACAACCCGATATCACATGATCTTTTGGCAAAGGGAGACTCTTTAAGCAAAGCTAAAGTGATCTATTCGCATCCTCAGGTATTTCCCCAATGCAGAAACTGGATTCAGAAAAACCTTCCTAAAGCATCTCTTGTAGAATGTGACAGCACTGCTAATGCCGCCCGGAGAGCTTCTGATGATCCTAAATCGGCTGCTATTGCAAGTAGTATGGCAGCTCATATCTATAATCTTAAGGTTATTGCATCAAAAATAGAAGATGTATCAAGAAATACTACACGTTTTCTTGTTATAGGAAAAGATGTGATAAAAAGAACGGGGGTTGACAAGACTTCCATTATATTTGTAACACCTAACGTTCCCGGGGCTTTGTTCAAAATATTAAAACCTATGGCAGAATCCGGGATAAATATGGTCAAACTTGAGTCAAGGCCTACAAAGCATGAAAACTGGAGCTATTTTTTCCTTGTTGATATTGAAGGACATATTGATGATCCCGTTGTTTCTTCAACAATTAAAAAAATGAATAAAATTTGTCTTTACCTTAAATGCCTTGGATCATACCCTATGGCTAAAGGCATCTTATAGTAAAACCCGGTAATCATGATAATGGTATATGTGATCAACGCTGTTTTTCATGCTTTAATTTAAAATACTGATAAATAAATATGATAGAAATACTTCCCAGAATTGTCAATAAATGCGAAATTGAAGTGCCAGGTTCAAAAAGCTACACACACAGGCTTTTGATTGCATCGGCATTATCGGATGGACGTTGTAACTTAAAGAACTGTCTTAAAAGTGAAGATACTATTCTAACGCTGGAAACTCTGCGTCTGATGGGCGTTAAAATTGAGGATTTCGAAAAAGAAGTAATAGTATATGGTTCGAAAGGAGTTCTTAGGGCATATAATAAACCGATTTATCTTGCCAATTCCGGAACATCCATGCGTCTTTTAACCGGTGTGGCCGCTCTTGGTGATGGCGAGTACACGCTTACCGGAACAGAACGTATGTCAATGCGCCCGATTCAGGATTTACTTGACGGTTTAAACAGCCTGGGAGTAGAAGCCCGTTCAGTTGATAACAACGGATGCCCGCCTGTAATAATAAAAGGTGGAAAAATAAAAGGCGGATATATTGAACTTAAATGTAACATCAGCAGCCAGTTTTTATCTTCAGTCCTTTTAATTGCTCCCTACACTGAAAAAGGAATAAAGATAAAGGTTGTGGAAGGGCCTGTATCAAAACCCTATATAGATATGACGATTGATATTATGGCAAAACTGGGGGTAAATGTATCCCGGGATGGCTATACCGGATTTGCTGTAGACGGACAACAAGTATACAGGGCCGGTTCTTTTTTGGTCGAACCGGATTGTTCACAGGCAGGATATTTCTGGGCTGCCGCTGCCATTACCGGTTCTGAAATCAAGGTTAAAGGTATTACAAAAGATTCGCGTCAGGGAGATCTCAAGCTTACAGGGCTTTTTGAAAAGATGGGATGCAAAGTTTATTTTGAAAGCGATGGAATTACGGTTAAGGGCGGATCGCTTGTCGGAATTGAAACGGATATGTCCGATATGCCAGATATGGTTCCAACTCTTGCAGTAGTTGCAGCTTTTGCAAATGGAACTACTGTTATAAAAAATGTTGAACATTTAAAAGCAAAAGAAAGCGACCGTCTATCGGCTGTTATAAATGAACTTTCAAAAACAGGAATTGAAGCAAAATCTGTAGGATCGGATCTTGTTATTAAAGGTGGAACTCCGGCAGGGGCTCATATTGACACATACAACGATCACAGAATAGCTATGAGTTTCGCAGTTGCAGGTCTTAGAACTCCGGGAATAATTATAGAAGACAAAAAATGTGTTGAAAAGTCTTTTCCAAATTTCTGGGATGTTTTTGAAAAGCTTGGAAGCTCGGGATAATAATATGTCCGGAAACTCGTTTGGAACATTATTTAGAATAACAACCTGGGGCGAATCGCACGGTAAAGGGGTTGGTGTTGTTATTGACGGGTGCCCTTCCCAAATACCGCTTGATGAACAAATTATCCAGGCTATGCTGGACAGGAGAAAGCCTGGCAGCTCAATCGCAAGCACTGCAAGAAAAGAGCCTGATGAAGCAATCATAATGTCCGGGGTGTTTAATGGATTTACAACCGGAACTTCTGTTATGATTATGATTAAAAACAAGGATCAACATTCGGACGCTTATAAAAAATATGCGGATATTTTCAGGCCCGGCCATGGCGACATATCTTATCATGCCAAGTATGGAATAAGGGACTGGAGAGGTGGTGGAAGAGCTTCCGCAAGAGAAACTGTTGCAAGAGTTGCGGCAGGCGCTGTTGCCAAGGCTTTACTTGAAAAAGAGAATATAAGCATCTGTGCTTATACGATTGAGCTGGGCGGAATCAAGGCAAATGAGCGCAATCTTGACGTTATATCCCAAAACATGTTTTTTTGCCCTGACAATAATACCGCTGCAGAAATGGAAAAAAGAGTTAAAGAAGTAAAAAGCAAGGGGGATTCTCTTGGCGGAATAGTTGAAATTGTCGCAAGAGGAGTTCCGGCAGGGCTTGGAGAGCCGGTTTTTGATAAACTTGACGCTGAACTTGCAAAAGCATTGATGAGTATCGGCGCTGTTAAAGGAATTGAGATCGGGGCCGGTTTTAAAGCTTCATCTTTGCTTGGTTCGGAAAATAATGATCCTATAACCCCGGATGGCTTTTTAACAAATAATGCCGGAGGAATTCTTGCCGGAATATCTAACGGAGATGAAATCATTATGCGGGTTGCAGTAAAGCCTATTCCTTCTATTTCCATAGAACAAAATACTATTGATTTGTCAAAAAAAGAAAGAACCATATCTATCTCAGGACGTCATGATATTTCAGCTATACCTCGGATAAATGTAGTTTGCGAGTCAATGGTATGCCTTGTTCTGGCTGATCATTTATTGAGACAAAGAGCTATCCGATGAATAAAATAATATCGATTGGCATAATTGGCGGAACAGGAAGCATGGGCAGGTGGTTTAATAATTTTTTTTCTGCCGCTGGCCACAAGGTTTTGGTTTCAGGAAGAACCACCGATATTACTTATACTGATGTTGCAAAAGAATGTAATGTAGTTGTTTTAAGCGTTCCTCTTACTGCCGCCGTTTCTATTTCAAAAGAAATTGGCCCTCTTATGCGAGAAGGCCAGCTTCTTATGGACATGTGCTCATTAAAAGAAGAAATAGTAATAAGCATGACAGATAATACCAAGGCTGATGTCCTCGGCACGCATCCATTATTTGGCCCTTTCACTGATTCAATAAAAGGACAGAATATAGTATTATGCCCAGGCAAAGGAGAGCGTTGGCTAAAATGGATAGAAAATGAATATGCTTCAAAAGGCGCTGTTTTGTGTACGATGGACCCTTTAACTCACGACAGGCATATGGCTGTTGTGCAGGGGCTTACTCATTTTACCACCATTTGTATGGCAAGAACGCTGCAAAAGATGAATATGGATGCCGGCAATGTGCTTTCATGTTCTACCCCGGTATTTAAGATAAACTATAATCTGATAGGCCGCCTTTTTGCCCAGGATCTTGATCTTTATAAAAGCCTTATAAATAAGAACAAAAACTTTAAAGATGTTTTGGAAGTTTTTATTTCTGCGATGGATGAAGGCAAAAATGCTCTTTTATCGGGTCAGGATGAAAGCGGAACCCTGTTTATGGAAAACATCCGTGAATTTTTCAAAGATTCCTGCAAAGATGCTCTAAAAGAAAGCAATAAAATAATAAGCGCACTTTACTCCTGAAGGTTAAATATTGCGATGGCAGGATGGTAAAATCAAAGGCACCACACAAGTAGGGTTATTATTTTTTACCAGGTTTACCTGCTTTGAAACCTGGTAATATTTCATGTTACTTGTTATACCATCATGTAATATAGCTTCTAAATCATTTGAAGATTGCAATTCAGGATTCAACCACAATTCCTGGTACTTGGGCAGAAAAATTACAGGCATTCGATCGTGAAGCTCAGCAACTGATTTGCTTGCAGTTGTTGTTATAATTGTGCATGATTTATAAGCAGTCTCTTTATCGCCTGTTTTTTTGTTCCATGTATCCCATAAACCGGCAAAGGCGAACGGTTCACCGGAGGTAATGGAAATAAAATAAGGTTGCTTTCGGCCTTTTTCTCCTTTCCACTCATAAAAGCCGTCCGCAATAACAAGGCACCTACGCTTTTTAAATGCTTCCCGGAAAGCAGGTTTTGTTGCGATGGTCTCCATTCTGGCATTGATCATGCGAAAACCGGTTGATCCGTCCTTTGCCCAATGGGGCACCAGCCCCCAATGTTGTTTTTCCAAATAATTTTTATTATCCCGTTTTACAATTACAAGCACTTCCTGAGTGGGAGCAACATTATAACTGGCAGTAAAATCACATGATGCGTCATCAATTTTAAATTTTTGCCGAAGTATATTTAAAGGACTAAATTGGGCAAACCTTCCACACATTAAACACTGGTCCTTATTATGTATGACTATTTTCAAATACTTTGCGGTAGATTTACGTTTTGATACTGTTTTCCCGAGTCACTCAAAATTCAATATTTCCCGGGGTTCTCGGAAAAGGTATCACATCGCGTATGTTTTTAATACCTGTTACAAGCATTAAAAGTCTTTCAAAGCCAAGTCCGAAACCGCTGTGCGGAACAGTTCCAAAACGACGCGAATCAAGGTACCACCAGTAATTCTCCTTAATCAATCCGCATTCTTCCATTCGCAATTCGAGCACATCAAGACGTTCTTCGCGCTGGCTGCCGCCTATTAATTCTCCTATGCCGGGTACAAGAATATCCATTGCCGCAACTGTTTTATCATCGTCGCTTACCCTCATATAAAATGGTTTTATGCTTTTTGGATAGTTATACAGAATTACCGGTTTTTTAAAATACTGCCCCGCAAGATAATTTTCATGTTCTGCCTGAAGGTCTTTGCCGAAAGATACTTCATATTCGAATTTTTCTTTGGATTCTTTTAATATTTTTACTGCTTCTTCGTATGGCAATCTTATAAAATCCGATGAACATATATTCTCCAGATTGTTAATAAGTTCCTTATCAACAAATGTTGCAAACAATTCCAAATCTTCTTTACATTCTTTAAGAGCATAACCTGTTAAATATTTTATTGTTTGTTCGCCAAGATCCATATCATCATTTATATCGCAAAAAACCATCTCAGGCTCTATCATCCAGAATTCAGCAGCATGTCTTCTTGTATTTGAGTTTTCCGCCCTGAATGTGGGCCCGAATGTATATACATCTCCAAGAGCAAGCGCAAACATTTCTGCGGACAGCTGGCCCGATACAGTAAGGTTTGCAGGTTTTCCGAAAAATTCCTGCGAATAATCCGATTGCCCATTTATTTTTATTGCCTTTTCCGGGTCTATAGCTGTGACTTTAAACATCTCGCCTGCACCTTCACAGTCCGAACCTGTAATAATGGGGGTGTGAATATATTTAAATCCTTTATCCCGGAAGAATTTGTGTATGGCAAAAGACAACTCCGATCTTATACGGAAAACAGCACCGTATTTATTTGTGCGAGGCCTTAGATGTGCTATTGTTCGTAAATATTCATCCGTATGGCGTTTTTTCTGTAGAGGGTATGAATCGGAAGCTATGCTGATTATATCAAATTTTTTTGCCTGAATTTCCCATTTCTGCCCGCTTCCTTTTGATTCGGCAAGATCTCCGTATACAGTCACTGCCGAGCCTATGGATAGTTTTTTAATATCGTTGTAATTGCTAAGTTTATTTTCAGCGATTATCTGAATATTTTTTAAGCACGACCCATCGTTGACTTCTATAAAAGAAAAAGAGGAGGAATCCCGCTTTGTTCTCACCCATCCGTTAATAACGATACTGTCAAGCGGAGTTTCGGAATTCAACAGAGATAATATTTTGTATTTTTTCATAATAACATCCAATTATAAACAATTAATCAACAGATGTTTCTTTTTTATTTATTCAATGTAATATATATAGCACATTTTCCCATTTTTCCATGTATATGTTTATATTGAAAATGAAAATTTATCTTATAAAAATAAAAAATTGAGGGGGCTTTTTAAACAAATAATATGGCCATAAATAATATTGACAATATATTGTCGCTAGTTGAGCAGCCCAGCCGCTATCTGGGCTCGGAAGTAAATACTGTAAAAAAAGATTATAAAGGATTATTGTTCTCTGTTGCTCTTGCATTTCCTGATTTATATGAAGTTGGTACTTCTCATTTTGGGCTTCAGATTTTATACCATATTTTGAACAGCCATAAAAATATCGCTGCCGAAAGAGTATTTACTCCCGCTGCTGATTTTGAAGCATATCTTCGCTCTTCAAATACACCTCTTTTTTCGCTTGAGACCCGCAGACCTCTTGCTAAATTTGATATGATAGGATTCAGCCTCCTTTATGAACTTAATTTTACAAATATACTCACAATGCTTGACCTTGCAAATATCCCCTTTTATTCAAGTCAAAGGGATATTTCTTATCCTTTTATAATTGCAGGAGGCCCTTGCACATGTAATCCTGAGACTGTATCCAAAATTTTTGATGCCATTGTAATAGGAGACGGTGAGAATGTAATTGTTGAAATGTCAAACGCCTGGATAAAATGGAAAGAAGATTCAGGTAACGATAAAGATTCGCTCTTAAAAGCATGGTCTCAAATAGAAGGAGTTTATATACCTTCTTTCTTTGAGGAAAAATATGATGGAAACAAATTTCAGATTTTAACTCCTAAATTTTCAGATTATTCCAAAATCACCCGAACAATAATAAGCGATCTTAATGAAGCGCCTTTTCCTGACAAACCGGTAATCCCATACTCCAAACCGATTCATGACCGGCTTCGGATTGAAATTGCAAGAGGTTGTTCAAGAGGATGCAGATTCTGCCAGGCAGGAATGATATACAGGCCGGTTCGTGAAAGGTCTTTGGAAAATATTATTAATATTTCCAATAAGTCAATTGCCTCAACCGGATATGAAGATGTTTCATTATTATCTTTGAGCACAGGAGACTACTGCTCATTAACTCCTCTTCTTGAACAATTGATGGCAAACTATGAATCGGAACATATAGCCGTTTCTTTCCCATCTCTTCGGGCAGGATCATTAACCCCTGAACTTGTTAACCTTGTAAAAAAAGTAAGGAAAACAGGTTTTACAATAGCGCCGGAGGCCGGAAGCCAGCGCTTGAGAAATGTTATTAATAAAAATATTAACGAAGAAGACATTATCCATTCGGTTAATACCGCATTGGGTATGGGGTGGCAGTCTATAAAGCTTTATTTTATGGTCGGACTTCCAACCGAAACAGATGATGATATAAAAGAGCTTATAGAGCTTGTTTACAGGCTGCGGAAAAGCAGGATCAGAAAAAGCAGCGCAATTAATGTAAGTGTTTCAACATTTATCCCAAAGGCTCATACTCCTTTTCAGTGGTGTCCCCAGATATCTTTGGAAGAATCGGAAGAAAAGATCAGGCTGATTAAAAACAAACTTGATGTTTCGGGAATCAATTTTAAATGGCAGAATCCTAAAGTAAGTTTTCTTGAAGGATTATGGGCGCGTGGTGACAGAAGGCTTAACAGCCTGCTTGTTACAGCTTATGAAAAAGGATGCAGATTTGATGGCTGGAGCGACAAATTCAGGCATGACCTGTGGGAAGAAGCCATATCAACTGCCGGTATTGATCCTGCCTTTTATCTTTTCAGAAAAAGGACGATATCGGAACCACTTGCCTGGGATCATATTGACGTAAGGGTTACAAAGAAATTTTTAATAAGTGAATTTGATCAAGCGTTACTTGCAACAACTTCTGATGATTGCAGAAATATCTGTAACAGTTGCGGTGTATGTGATTTTGACGGTATTGAGCCAAAGTATTGCAAAAACAATGGTGAAGTAATAAACGTAAATTCTGAAATAATTGAACCTGAAACAATAAACTTTAAGAAGCTTAAGATTACTTTTTATAAAAAGGATTCGGCTAAATTTTTCGGACATCTTGAGATGATAAACATATTTTTGCGGGCAATCAGGAGATGCGGAATTCAAGTTGCTTATTCGCAAGGTTTTCATCCCATGCCGAAAATATCTTTTGAAGACACTCTTCCCATAGGAATTGAAAGTCTTTGTGAAACATTATATCTGACTGTAACGGCTGACACCCAAGCATTTTTAATCATTGAAAAGCTGAACAAACAGCTTCCCGAAGGATTATCTGTTTTGGGCTGTGAGGAAGATCAAAATCTTAAAAACAAAAGACTTAAGGCTGCAATACATTTGTATGAGGTGATATTACAGTCAGGAAGTTTTGATAAAAACTGTCTGGAATTATTCGAAAAGGGATCAGAGACTGTTCTTGAGCGCACAAATAAAAAAGGGGTGATAAAAAAGATTGATTTAAAAGAAATTATAAACAGTATTGATCTGATATCTCCTGAAAGACTTAAAATGGCATTATCCTCAGGATCAGGTATAACGGCAAGACCCGCCGAGATTATTAAAAAAATATTTACTCTTTCTGAAAAAATTTTAAAAACGGCACGTATAGTAAAAATATCCGTATTATGATATGATTCTGGAATTAGAACATCAAATTCCCAGTTAAAGCGTATATTGTAAAGCGCACAGCAATTTCCGATATTCGTGTTCGGAAACTACCTACGATAAGAAGGGGTTATTATGTACAAGAAGATTGTTGTGAATGTCTGTGAACATGAAACAAGAGTAGCTCTTCTTGAAGACGGAACTATTTCGGAATTTTTTATTGAAAGAGGAAACATCTCCGATATTGCGGGAAATATCTATAAAGGAAAGGTACAAAGAGTATTACCTGGAATGCAGGCCGCTTTTATCGATATAGGTATTAATCAAGCTGCTTTTATATATGTTGATGATCTTAATATGGGTGTTTTCAATGAACTTAACCCTTTTAATTCAGGCGAAGTCCAAATAGACGATACTGAAAATTTATATCAGGAACCAACTCATTTTTCAAAAAAAAATCATGATATAAAGATCGGGGATCTTATTACCGAAGGCCAGGAACTGCTTGTCCAGGTTGCAAAGCCGCCTATTGGAACCAAAGGAGCCAGGGTTACTTCCTATGCTGCACTTCCGGGAAGATTTTTAGTGCTTATGCCAAATTCGGATCATATAGGCGTATCGAGGCGTATTGAGAACGAAACGGAAAGAAACCGTTTAAAAGAAATGATCATTTCTCTAAGAAAAGAGAATTACGGATATATTGTAAGAACCGCTGCCGAAGGAATTCATGAAGAGACTCTTGAAAATGAAATGAGCTTTCTTATTAATTTATGGAGGAATATTCAGGAAAAAAACAAAAAGGCCGCAGCTCCTTCATTACTTCACAAAGAGCTTACGGTATGCCTTCGTGCCGCAAGGGACCTTCTGATGCACGAAGCGGATAAAATGATTATTGATTCACGTCCGGATTATGAATCAGTTCTTTCCTTTCTAGACACCTTCATGCCCAGCCTAAAAAGCGCAGTAGAATTATATGAAGATTACGAACCTATTTTTGATGCTTATAACCTCGAAGGAGATATTTCCCGAGCCATAAAAAGAAAAATATGGCTAAAATCCGGGGGGTATATTGTAATAGAGCACACTGAAGCTCTTGTCGCAATTGATGTCAACACGGGCCGTTATGTGGGCAAGCATAATCTGGAAGAAACCATATTAAAAACCAATCTTGAAGCGGTAAAAGAAATTGCATACCAGGTTCGTTTAAGAGATATCGGCGGTATAATAATAATTGATTTCATTGACATGGAAAAAAAGCAGAATCAGGAGAAAGTATTTAACGCTTTCAGGGAGGCTCTGGCTAAAGATAAAAGCAAAACCAATATTCTTCCTATTTCGGAAATGGGATTGATACAAATGACAAGAAAAAGGATCCGGTCCCCCTTGATACAAGCGCTTTGCGAACCGTGCTTCTACTGTGAGGGCGACGGAAAGCTTTTATCTAAACAAACTATTTGTTATAATATTTACAGGGAAATTCAAAGGGAATCTCTTGATATGGCAGGCACCAAAGTTGCTTTGCATGTTCATCCGGAAATAGCCGAGCTTCTTCATGTTGAGGAAAATCATCTTATTATTTCTCTTGAAAAAATGATAGGAAGACAAATTGTAATATATCCCGAGCGCAAATATCATTTCCAGGAATTCGAGATAGTTGAAATATGATGGATTCGAGAGCATCGATATACTAATATTTGCCTTGTAAAAGAAACGAGCAAAAAACGAATAGCAAATAGTTGAAATTAAAGTACGCTGTTCATTGTTCGATATTCGCTATTCGAATTTATTAAAGTGCTCTTGATTTTTTGCAGCTTTTAAGTTACTCAAGCCTCTCCTGCATCATCAGCAATGATTGGGAATCAGTTATTTCGGAAGAGCCAGTTTCAAAACGTCCCATTTTGGCCGATCTCTGCGTTGGGCGAAAATTTTAATCCTCGAAATACTACATGTATTCCTGTGGTTAAATATTTCACCCGCCTTGACCTTGACCAAACTGAAATGTTTTGAAAGTGGCTCGGAATATTTACTTTTTATTAAACAGCAATATTTTTCAGCAGGTTAAGTTATCAATCCTGGTTTTAACCGGGAAAAGAACCGGAGGGTGTTTTGAATTTCAATCCCTGTACAAAGCATAAAACTGTACGCAAAACTGTGCGCAATTTTGTTGAGACAGAACTAGGCCCTATTGTGCATGAAATTGATCAGAAAGCGCGTTTCCCATGGGAAGTAGTCGAAAAAATGCGCCCTTTGAATTTTTTTGGCCTTCAGGTTCCACGGGAATACGGTGGCGCTGAGATGGACAGCATCAGTTATGCAATTGTTATCGAGGAAATATCACGTGTTTGCGCTGCTATGGGGCTTTGCATAACTGTTCATAACAGTGTGGGAACGAATCCTATAGCGCAATTCGGAACCAGGGAACAAAAAGAAAAATTTCTACCGCAACTGGCAAGCGGCGAGCGCATTGGTGCTTTCTGCCTTACCGAGGCAAACGCCGGTACTGATGCAGGAGGTGTTGAAACTACGGCAGTTGAAGATGGAGATTATTATGTAATTAACGGCACAAAGATATTTGTTACAAATGGGGGAATCTGCGGTTCCGCGCTGATTTTCGCAATCAGCGATTCTGAAAATCAGCGCAGTTCAAACAGCGTGCTGATTGTAGAAAAAAACACACCGGGTTTTTCTGTAGGAGAAATAGAGGACTTGTGCGGCATGCGGGCAAATCCTGTTTCATCACTGTTTTTCGAGGATTGCCGGGTACCGAAAAGCAATTTGCTCGGGCGCAAAGGCGATGGCCTCAAGATCGGACTTTCAACTCTTGATTCCGGCCGTATAGGCATTGCAGCTCAGGCTTTGGGTATTGCCCAGGCGGCTTTTGAAGACGCACTAAAATACTCAAAAGAAAGGCAGCAGTTTAAAAAACCATTAAGTACTTTCCAGACAATTCAAAACTATCTTGCTGACATGGCAACTGAAATTGATGCGGCCAGATTACTTCTGTATAGAGCCTGCGCCATTAAAGATGCCGGGAAATCGTTCGGTGCTGAAGCAGCAATGGCAAAGTTATATTGCAGCACAACAGCTTCACGTGTAACCGGTCTTGCTGTACAAATTCACGGCGGATACGGCTACAGTAAAGAATACGATGTGGAACGCTATTTTCGTGATGCCAAAGTTACCGAGATTTATGAAGGAACCAGCGAAGTTCAGCGCATGGTAATAGCGCGTTCTTTGCTTTCAAAACCGACGTAGAGAATAAAATGCTAAAAATGATTGTATGTATAAAACAGGTGCCTATGGTATCGGAACTAAACTGGGATCCGCGCACAGGCACCCTGAAGAGGGATTTAGCGGAAGGCATGATGAATCCGGCCTGTCATCATGCTCTTGAAGCGGCATTACGCCTGAAAGAACTGCATGGCGGACATATTACCGCCATTACTATGGGTCCGCCTATGGCTGAAGAGGTGCTTAGAGAAGCCTTAGCCATTGGTGCGGATCGCTGCATATTGCTTACGGACAAACGCATGGCAGGAGCCGATACGTTTATGACATCATTTATCCTTGCTCGTGCCATTGAAAAAGAGTGCCCTGATTTCGACATTGTGCTTTGCGGCTGCCATACCAGCGACAGTGAAACCGCACAAGTTGGCCCGCAGCTTACCGAAGAACTCAAAATTCCTGGTGCAGCCTATGTTGAGTGGCTTGAACTTAAGGAAAATGTTCTTCGCATGAAACGTCTATCGGATAATTTTCTTGAAACTCTGGAAATGGATCTGCCAGGTTTGGTTACTGTGACAACCAGCCACTACCAACCACGTTATGTACCACTTGCAGGACTCCAGGATGCTTACGACAAATGCGATATCATCACATTGGATGCAGATGATCTTAAGCTGAAAATCGCCGGGATAAAGGATTCCCCTACCAGAATATTAAAAGTTTATTCTCCGGACTCTGAGAAGAAGAACATAGAAATGAAAGGCCCCGCAAAGAAAATTGTGGAAGAACTTTTAGATAAGTTTGGCCGTAAAATTGGTGGGGAAATTCAAAAAGACTTAAAAGCATACGGGCAGGAACAATGAAGCAGACAGCACAAGATATTTGGGTTTTTGGTGATTACAGGAATTATTTCCAGACAAGAGTTACCCTGCAGCTTCTGTCCAGAGCAGGGGACCTTGCTGTTAAAACCGGCTCTGCTGTTTGTGCAGTAGTCTTTGGTCACAATCTTGATGAGTATGTAAAAGAATACATCGCCCATGGGGCTCATAAAGTATATGTAATTGAACACTCTTCTTTAAAAAAATACAGCATGGAAAATTATGTCTGGCTAATGGAGCGTCTTGCAAAAGAGTATAAGCCGGATATCATTCTGGTAGGCGCAACTTCTTTCGGAAGAGAGTTTGCGCCAAGGCTGGCAAAACTTCTTGGAACAGGTCTGACCGCTGATTGCGTTGGGCTGGATATTAATGAACAGGGCATTCTCGTCCAGACTGCGCCTGCTTTTGGAGGCAATCTGCTGGCTGAAATTATTACACCCGAAAGACGGCCGCAAATGGCTACAGTTCGCCCCGGAACTTTCCAGGAAATTCCCCATGACTACGAACGCAAAGGGCAAGTTATAAAGATACCCCTGCCTAAAGATTTGCCTAAAGAAAGATTAAGACTGGTTCATTATCAAAGAAAACCACATCGCGGACAAAGGATTGAGGATGCCGGTGTGGTTGTTTGTGGTGGCCGTGGAATGGGCGGTAAAAACAGATTTAAAAAACTCTTCGATCTGGCCAGACTTCTTGGCGGAGAAGTGGGAGCTACACGTCCTGTGGTTTATGCAAACTGGACAGACCCCGAACTCCTGGTTGGTCAGGCCGGAAAGCATATTAATCCAAATGTCCTGTTTTCTTTCGGAGTCAGCGGAGCCATCCAGCATACCGCTGCCATACGTGATGCCGGTCTGATTATAGCTGTAAATAAAAATCCGAATGCCACTATGATGAAAAAAGCTGATGTAGCCATTGTTGCTGATGCAAACCAGTTATGCATGGCCCTTATCAAAGAGTTGAAAAAGAGAATCAGAAGCTAAAGATTCCCACTGCATATACAGTGGGAATCTTCGAATAAAAGAATTTTATGAAAGTTTTTAGACTAATTTGAATTCCCGGCAAAATAGATGCCGGAAAATTTTTCACCGTAAAGGGTTAAGCAGTCTCATGATATTTTCATGCCGGGGTTTAATATAACCCGGGCATGTTAATTAGCTTTTTTACAAAACCATCTTACTTGGACAATAATAAAAAGTTGTTTGTACTAAAAAAACCCGGAGAAATCTGGGAAGCCGGCATGTATAAGAATGCGTCTTTATGCGCAGCACGGCCTGAAAACGATGAGTGTTGGGATTTTTCGTCAACATACAACTGAGCATCATGATCCGCTGTATTATTCTTCCCGCTGGGAGACTCACTATAGTGTACCAGCAAACTAACCCATGTGCGAAATTCACCGGATTTGTCATATACCTCCTTATACCATATAGCATAAGTCTCCTGATCAACATAGTTTACATGCAATCCCCAGTTGTAATATGGATCTTTAGGTCTCTGTTCAACAACCCATACCTTTCTTGGGACATATGTAAGTGTACCCGGTGCAGGAGCCCATGAATCGCCTTTCCAGCCCTGAACTTCAAAACCTAATTTAATACGTTTACCGGTGAACGGATACTTAACAGATATTCTGCCATCAGGATAATCTTCTACAGGAATCATATTGGGGCTGGTGAAACTTGCAAGAATCGTTTTTTCTCCTGCCAGCTTCCATTTCATGGAACTGTTTTTACCGCTCCACATGTAGTTCATATCTATCCATGCATCAGAACCCATATACGGATCAGATCTTGCCGTTGATGTTGTTTGACGTATTCTTCTTATAGCAGGAACATATGCATAGTTTGTATTATCCCTTTGATCAATATAAACATAAGACATCTGATTGGTGCCCTTAACGCTCATCGGGTCCTGAACATTTTGACATTCATATGTAAGAACCTTGTCAGGATTTTTTATTTCCGTTCCCGGCGGTCTTCCCATCATATAAAGGCGTGAATCCATCCCGGCGACGTAACGTTCTTCCTCGGTTTTGTTAATCCACATAATAGGAACATAAAGCCTTGAACCCATATAACGGTATCTCTGGTAATTAAAATTCCATATGATCTTATCCGCTATCTTAGGATCTTTAGGATCAATATTGGGAAAAGGCATTCCATAAAAATTGGTTTCTGCAATTTTTCCTGTTTTCTTTTCTATTAATTCGCCTGTTTTGCTTACGTCGAATCTTCCTGCATTCTTTTCTGAAGCCTTAAGAAAACTATCCATATGTTTGTATTTAAAGTTTATATTCCCTGGTGTAACAACCCAGCCACCCCTTTCAACTGCCCTGTATAAAGCCGGAATAAGCAGATCTTTGTATTGAGCGCAGTTTTTCTTGTCTATCATCTTAGGTAAATCCTCAGCCTGCAATGTGCTGCCGATACCCATAAGAAGAATAAGCAGTGTGAGAATCGCTCTCCCTATGTGTTTAGTAAATCTTTTAAATTTCAATTTTTTCTCCTTTGTTGTTTCATGCCTTGCCTGATAGCGTTGCAAACAGTTTCAATAAAATCCTCATCAATAAGCTAACATCTGTGTTGGTAAACCTGTAATAAAGTCGTAAAATCGTCATGTCTGCGAAAGCATGGATTTATTATTATATTTCAAATGAGATCCAGAATAAAAACCATGGATTTTCGACTTTTCACAAGATCATCAACCATGATGGTTTCGTTCTTTGTATAACGAAAATTATTTCACAGATCAATTATTATTATCTAAAACCGTATAAAAATATTTATATCAATATATCAATTCGTTAAAATATGTTATCTATGATTTTACCAAAACACAATGTATATCTACGAAATATAGAATTAATTATTTTAATGCATTTCATGTATCACAGCATGTCATACAAACATTAGTTTACTTTCCAATAAAGCACGCAGAAAAACAATAGAGAATTCAGGAAATATTTTGATAAGCTTTATTGAATATTCACATGAAGATATTTCAATATCAATAAATCTTCAATAAGCCACATACGGATAAGCCCGGAATAGAAAATAATAGAAACAAATACGCTAATAAAAAAACCAGCGGGAAAGAAGAGCTCTTTCCCGCTGGTTAAAAATATTTTTTAATTATTAGAAAAGTTATTTAGACAGCAACAAAAAGTTATTCGTACTGAAAAAGCCGGGAGAAATTTTGGAAGCAGGCATGTACAAGTATGCTTCAGGATGAGAGAACCGGCCTGACCAAGTTGCGTGCCTGGATTTTTCATCAACATAGAGCTGCCCATCATAATCACCTGTATTATTGTTACCGCTAGGCGATTCACTAAAGTGCGTCATCAGACTTACCCACGTCCGGAATGCACCTGACTTATCATATACCTCTTTATACCATATAACGTAAGTCTCCTGATCTACATAGTTTACATGTAATCCCCAGTTGTAGTACGGATCTTTAGGCGTCTGCTCTACAACCCATACTTTTCTTGGAACATATGTAATTACACCCGGAGCAGGCGCCCACGCATCACCCTTCCAGCCCGGAACTTCATAACCCATTTTTATTAGTTTGCCTGTGTACGGATATACCGGTTGAGTCATTCCGTCCGAAAATTCCTGCATTGGAATCATATTAGGACTGGTAAAACTGACAAGAATCGTTTTTTCTCCTACCACCTTCCATTTCATGGAACGGTTTTTACCGCTCCACATATAATTCATATCCAGCCATGCATCGGAACCCATATACGGATCGGATCTAGCCGTTGATGTAGTCTGCCGGATTCTTCTTATGGCAGGCACATAAGCAAAATTGGAATTATCTCTTTCATCAACATAAACGTAAGACATTGTATTGGTGCCCTTGACGCTCATCGGCCACATAGTATTTTGAAATTCATAGGTAAGTACTTTATCAGGGTTTTTTATTTCCGTGCCAAGCGGTCGCCCCATCATGTAAAGGCGTGAATCCAATCCACCTATAAAACGTTCCTCTCCGGTTTGATTAATCCACGCAATATGAATAGCTGTTCTTGTCCCTGTTAAACGATATCTCTGATAGTTGAAATTCCATATAATTTTATCTGCCACTCTGGGATCATTACGGTCAATTTTCGGAAAAGGCATGCCGTAAAAATTAATGAATGTAATTTTCCCTGTACTCTTTTCAATAAGATCGCCCTCTTTGCTTACATCGTATTTACCGGCATTCTTTGCGCTTGCGGCAAGAAAACTGTCTGTATGTTTATATTTGAAATTTAATGTCCCCGGCGTAACAACCCAGGCGCCTCTTTCAACCGCCCTGTATAAAGGCGGAACAAGCAGATCCTTATATTGGCTGCAGTTGGTCTTGTCTATTAATTTGGGCAAATCCGCAGCCAGCAAAATACCTCCAAACCCTATAAAAAGAACAAGCATGGAAAGCAACGATAATCCTAAGCATTTAATAATACGTATTAATTTCATTATAACTTTTTCCTCCTTTGGTCCTTCCAAAACTCAAAAAAAGCTTTTGTTGTTTCATGTCTTGCCTGACAGCATTTTAAAAAACAAAGCTTTTGTTATTTCATGTCTTGCCTGACAGCATTTTTAATAACAGCTGCTATGATCCTCTTATGCTAAAAAGCACATACGTCTACCATTCATATCCTACTCTTAATGTTGCCTCACTGGCTGTTTTTATACCATTAGAAAAGCCATTGCTGGCCTGAGAATCTCCCAAAAAGGCCTGGAGTCTGAGATCGGTATAAAACTGGGGGGTAACGTACCATTTTATTGAAGGCTTAACCATAAAGGTGGCGCCTTCTCCATGGTGGCCGGGATTGTAGGCCACAAGAAGCGTTGGATTAAGCTTTGATGCCCACCAATAGGTCATGATCTGAAGCAAGAACGAATCTTGTTCCCTTATATTTCTGCGATCTTTCGTTACTCCACCTACCTTGCCTGTAGCACGACCTGTACCATCAATGTATACGTCATCCAACCTATTTTCCCACTCATTTATAGTTGTATGTATCCATTCAAGTGAAACTTTTGTCAGATCTTTGGAAAGCCATCTTAATCGCAGGTCTTTATCTACCGCAAGCATAGTCTTTGTGACGGGTTTATAGACAAACGTCGTACCCACCATCGTGGCAAAATTGACTGATGGACTGGCTAAAGAAATCGGATAAGCCGTATAACGCGATACCTCGCCTCTGACAACAGCTTCCATGCCACCCGCTAACAACTGATAACTGAAATATCCGCCATAAACATGCTGTTTATTATGCGTTAACTCAGCTCTGCCTTGAGCCAGATACAGTAACATGCCCGGTTCATTTACAACATCCCTGAAATAAAGTAGTGAAACGTTCAATCTTGTTCCGATCTCTGCCGATACTTTTCCACCGTATTCATTCTCATTTGTTGGCACACGCTCATATACTGAAAACCCCTTCAAGTCAGCAAAGGGTAAAATACTAACATAAGGCGCCTGGAATCCGGCACGTGTATTGCCCCTAACACCGTCTAGTGGGCCCCACTGAGTAGGCCTGATATCCGGAATCCACAACAAATCAAAATTTAAGCCAAAACCAGGCAAACGCGGCATGCTGTAGTTTATACGGCCCATCCAGAGAGGAGTTTTTACATCATCAGGATTCTGAAAAAACAAATTGAATGAATTATCCGGCGGGTTGATAACATCATTAAGGGTTTCAAGAAGACCCTCACCCCAGGAAACAATCTGCCTTCCAGGTCTGAAGAAACCCCTTCCGAGATTACCCTTGTAAGTAAAATCAATAAAAGCTTCCCTTAAATCAGACTCAAATCTGATATCCCTTAGTCCATAATCAAATCTGGATTTACCCTGACTATCTATGATGTCATAAGCATTTGCACGAAGGTCAAAAATCGAATCATAGGCACCCCGAAAGGTCAAATGGACTTTTTCCACACCTATGGGACCCCACTCAATATTAGGTTCAATGTCAATATCAAACTTTAAGATGTTTCTCTGTTGAACTGCTTCTGCTTCTTCAAAAAATCCGTACTGGATACCAGTTGTATCCCGCATAACAAGATTGGATTCAAAAAAACCATGGAAACTTGTGGCCATTTCCGCTACAGCATTTGTAGAGAAAACCCCGAACAATACCAGCATGACAAAACCACATAAACCTGCTTCACCCCATCTTCTTTTTCTCATATCTTTCCTCCTTAATAATTTAAGTTTCTCCTAAAAAGATATACGCCTCTGCTCTGTTCTTTGCTTTTCACCTCCTTTTCTATTTAAAATCAAACAGCGAATATCGGGGATCAAATAGCATACAGCCATTTAACAAAACTATTGCATTAAATGACGTTGCCGTTTGAACTTCGCGATTCGATATTCGCAATCTTATTTTTTATCTGGAACAACAACCGGCATAAATCCCAACAGCTTCAGCTTGTCATTCTCTATAAAGGTAACTGAAGACCGCATTCCCACAATAACTGCCTTGCCGTCATCCAGCCATTCAACCTGGGCGAACCAGAAAAGACTAACATTGAGTGGTACAGGCAGCTGTTCCCACGTTTTACCTCCATCAGTACTAGTGATGATCCAGCCTCTATCGCCGACCGCGATACCCTTGTTATCCCTCAATTTAACACTGTAAAGGGAGCTCGGTTCATCTTGCTTACTTCCCAAATCCATTACAACAGTCTGCCATTTATTTCCACCATCATCGGTTTTTAAGATAGTATTGCTCAAACCAACGGCCACACCCTTCAGGTTTGAGGAAAAGGAGATACTAAAAAGAGTGTTTATTGTGTCTGACGTTTGAGTAGTCCAGTTTATGCCCCCATCAGTGGTATGAAGTATAGTGCCATACTCACCTGCAATCCAGCCTTCATTCTCATCCTGGAAATCAATACAGTATAATATCAAATCATTAGGAAGAGTTTTGTCCTCCCATGTATTCCCACCATCTTTGGTGTAGAAGATAGCTCCCCAGTCACCGGCGGCCCAACATTTTTCAGGGCTTAAAGCTTTTAGAGCAAAAATATGCCTGTTTTTAGGCAGAATTTGTTTTTTCCAAGTATTTCCACCGTCAACAGTATTAAGGATTGCTCCTGATTTACCAGCAACCCATCCTACCTGAGAATTACAAAAAGATATGGATAACAAAGGAGTATCAGTAGTTGTGTTCTGCAGCTCCCAATTCATACCGCCATCTGTGGTGTGATATACGGTTCCCCTGAGTCCAGATGCCCAGCCTTCTTTTGCATTAACAAAAGATTCTGAAAGTATGTGTGCAGCGCCCACCCCACCCTTTTTTGAAGCAAAAACAGAATCAGGGCGAAGGAATAATAACGCGGTTAATATTAATATTGGAATAGCAAGATGCGTCCTTTTCTTCATGATAATATATTCTCCCTTTTATCGCCTTATAGATTTAATCCACTTTGTATTTTCTTATGGTTTTTTCCGGCCCGATAACTGCAACCATAGCAGGTATAAAAATCAGAGCGCCCAGCATGTTGAAAAACATGAGAAAGCAAAGCAGCATTCCCATCTCGGACTGAAATTTCATATCCGAAAAGATCCAGAGGACTATTCCTCCAATAAGAGAGGTAGCTGTAAATATAACGGCTTTTCCCGTGGTATTAATGGCCGTAAAAAGGGCGGACTCATAGTTTCCCTGCCACTGGTATTCCTCTGCAAGCCGGCTTAAGATATAGAGACCATAATCAACTCCTACTCCTACTCCTACAGCGGCTACTGGTAGAGAACTGATGTTTAAATCGATTTTCATGGCCAGCATAAACCAGTCACACAAAACCTGAGAGCAGGCCAGCGGCAAAATAAGAATCAAACCGGCTACAAATGATCTATATGTCAGGACGCAAAGGATATATGTCAGTAAAAATATGGCCGCCATGCTTACCCAGTAGGAATATTCAACTTCTTCATTTACTGCTGCAAGTATGCCAAGTATGCCTCCCGCCAGGCGAAAAGTAACCTGTTCCACCGGATGCTCTTCAATATACTTCTTAAGAACAGAAATTGAATTCTTAATGGTTTGATTGTTGTAATCACGGAAGAAGATTATTACTGTTGCGTTGGTATAATCTCTTGATATATATTTATCCATTTCTCCACCGGTTGATGAACCACCGACAAGACGGAAAACCTGCTCTATGTGGTTGGGATCTTCCGGCAGCAAAAGCCATTTAGGATAGCCGTCATGAAACACCTTGAAAACCATTTTTGTCATATCGGCAATTGTGAGCGCCCCTCCGGCATCAGATATGTTGTCAACAGCGTAAACCGCCATATCTTCAAGGGTTTTCATAGCGTTAGCATTACCTATCGCTCCTTTTTTACTGCCTTCGGCAACAACGACCATTTGATTAGCGCCGATAAATTCGCTGTTTACTTTCCTTGCTGCAACATTATAGGGGTGATCGTCATACAAGATTGCTCTTCCAGCGCTTGTATCACCCACTTTAATATGAATAGTCGCTACAATTCCTCCGACAACAGTAACCACTAACATAAAAATTACACTGGCCCACTTTTTCCAGGAAACAGAAAAAGATGTGCAGAACTTGCAGGCTACAAGATAGGCAGCCTCACCGGATCGGCTTGTATCAGGCTCTTTGGCTTCAGAATGCGTAGCATCTTTTTTAAGTAAAGGTTGCGAAGCTTTTCCTTTTATTTTTGGTGGCGGGAAGAAAGTAACCAGGATGGGATTAAGAAGGACAACACTTATATAAATGCTAATGATCCAGAAACTCCCGATAATACCAAGCTTCTGCATAAGAGGTATAGTACATACGACAATAGTAAGAACACCAAGGCCGTCGGTAACAATAGAAACAACCGCCGGCTTATAAAGATATGTGTAGGACTTAATAATGGCTACTTCTTTATCGCCATAAAGCTGGTAATCCTGGTGATAACGTTCCAGACACTGTACCGAATGGCTCACCGCCCTTGCAGAAAGCAGCATTGGAATAACAAGTATGAGAGGATCAATATTATAACCCATGATACCGGCAAAACCCAGCCCCCAGACAGCGCTAATTAAACCGGATATAATGGGCACCACTACCCCTATTACAGTTCTGAAATAATACACAAGCATCCCTAATAGAATCAGGGTTGTAAACAAAAAGATAGAATAAAGCTTGGGGGTATAGCTTGCTATCCAAGCATAAAGCATGGGGTAACCTGTAACATAAAGCTTGTGGTTGGCATCCTCGGTTTCTAACTTTATTCTCTGAATCTCTTTAAAAAGATTTTTAAGATCCAGGCCCTCTTCCCAGAACCCGGCATAGATCAATGTGGCCTTATCATCCAGGGATACATAGATGCCACGGATACCCTCGTTGCTATAAACCTTTTCTTTAAGAGCCCTTAATTCTTCAGGCCTTTCGGGTAAAGCTTTCAATATAGGCCCAACATTAATGGCATTACTGCCCACTCCGAAGTTTTTTAATCTGGGATGAGTCAGAGACATCACCTGCAAGGGGTCCACCCCTTTTACCGCAAGCAACTCTTTTGTTATGCGATCAATTTTTTTGATAGTATCAAAATCATAAATATCCCCATCTTTGACCTCGAGAACCATGCTCATTACATTTGCGGTTCCAAACATGCTGCGGTATTGTTTATAAAGCTGGATATACTGATGTTTGGGGGGGTAAAGTTCGAAAAAATCTGTGGTTATACTGACTTTGAAGGTAATCTGATAAATAAAAAAAGCTGTTATAAGCCCAACAACAGCTAAAATCGGAAACTTGTGTCTGAGTTGAAATGTTATAAGTTTTTTCCAAATATTGCCTTTCTTATCTTCTACCATTGTTCACTCCCCCCAAAACATAATATTATTGGAATCTTCAAAATCAGATCCACCATAAACAATCATACACAATTCCGGTAGCGACTTTTGCAACAATTTTCAAAAATTAAAGATAAAGCCTCGCTAAAATTAAAATGCTTTATTAAAAGCCGTAATCCTAAAAGTTATCCACCTGCGACATACAGACTTTTTCAAAACAAAAGATTATAAAATTAAAATAGGAAATAATAATATTAAAGAGTCATATTTGACGGATTAGTAAAAACCCACCAAATTTTATATATTTTTTTCTGAAAGAACTGAAATTGTTCAATAGCCTTAACTAAGCAAGATGGCAAAAGTGGCACAAGTGCGTCACCAAAATTATTGATATTGAGAAGCAAAAGGTGATCTGAATCCATTAACAGCCTCAGCAAGAAGGTTCTGGATAAATTTTATCGTGCTATTAGGCGCAAATAACTTCCGAGCTATCAAGTCAATATCCTCAAAAGTCTTATGGTGCTTAAGGAGAAACTTCAAAAAGCTCGTCAGCAGTAATTCAAAGACCGATCAGATACTATACATAGCAATAAGCGCTTTATGTAGTATCAAGTAAGAAACGCAATGCTCTTGAAACAGTGGCCAACCTTTTAAACCAAAGGGTCTATCAACCCATGCTTATAAAGAACAGTTCGATATATTAGCAGGAATATTTAAGTAAAGCCCATAGAAATTAATGAAATCAAATATTCATAACTATCCGAATAAATGTTGTTTCTAACATTTCTGCCCTTGCATAACCTGGCGATAAGCTTTTTAAGAAGATGCATTAGAGCCAGTTTCAACACGCTCCATTTTGGCCGATCTCTGCGTTGGGCGAAAATTTTAATCCTCGAAATACTCCGTGTATTCCTGCGGTTAAAATTTTAACCCGCCTTGACCTTGACCAAATTGAAACGTTTTGAAAGTGGCTCAGTATATTGAAAAATATTTTTATCCACAGAGTTGCAATGGGCATTTCTGAGGGCATTAAAAAAAGATAAAGTATACAATTAAGCATAGTTTATGACTTTAATGATGTTATATTCAGGATCTATAAATATTAGCATTGCAGACTGCTTAATTTAGGATTTTCTATTAAATTCAAAATACGGCAACATTGCACAAGCCTTCCGACAATACTATAGACGTGCCTTAATATCCTTATCATGGAAGCTCTGTCAAGTTTTTTTTGGAGTTTTTACGCCGAATTTGCCGGAATATTTTTCTATAATACCGGTAGTTATATATATGTATTCTGAAGTTGTTCTGTCTGAATTTAAAATCTGCCTTACTCCCCCAGTATGACAGGACATCTTATCCCTTAAACAATAATCGCTTTAGGCAAAGCATTTCCCATGTTGGTTCCGGTATCTAATTCCGGCAGGAAGTTAATATCTATTTATCATTTGAAAATAAAATATGCAACAAGTAATTAAAAAGCTATCACGGTAGTTTGAAAGTAGAACTGTTGATCAGTTACCAATTACAAGTTATCAGTGAAGGCCAATGCATTATTGTTTAATGTTGTAAGGAATCCGACCTTTAAGTAACGAAAGTATCAGATTCCTTACACACACTTTAAAAACCCTGTTATGACGGCTTTGCAAAAAGCCTGTTTACTTAATTTGTTTATTATATTTCGCAATTGCATTGAAGCATTTTTACTTCCATGCTCATATTATTACTATTTACAAGTCTATCAATTGTTACGACCGAAAATAGCTACAGCACAGTTTGCACCGGGAACACCACCTAAATTATGGCTTAATGCGATTCTGGCATTTTTTACCTGCCTTTTACCGGCTTTCTCCAGAAGCTGATTATATAACTCATACACCATTCTTATTCCGCTTGCTCCAAGAGGATGTCCGAAGCATTTAAGACCGCCATCGGTATTAACCGGCAAAGCTCCGTCAAGTGCAAAACGGCCTTCCTCGACGTCTTTTTTCCCTTCTCCCTTGGCACTTAATCCCAGATCCTCATAAATATACAGCTCATGAATAGTAAAACAATCATGTACTTCAGCAATATCTATCTCTTCATGGGGATTCTTTATGCCTGCTTCCTTATAAGCGGCCGCGGCTGCTCTGACATTTTCTTCCATGTGCAAAAAGTCATAATCAGTTGTAAGAAACGGTTGACCGCTGCCGCTGCTTACCCCAAACCCTTTTATTAATACATAATCTTTTTTGAGACTCTTTGCTATCTCAGGCGTTGTAAGGATAGCAGCAGATCCACCATCGCTTATGCCGCAGGCATCGTACAGACTCAACGGATATGCTATCATAGGGGACTTTAATACTGTCTCAATGGTTATTTCGTTTCTAATATGAGCATTCGGGCTCATCGTTCCGTTGTGATGATTCTTAACCGCTATTCTAGCGAGCAGTGTTTTGCCTTCCTCCAGGCTGAGCCCATGATGATGAAAATATCTTGTGGCTAATTTGGCAAAGAACTGTGCAGGCGCTGTCCTTACATCTACCCTGCTGTAATCAGGTGGCATACGCGCCCAGTTAAACCCTGAATTATGGTCTTTTAGTTTCTCCATTCCGCAAGCTATTACTATATCATATGCTCCTGATGCCACTCCGTAAGCAGCATTTCTTAATGCTTCGGTTCCACTGCAGCAGACATTTTCAACGCGGGTAACAGGCACATAGTCCAATTTCAAAGGACGGGTCAGTATAGTCCCGGAATTTCCCGTAGTAACCGTTCCGAGCCAGCCAGCCTGTATATCCTTGATATCAATTCCAGCGTCTTCAATCGCCTCCATACAGGATTCAAGCACCAGGTCGTCCGGGCTCTTGTCCCAGAGCTCTCCAAACTTGGTGCAGCCCATACCTACAATCGCGACCTTATCTCTGATTCCTTCCATATTTTTTCCTCCCTAAATATATTTTATTACTGAAACCGCACAGGCATGGCTTTCCAATAGTAATGGTAAATTCCCTCATCAAAGAATATCTTCCGGAAGGTCATCTCAACTTCCATACCAATCTTGACTTCTTTAACATCTCTATCAGTCATATAGACTTCCGCTCTTCCGCCGCCCTCAAAATCAATAATGGGCAAAACGGTAGGCTGATCAACCATGCTTGAAAAATCCATGGAATAAGTAAAAATTGTGGCCTTTTTATCGGACAGTTTCACTTCGTCATATTGATCTACGGAATGGCACTTTACACAAACCCGCTGGGGAGGAAACTGAATTACCCCGCAATCCTTGCATTTACTTCCGCAAAGCGTCAATATTCTGCTGCGTTCACGGTAAATAGCAGGAACAGCTGTGTTTTCCTGGTAATTTGAGTAATAAATCTTTTCATGTTCGGGGTTGAGAAGCCCGCGCCATACCAGATAAGTAGTATAGGCAGGAATCATTTTTTTGGAATCCAGTTGTGCTTTTACACCATTTTTATTTCTTATCTTATCAATCTGTTCAGTAACTTTGATTGCTATGGCATCAGCCCCGTCTCCATAACCGAGAAGAAGTATCCTGTCGCCTGGCTTGGCCTCATCAAGTGCTGCCGCAAGCTGAATAAGAGCAAAAGACGTACCTGTATTGCCAAGCACATCAAGCATTGGATTCTGAAGCTGGGTACCTGGATCAAAGCCGAGCATTTTAGCCAGCTTTGCCGAGCTTTTAGGATCAGGCGTATAAAATACAAGTTTGGAAAAATCGGCAGGCTGCAAATTACATTTCTTCATAAGACCCGCAACTGCCTGAGCAGCAATCTTCAGATAACCCTCGGTTAGCCCGAAACGTGCTTCCCAGAATCTAACAAATTTATCATCCTGAGTGCGCCATATATCAAGCATATCACATGAGACCGAATAGGATCCCTCTATTTCGGCAGCAACATCAGTGTCACCTATAACAAACGCGGCCGCACCATCACCGAATGTGCGCTCATGTTGCTCCATAGGAAGCCCCATCCGCATATCGGCTGCGGTAACCATTACTTTTTTAGCACTTTTTGCAGCCACAGCGTCAAATGCTGACATAAGCGCGGATGTCCCACCTTTAAGGGAATTTGCAACATCGACAGTCCCAACCCCTTGCGGAAGGTCACAGGCAGCAGCTATCACAGATGCAGCCTGTTTTTCCTTATAAGGAAAGGTTGTTGAGGCAAAAAAAACTTTTTCAATCGAGGCTCTATCGGAGCCTTTAAGACAATTTAGCCCGGCCGCTACTGCCATAGTTAAACTATCCTCATCAAAGCAGGCAATGGCTTTTTCAGTCTTCATGCCCATTGCCTTACCGCCCATTCTCCAAAGGGGAACGTAGCTCCCGTAAGACGTTATCCCTACCATTTTTTGCTCCTTATACTTTAATGTTTTGAAGCTCTCCGCATACATACAGCGGATAACAGATTACTTATTGTTATCACTCCAGACTAAATCTTAACCAAGCTAATTCTTTGATTGATAGGCGTATCCCAAATCATCATATATGTCAAGCCAAAACGTGGCGTATAAAAAAACGTGCAACTATCCATTAATTCAATAAAAAACTCGGCATAGCGTTTGTCAGAATAATGTTCCGATTGCAGCTCGTTTTCATTTTTCGGGAACCAAACTGTCTTGACATAACAATTGAATAAATCTATGAATTAAACTATAAAAAGGTAGAGTATTTACAATCAAGTGGCCAAACAAACCACAAAAACCTTTGAATAACGTTTATTCGCTATGAAGGACTTTATTCTTTTAACTTGAAACTATAACCCCTTACCTATAAATATTATTTATAAGTACAACCTTATATGGAAAAGGCAAAAAATAAATATATGAAACATATACTATCTGATATTATACTTTCTGCTGCAAAGAAAGCTTTTGATAAACATAAATTGACTTCCGGTAACTTTCCATCCGTTGCGATCGAAGAACCGAAGCTGTC
>JAHIFE010000158.1 GCA_018901125.1 Pseudomonadota bacterium | reverse complement strand
TAAATAGTACTATGATTTTATTTTGCTTGAAAAAGGCTTCTTGTTGTTGCATATTGGCTGAAAATTAACTTCTTTCGATCATGTTTTATCAATTACTTCCTTTTTACTTGCGCCTAACTCGCGAACTGACTGCGGGGTTCGTTTCAAATAACCGGATGCCAAAAGATGCAGAGCGAAGCGGCGCAGCTTTTGGTAGTCCGCGTTGATTTGCCTTGTTGGGCGTCATTATAGATTATTTAACCCTTTTAGTCCCAGCTATCTTGTGAATCGAAGACCTTTTTCTTGCTTTCAGCCACACCGAGTAAGCGCATAGTAGTAGCAGTATGTTCGCTCCTAACACTATTGGATTGTGCCAGCCCATGCCATTTATCTTGTAATTGGATATAGGCCAGAGAAACGGAGTTGGAAACAAATCTAATGAATGAGTTGGAATATCGATTAGAATGTGTAATCCCCAGGTACAAACAACCCAGACTGGCTTCCTCACAAACGCCCAGATCAAGAGGAAAGCTATAGTGAATACAATAGCACTGTGTGTGAAGTTGTAGAAATTTTGCGCCCAAATGGGATAATCTGTGATGTTTGGGTGGCCATATTCCCAGCCTGGCATGTTACCTATTCTGAGTACATATAGCACGCCGAACAAGCCTTCTGTCAAAACGTCCGGAAGTAGCGATATACCAGCCGCTGTGAGAAAGGCCTTCCTTGTGCGTCGTCCAAAGGCGATTCCACCCCAAAGCGCATGAGATACAAAATCCATTCTGTTTCGCTCAATTGAAGTTAGAAGATTCCCGATCCGTCAGTAATTGTCAGCCTCAAAACATATGTTTCACACAAATATCCTTAACGCCCAACACAAAACTAACCGGCGGCGAATAGATAGACACAGCTTGCCGGAGAGTCACTGAAAATGTAAACTGCAATGATGTTCAATTCGCCCCGCTTTAAGCCGACTGTGTTGAGTGCCTGGTTGGGCACTGCGGGTTGGGTGAACTTAAATTATAGTTGACATCTGTCACGTGACAGATTACACTATGATCCATGATTAAAACCTTTGCCGACAAAGAAACGCAACAGCTCTTTACAACAGGTAAGTCGAAACGGTTGCCACCTGATTTAATAAAAAGAGCCATAAGGCGCTTAGAATATATTAATTATGCGACAAACCTCAACGATCTCAAAGTGCCTCCAAGCAACCGGCTGCATGCGTTAGAAGGTGATCGAGAGGGCCAATATTCCATATCGATCAACAAACAATGGCGGATATGTTTCCGCTTTATAGAAAATGATGCATACGATGTCGAAATAACCGATTACCATTGAGGGATACCAATATGAGCATACCCAACACATTAAAAAGACATATTCCTCCGACACATCCCGGCGAAATGCTTAAAGAAGATTTTATGCCGGATTTTGGACTGAACGCTACGTCAATGGCATCAGCTTTAGGAGTGTCTCGACAAACCATCAATGAAATTTTAAGAGAGCGACGGGCAATTACACCCTCAATGGCTTTAAGATTGTCACGTCTTTTTGGAAATTCACCGGAATTTTGGTTGAATACCCAGCATGCATTTGATTTGTGGGATTCTGAACAGCGCTTCCAAAAAGAACTTGATCGAATTCAGCCTTTAAATGCCGCCTGACAACTGCATTACCCCCAACATTTTTTTAATTTGTGCCCAACGGCCCGGCTCACTGAGCAGCAGAAGCTTACACCATAAAAATCAAAAAGGGTAAAATATGCCGCATAAAGTGAGACTGCTTAAAATGCACCGGCTTCTGCTGTCCATGTGAAGCCGGAGGTTGGCAGTTGTAAACTTCCTTAAATATTATCTTCGATGCTTTTCATTTATTTTATCGAAATATTCATTCTTGGTAAAAAAGGCTTTATCAAGCAAATCCATTTCTTCCTTAGTACAAACATTTTGCGCCCTTAATCGGAAATTTATTGTCCGACCGAACACACTATTTATAATATTGCATGGGTATTCATCACAAAAACCACAATTATCATGACCTTTTTTAATGACACATGCATAAAGTTCCTCATATGCGCATTTGTTATCTGGTGTTAGCCCTGCCCTGAAAATGTCATAAAAATCCCGGTTTAAAAATGTTTGGGTAAAACAGGGTCAGCCGTGAAGTAATTCGTACATGGCCGACCCCTTTGTTTTATTCTTTTACGACTTCTTTCATGCGGTAGC
>JAHIFE010000157.1 GCA_018901125.1 Pseudomonadota bacterium | reverse complement strand
TTTATAGCCTTTACCGGCACGCCGCTTATCGTGGGTGAGGAAAAGACACGGCAGGTTTTCGGTGATTATATCAGCATCTATGACTTCCAGCAGTCAGTGGCCGATGGTGCCACAGTTCCTCTCTACTACGAGAACCGCATTCCCGAATTACAACTGATCAACGATAATCTAAACGAGGACATGGAACGCCTGCTGGAAGAGGCGGAACTGGATGAGGCGCAGGAAAAGAAGCTGGAGCGGGAATTTGCCCGCGAATACCACTTGATCATCCGTGAAGAACGGCTGGAGGCAATCGCCAAAGACATAGTGGTGCATTTTACCGGGCGCGGCTTTCAGGGTAAGGCAATGATAGTTTGCATAGACAAGGCTACAGCCATCCGTATGTATGACAAGGTGAAGAAGCACTGGGGCGAGAAGATTGTGGCGTTGGAGGCTCAGCTTGCCAAAGCCGATAGCGAAGTGCGGCGGGAGATCGAAGAAGGCATCACCCTAATGAGGGGAACCGATATGGCGGTGGTCGTTTCTCAGGGGCAGAACGAAATCGCCGAAATGAACGAGAAGGGACTGGATATCCGCCCGCACCGCAAGCGCATGTTAGATGAAGACCTTGAGACAAAGTTCAAGAACCCTGGCGACCCTTTCCGTCTGGTTTTTGTCTGCGCCATGTGGATGACCGGCTTTGATGTACCGAGCTGTTCGACCCTCTACCTTGATAAGCCGATGCGTAACCACACTCTTATGCAGACTATCGCCAGGGCCAATCGGGTTTATCCCGGCAAGGTAAGCGGCCTGATCGTAGACTATGCGGGGGTGTTCCGCAATTTGGAGCAAGCACTTGCCATTTATGGAGTTGGAGGGAGCGACGGCAAGAAACCGGTAGAAGATAAGGCCGCACTGGTGGCGGCTTTGCGGCATGCATTGGAAGAAACTATCAGATTATGCAAAGAACATGGGCTGAGCATAGAAGGCATAAAGTCTGCGGACGGGTTTGCACGTATTGGGCTGCTTGATGACGCTGTGGAGGCGCTCGTAGCCTCCGAGGAAATCAAGCGCCGCTATCTGGATCTGGCCAATAACGTTCAGCGGCTCTTTAAGGCTGTGCTGCCCGATCCTTCCGCTCATGAGTTTGCCGTTCAAGTGAATCCGGTACAGGTTATTGCCGAAAAGATCCGTGCCCTTATACCACCGGCGGACATCTCTCAGGTCATGCAACAAGTGGAAGAGCTACTCGACCGTTCCATAGCAACGGAAGGTTATATCATCCGAGAGGCGAGTTCCGGCTGGGGTGACGAACAATGGGTAGATTTGAGCAAAATTGACTTTGAGAAGTTGGCCGATAAATTCAAGACGGGCCGTAAGAGGACGCTTAATGAAAAACTCAAAGGCACAGTTTCGCAAAAGCTCATAGCAATGGTCCGGCTCAACCGAACGCGCATGGATTATCTGGAACGATTTCAGGAGATGATCGATGCCTATAACTCAGGCAGCCTCAATGCCGAGGAGTTTTTCCGGCAATTAATGGACTTTGCTCAGAGCCTGAATGAAGAAGAACAGCGAGCTGTGGGCGAGCAATTGACCGAAGAAGAACTGGCACTTTTTGACATTCTGACCAAGCCGGTAATTGCAATGAGCGACGCAGACAGGAACAAAGTAAAAGCCACGGCCCGAGAGCTGTTGGCTACACTTAAGGAAGGTAAGCTTGTGATAGATTGGCGAAAACGGCAACAGGCCCGTGCCGAGGTACGGGTGACTATTGAGAAACTGCTTGACCAGGGCTTGCCAAGAGCCTATACGCCGGAACTGTTTGATCAAAAAACAGCGGCGGTGTTCCAGCACGTTTATGACGCCTACTATGGGGCTGGACGAAGTGTATATGCGGCGGTATAAATAAGCTATCTGGGGGTATATTTGGGGAACCCTTTATATTTAAAGTTATTGCACATCAACGAGATAAAAGCCTGGGGGAAGTTATAACACCAATGATTTTATGCAATGTTAAACATTTGACTTTCAGGAGCCGATTGCTGAGAACGCCTGGGAAGAATGGATATGCTTTATACTTACGGCAATAGAAAAAACAGCCTGTTATACCCTGGCTTTAAGCAAAGAGATCGTAGCACTCATAGAAAATGTCCGCAAATCCATGCAGGACAAACTGCCAAAATTTTATTCACATGAACTTGTAGAAACACTTTTTACAAATGTATATACGAGAATAGACCATTTGGTGGAAAAGAATATCGCTTCCCGCAATGTAGCTGAAAGATATCTTAACCAACTTGAACCAATAAATATCTTAAAAAGAGAAAAGGCCGGACGGGATGTTTTTTATATAAATACCGGATTATATGATTTGTTTAAGGCCTTTTCTAATATGCACCTGTGCAGTGCATCTTTAAGATTCTCTCAAAACAACATGTCGATGTCAGCGACATGAGGTATGTTGAAGCCGTTATCCTGGATTAGATAGCGCACTAATTTATTGTTGAAATTAGAAATAGTTTGTGTGTAAATTATATTACGAAAATATCGGATAAAATGATTTTATTATACCAATTTATATATACAATTATAATTATTTGCTGTGTTCCGTTTATTCTGTTGTTCGCAGCCGCAGGAAATAAAAGGGCTGCGCAAAGGCTTGGCCTGAGGCTTCCCAAAGAGTACCCGAAAAACAAAAGGATATGGATTCATGCGCTTTCCGTAGGAGAGGTTATATCGGCCATACCTCTTATTGAAGCGATAAAACTTGAATATCCTGACAAAGAAATAGTTTTTACCATAACAACGGCAAAAGGTCTTTTGATCGCAAAAAAAGAACTTCATGAGAAAGTTAAAATAATACCCATGCCCATTGATTTCTGGTGGAGCATTAACAGGATAAGAAATCATATTAATCCATATTTTTTTGTGCTTGTTGAAACCGATATATGGCCTGCTCTTTTAAATAACCTTGCACAAAAAAATGTAAAATGTTTTCTTGTAAACGGCCGTGTTTCGCCCCGCACATTCAAAGCATACAAAAGATTTTCTTTTATTATCAAACCGGTTTTCAATAAATTTGCATTATGCATGATGCAGTCGGAACATGACGCAAAAAGGCTTATTGAAACAGGAATTGATCAAAATAAAATTTTAACAACAGGAAACATTAAATTTGACAGACAATGGCTTCCGATGCAGAAGCAGGAACGCGATAACTGGTTAAACAAACTTTCTTTATCTGTCGAAGATGACATATGGGTTGCCGGAAGCATTCATAAAGATGAAGAGAAAATAATTTTGAATGTTTTTTTGCAGCTTTTTACTCAGTTTCCAAAGCTGCGTCTTATTCTTGCTCCACGAAATATCGAAGAATCAAATAAAATACTTAAAATGGCGCAGGAGATGGGTTTAAATAGTATTCTCAAAACCGATCGTGATCATGATAAAAATCCTTATCCGGTATTGATTCTAAACACTATCGGAGAATTAAGCAGAATATACGGCATCGGTAAAATTGCTTTTGTCGGCGGAAGCATGGTTGCCTCAGGCGGTCATAATCTGCTTGAACCGGCAAGCTTTGGTATGCCGGTGCTTTTTGGGCCATATATGCATAATTTTGTTCTTATGTCCGATCTTATTTTAAAAGAAGAAGGCGGCAGACAGGTTAATAACGAAAACGAGCTTTATCAAAACATAAAAAAACTTCTTGAAAATAAGGACTTATGTGACAGAATGGGGAAAAACTCCAAAAATTTTGTTGATAAACATCAGGGAGCAATAAAACAAGTCATTGGGCATATTAGAAAGCATGTCGGTTAATAAGGAGGAAGAGTAAAGATGTTGTTACAACAACTTGATAAGTCAGATATTAACACCATACTCATTCGCGCGACAAACTGGGTGGGTGATGCTGTAATGACTCTTCCTGCACTTGAAGCCGTACGTGAAAACTTTCCATCTGCCCGGATTACCGTTCTTGCAAGGCCTTGGGTTGCTCCTTTATTTGAAAATCATCCTGCCGTAAACGACGTTCTTATTTTTCAAAAACATGACAGCTTTATAAAAGATCTTGCTGAAATCAAAAGTCTGATAGAATCAATAAAAGAAAAACAATTTGATCTTGCTCTTCTTTTTCAGAATGCATTTGAAGCAGCTATAATTGCATATCTGGGCGGAATAAAATACAGGGTCGGCTTCGATTCGGACGGTCGTGGCTTATTGCTGACTCACGCAATAAAAAGAACCAATGAAATATTTAAGATTCACCAGGTCGAATATTACCTGTCTATTTTAAAGGCTTTAGGCTATACGGCCGAAAGCCGGAACCCTGCTATTCATATAGCAGAAGATGTTCTTGCTAAAGCGGATAATCTATTAAAATTAAACGGTATAAATGAGGATGACTTTCTGCTTGGTTTTGCACCCGGAGCTATTTTCGGAAACGCAAAAAAGTGGCCTCCCGAGCGTTTTGCCGAAATAGGAGATCTCGCAGCCCAAAGGTGGGGTGCAAAAACAATTATAATGGGCAGTAAAAAAGAGCAATATATCGGCTCCATCGTGACCGGTTTGATGAGATACAACCCGGTAGATTTTTGCGGAACCACATCTCTTGAAGAAGCAATTGCAATTATCAGCCGATGCAACTTTTTTCTGTCAAATGATTCAGGACTCATGCATGTTGCAGCAGCCCTTGGTGTTCCAACTCTTGCAATTTTTGGTTCAACCGATCACGTAGCCACAGGGCCTCGTGGCCCAAAGACCAGAATACTAAAACATAATATTGACTGTGCTCCATGTATGAAGCAGGAGTGTCCGACGGATTTTAAATGCATGCTTTCCATAACACCTGAAGAAGTATGGCAAGAGATGGAACAGTTCAGATATTTTTATGAAAATATAAACAAATGACAGATATCAAGAACATTTTAATTATAAAATTAAGCTCTATCGGAGATGTTGTACACGCACTTCCATTTCTTGAAGCAATAAAACAATGCTACCCTGATTCCAAAATAGACTGGCTGGTTGAAGAAGAAGCTTCCCAGGTAATAACGGGACACCGGGCTATTAATCGTATAATAGTATCAGGAAGAAAAAGATGGCAGAAAGATATCCTGAACGCTTCAAAATTTATCAAAATTTCTTCCGAAGCGATTAAATTTTATAAAGATTTGAGACTATCTTCTTATGATGTTGTTATTGATCTGCAAGGTCTTTTCAGAAGCGGAATTTTAGCTGCAGTTTCAAAGGGAAAAAGAAAGATTGGTATGAGCGGGTCAAGAGAGGGAGCTTCAATTTTTTTAAAAGAACCCCCGGTTCCTGTTAGCTATGAACAGCATGCAATCGACCGCTACCTTAAAGTGGCATCATATCTTGGCTGCAATATCGATAACATTAAAGGTGAGATCCCTGTTTCCGAACAGGATAAAATACTTGCCGACAGCATGCTTGGATCACAAATAGAAAATAAAAATATAATAGCTGTTAACCCAATGGCTAAATGGAAAACGAAGCTCTGGGAAGAAGATAAATTTTCAGAACTTGCTTCAATGCTGCAAGAGAATTTGTCCTGCCGTATCATATTTACGGGAAGTAAACATGATGTACCGGTTATTGATGGTATTATAAATAAGATTGACAGTAAAGACGGAATAATAAATCTTGCAGGCAAAACTAGCCTAAAAGAACTTGCCTATCTTTATTCAAGATGTTCGGTCCTTATCTGCACGGATACAGGGCCAATGCATATTGCGGCTGCAATGGGCTGCAGAGTTGTTGCGCTTTTTGGCCCTACATCTCCCTTACGAACAGGCCCTTACGGAAGAGGGCATAAAGTAATAAGAAGCGATATGGATTGCAGCCCCTGCTTAAAAAAAGAATGCGATAACACAGCATGCATGAAAAATATAACAGTTGCTGCGGTATTCGATGCTGTAAAAAGCAGTCTTAGCAGGGAGTAAAACCCCGCCCTACTAACAATCTTCCGTTGGGCGGTATTTTATATGCCGCCGCTGATGCTATTAAACTTCACCTTTGCTGTCAAGGCGGTGTTTTTCAAAACGGTATCTCATGGACCTTAAGTTTATTCCCAGCAATTCAGCAGCTTTTACCTTATCACCGCCTGCAAATTCCAATGCCTTCATAACATAGGCTCTTTCAAATTCTTCAAGTATAGCATCAAGAGAAACGCCATTTTCAATATCGTTTAAATCGAATCTTTTACCTTTTGCGCCTTCTACAAACCTTCTTCGCTTATGCATGGAAATAGAAAGGCTGTCAGGAAGAAGAATATTAGTATCGCTTATGGCGACACTTCTCTCTATTAAGTTTTCAAGTTCCCGGATATTTCCGGGAAATTCATATTTATTTAAAAGATCTATAGCATATGAAGATAACTTCGTAACTTTCTTTCCCATTTCATTCGCATATTTTTCAAGAAAATGCTGGGCAAGAGCGCGAAGGTCGCTCTTCCTGTCTCTTAAGGGAGGCAATTTTATTTCTATAACATTTAACCTGTAAAACAGATCCTCTCTGAAACGTTCTTCTATTACCTCGCTTGTAAGATCTTTATTTGTTGCAGATATTATCCGGATATCAACTGCAATATCTTCAATGCCTCCAACAGGCTTAAACACTCTTTCCTGGATAACCCTTAATAATTTTACCTGAAGATGTATGCTGAGATCACCTATCTCATCAAGAAAAATAGTTCCTTTATCAGCAAGCTCAAATAAGCCTTTTTTATCAAATGCCGCGCCTGTAAAAGCCCCTTTTTTATATCCGAAAAGCTCGCTTTCCATTAATGTTTCAGGAATGCCGGCACAGTTTATCGCCATAAAAGTCTTATTACAGCGATTGCTTTCTTCATGAATAGCCCTTGCTATAAGTTCTTTGCCGGTTCCGCTTTCACCTGTAATAAGTACGCTGGTTTTAGTTTTTGCGACCTGTTTTATCAGGTTATAAACATGCATCATGGCGGGGCTGTTTCCGATTATTTTTCCGAAATGAAGCTGTTTTTTAAGCTCATTATCAATAAATTTCTTTTCCTGTTCGATAGTTTTTAATTCAAGAGCATTTGCAATTGTAAGCTTAAGCTCTTCATTATTGAAAGGTTTCGGAACATAGTCATATGCCCCACTGTTCATGGCTTCAATCGCTTTTTCCGTAGAAGCATATGCTGAGATCATTATAACAACGGGATGTTGATCTTTCTTTTTTGCCGCTTCGAGGACATCAATGCCTGTCATGTCTCCCAGCCTGATATCGCAAAGAAGAAGATCAAAATTATTCTTTTCAAGCAAAGAGATTGCCTTGCTTCCGCTTTCGGCACATGTAATGTTATATCCCTCCCCTGACAGCATTACATCAAGCAGTTCTCTCATGCTTTCTTCATCATCAACCACAAGTATATTAAAAACCTGCTCAACTATATCCATAGTGTCTTTATGAAATCATATTTTCAAAAACAATTTTTCCGCCAACCATTGCAAGGCATGCTCTTCCCTTCATTTCCCATTCATTGAACGGGGTGTTACGGCCAAGCGAAAAAAATGAATTTGAATCAACTGTGTATGATAAATTTGTATCAATAATTGTAATATCTGCAACATTGCCCTTTTTTATACTCTTGTCAAGATGCAGGATACGCGCCGGATTAGAGGACATTTTTTCTATCAGTACGGTAAGACTGATAATCCTTTCTTCAACAAGCTTCAGACCAAGCGAAACAGATGTTTCAAGACCGACAATTCCGTTTGCAGCCATGTCAAATTCAACATCTTTTTCAAGGCTGGAATGGGGAGCATGATCTGTTGCAATAACATCAATCGTTCCATCGGCAAGCCCTTCTCTTATTGCATCCCTGTCAGCTGCGGATCGCAGCGGTGGATTCATCTTTGCGTTAGTATTATATCCGCAAACGGCATCTTCTGTCAGCGTAAAATAATGCGGGGCCGTTTCAGCGGTTACAGAAACACCTCTTTTTTTGGCATCCCTTATGGTGCTAACGGATTGCGAAGTGCTTACATGTGCTATGTGGAGATGTGCGCCTGTAAGCTCACATAAAGCAATATCTCTTGCAACCATTATACTCTCAGCTTCATTCGGTATTCCGGCAAGACCCATTCTGGTGGCAACGACACCTTCATTCATTGATCCACCTGACGAAAGTTCGCTTATCTCGCAATGTGAAATTACAGGAAGGCCGAATCCCTTTGCATATTCCATCGCCCTTCTCATAAGGCGACTGTTTAATACGGGATTCCCGTCATCAGAAATTGCTATCACTCCGGCGTCCTTTAAATCACCATATTCACAAAGCCTGTTTCCTTTGAGGCCAATACTTATTGCTGCAACAGGATATACATTTACTTTACCTGTATTCCTCGCTCTGTTTAAAATATATTCGGTAATTTGTCTGTTATCATTAACAGGAATGGTATTAGGCATTGCACACACACTTGTAAAGCCTCCTGCTGCTGCTGCAAGAGTTCCTGTTTCTATTGTTTCCTTGTATTCCTGTCCGGGTTCTCTTAAATGAACATGCATGTCAATCAGACCGGGAACGACTATTTTGCCAAAAGCATCAATTATCCTGATAGCATTCTGTTTTTTTAATAGTTCCGAAGAATTGATTTCTGATTTTTCTAAAGGCGTTATGTCGATTATCCTGTCGTTTTTTATAAGGATATCCATAACCCCATCTAAGTTTCCAGGATCTATAACCCTTCCACCTTTAATCAGTGTCAACATTTCGAATACCTCCGGAAATCAGATACAAAAGAGCCATGCGCAATGAAACACCATTTGTCACCTGATCGAGAATAATTGAATATGGTCCGTCGGCCAATTCGGATGAAAGTTCAACTCCCCTGTTTACAGGCCCGGGATGCATAATCAGAACATCTTTTTTTGCTTTTTTCATTCTTTCCCGGTTAAGACCAAAAAATCTGGAATACTCACGATCGGATGGATATAGGAAACTGTCCTGGCGTTCTTTCTGTATCCTTAACATAATTATTACATCTGCTTTTTTTACTGCATCATCTGAGCTGTCCGCAACATGAGCACCAAGACTTTCGATTCCTTTTGGAATCATGGTTGAAGGGCCAGCAACTACTACTTCGGCTCCCATTTTATTAAACCCTGTTATGTCTGATCTTGCAACCCTGCTGTGAGATATATCTCCTATTATAGCAATTCGCAGCCCCTTTATTGAGCCCTTTTTCTCTCTTACCGTCATTATATCCAAAAGCGCCTGGCTGGGATGTGCATGCATTCCGTCGCCCGCGTTTATTATAGATGTTTTAAGCAATCTTGCAAGCATGTGCGGTGCTCCAGCTGAAGAGTGCCTTACAACAATAATATCCGGATTCATAGCCTCAAGATTTTTGGCAGTATCTATTAGAGTTTCGCCCTTAACCATACTGCTTGATGCTTTTGATACGGAAATACTGTCTGCGCTTAATCGCTTTGCTGCTATTTCGAAAGAAGAACGGGTGCGGGTACTTGCTTCATAAAAAAAAAGCACCACAGTTTTGCCTCTTAATGTAGGTACTTTTTTTACCGGTCTTCTTGAAATCTCCTTTAACCGGTCAGCGGTGTCAATAATAAAAGTAATTTCTTCTGCTGAAAGGGATTCCATATCAAGAATGTGTTTCCTTTCAAACTGCATGTTGCACCTGCCTTATTTCAATATTTGTCCAATTCTGTTCCACCTGACTCCGAAATTGTCCCCATCCCAGGACCAGTATATAATCATTGCTTTTCCCTCTAAAGCCTTCAGGTCAACAAATCCCCACCACCTGCTGTCGTAACTGTGATCCCTGTTGTCACCCATTACAAATATTGAATGAGCAGGCACTTTAACAGGTCCGAAATTATCTCTCGGTTGAGAATTTGCCGGGAATTCATAAGGATCCGTGTACTGTCCATAAATATCATCAATCTGTTCGTTATTTATATAGACCTTTTTATTACGAATCTCGACGGTATCTCCTTCAACCCCAATAACTCTTTTAATAAAATCCTTTTTGGGATCTTCAGGAAATTTAAAGACAACGATATCAAATCTTTTAGGATTTTTTATATCAATCAGAGTCGTTCTTAAAAAAGGAATTTTAACTCCGTATATGAATTTATTTACAAGAATATGATCGCCTATCTGAAGAGTTTCTTTCATAGAGCCGGAAGGAATCTTAAAAGCCTGTACAATGAATGTTCTTATAAAAAAGGCAAGAATTAAAGCAATAATAATCGCCTCAATATTTTCTTTAAGAACGCTCTTCTTTTTTATCTCTTTCCTTGTACCTTCATCTTGATTTGTAGTCTTTGATTTCACTTTGTATTAGCCGCCTTTTATGTTGGTTTGGTTCATCCGGTTAAATCAAACCGGTTGCAAAATGTATTGCCCGCAAAATACAGTTTCCAAGAATTCCTGCGACAATGTCATCCATTACTATGCCGGTTCCTCCTGTGAGCCTTTTTTCGATTGAGCCAATTGGAAAAGGCTTTAAGATATCTAACAATCTAAAGATAAAAAAACCCGAAACTACAAGAATTATATTAAATGGAAGTCCCAAAAGAGTTACCATGATTCCTGCAATTTCGTCAATTACAATACTTCCTGAATCCTTTTCTTTTAATATCCTTTCAGCGCTACCTGCAACCCAAATTGAAAAAACAATAAAAAAAGCTACAAAGATTGCGGCATAAACCAAGTCTATCCCGGATAAAAAAAAGCAAAATAAAAGCCCCTCGATAGTGCCGAATGTACCGGGAGCTTTTGGAATATTCCCGGCATAAAAACCGGTTGCAAGGAATATGACCAGCTTATCTTTAAAATCCATAACCTGTTTTTATAACCGGATACAATTTTTGTCAAGAAACTGTATTAGATATGAGGCATATTAATTACAAAACTAAAGGCGAACAATGAATAGCGAATACCGGAAATCGAGGTACGTTGTTCGATATTCGAGTATAGAAATGACTTTATGTTCTAATTTACCACCCATACAGCAAATTTTTTAGCCATATGTAGAATCTTTCTGCTTACTCTCCCAATAAAATATTCTTGAGTTGCAGAAAGGCCCCGCCTTCCAAGAATAATAGTCCCATAGCCACCTTCTCTTGCTTCTGCTATAATACTACCGGCTCTGCTTGCTTTGTCCGTAAGAATTTTTTCCGATATTTTTGATGGATTAATACCCGCAGCAATAAGCTTTTTTTTAGCTTCTTCCATAGCAGGTTTAATTTTTTTTATGTTTGCTTCAGTCCAGTCTTTTTCCAATTCAGAAATAGGAATATCACTTAAACTTTGCTGTTCAATGCCAAGTGATCTTATTACGTGACATATCATTATCTCGGAATCGGTGTTATTCAGCATTGCGCCTGCAGTTGTTACGCATTTCATAGAACCTTTTGATCCATCAAATGCTATAAGAAATTTATTGGTATTGGGCTTTCCTCCAATAATTATAAGCGGCATTTCAACTAAATTTCCTATCAGCTTGTTTGCCACGCTTCCCAATACAATGCCTTTAGCATTGCTGATTCCGGTACGTCCGACTACAACTGCTCTATATTCCCCGGTATTTGCTTCCTGCAGGATATCTCTTGCTATCCCGATTTTTCTTCCCTGCATCTTGGTTGACAAGGCCTCAGCCGGAAATCCGTCATTAATGAGAATTTTGCTTGCCTTAGTCATTGAATCACTTACAAGCTGTTTCCGCTGTGCTGCCCATGCCTTTACAGGCGCTAATTTGGAACGGAATTCAGGATTTTTCTCCAAATCCCAGAAGGATTCGGGCAACTCGGAATCAACATAAAATAAAACAACTCTTGCGTTTTTGGGTTTAAGAATATTTCCAACATAGCGGACTGCAGTAAGAGATTGCTTGGAGCCGTCAACAGGAATAAGTACTCTGATTACATTTTTCATAATATCACCTTTTAAATTATTTAGTTGTATCATCATATGGTTTTGTGAGATCAATTATCAATTGATATTCATTTTCATCAGGAACTCTTTCGATCTTAAAGCCCAGTTTTTTCCCCATAGCCAGCATTTGTGTGTTTTCAGCAAGAACTGTTCCCCATACCTTTTCAATTCCATGATCTTTTGCAATATTAAGACATCGCCTTAAAAGCGTAGCTCCTATCCCTTTTCCGTGCCAACTATCTCCTACCAGAACTGCAAATTCAGCATGTTTCGGATTGCGCTGACTGATTACACGCGCAACTCCTATAATTTTTTCATCGGTTTCCGTTTCAAGAATTGCAACAAGAGCGATTTCTCTATCGTAGTCAATCTGCGTAAATCGTGCCAACATAGTTGCAGATATATATTTTATAGGTGCAAAAAACCGAAAGTAGATAGTTTGCGGAGAAAGGGTTTTAAAAAGCTCTTCTATAAGAAGAGCGTCTTCAGGTCGGATAGGTCTAACGAATAAGTTGATATTTCCACCAATAGGGATATGGCTTTCTTGCTGGTTGGGATATGGGCTGATGATAAGGTGCATAGGTGTTATAATTTTAGACGGTTTTACAATTACCCGCGCATCAAGGGCACATACTGAATCTTTTGTAAGAATAAGAGGATTTATGTCGAGTTCTTCTATTTCGGGAAAATCCGCCGCAAGTTGAGCAAGGCGTATCAGTATCTCTTCAATAAGGTATAAGTCTCTAGAATTATGAGCTGGTTGACCTTTCAGGATGCGATAAACCTTGGTTTCTTCCATAAGCCTTCTTGCAAGAAGGCGATTAAGAGGCGGGAAAGCTATTGCCCTGTCTTTTAAAATTTCGGTCATCACCCCGCCCATTCCAAAAAGAATAACCGGGCCGAATTCTCTGTCTTTTTTAATCCCAAGTATCAGCTCAAAATCCGGCCGTTTAAGCATGGGCTGAATTGTAACTCCATCTATTTTTGCTTCGGGCTTGCATGAGAGGCAAGAAGCTAAAATACTTTCATAGGATTTTTCGACATCCGATACGCTGTTTAAATCAAGCCGTATTCCATTAACGGAGGTTTTGTGTACTACATCCCTTGAACAGATCTTCATTGCGACCGGAAATCCTATTTCCTGGGCTTTTTGTGCAGCTTCTTTGGAACAGCAGGCTATTTCAGTACGATTAACGGGAATGCCATATGAAAGGAGCAGAGACTTTGCTTCTACCTCGTTAAGAAGAAAATTTCTATTTTCTATTCCTTTATTTATGATCAAAGATGCGCTTTCACGATCGAATTTAAGCTTTCCGGGAAGCCTTGCAGGAGTTTCCTGAAGCATTTCTATGTTTTTCGAATGCTTGTGAAGATCCATAAAAGCTCTAACCGCACGTTCGGGAGTATCAAAAGTTGGTATTCCAGCGTCATTTAAAATCTGACGACCTTTTTCAACGCCAGAACCGCCTAGCCATGATGTGAAAACCGGAAATGGATTATTCTTAAGAAAACCCGCTATCATTTTTGCGATATATTCGGGGTCATTCAAACCCTGTGGAACAAGAATTACCAGAAGGCCGTTTATTTCGGGGGCCTCAATACAGATTTTAACAGCATTCAGATATCTCTCATGGTCGGCATCCCCGATTAAATCAATAGGGTTTGAATGACTCCAGTAGCTGGGAAGTTCTTTATCAAGTTTTTGTATGGTTTCTGATGATAGAGCTACCGGCTCTATTCCATAATCGGAAAGAGCATCAACTGCCATAACTCCCAATCCTCCGGCATTGGTAATTATTGCGAGCCCCGGACCGGAAGGATGCGGATTTTTTGCAAGAAGCTCTGCACAATCAAAAAGTTCCTCGAAGGTTTTAACTCGTACTATTCCTGCGCGTTTGAATGCTGCATCATATATATCATCTTCTCCGGCAAGTGCACCGGTATGAGAAGCAGCAGCAGCAGCTCCGGCGCTTGTTCGTCCGGATTTTAAAGCGATAATAGGTTTGATCCTTGATACAGCACGTGCTGCACTCATGAAATATCTGATGTTGGTCAGATTTTCCACATACATAACTATGCTGCCTACATTCGGATCCTGGCCAATAAAATCTATCATGTCTCCGAAATCAACATCAAGCATAGAACCTACGCTCACAAAATAACTGAATCCGATTTGCTCCTTTATTGAGAGATCCAGAATAGAAGAGCAGATTGCCCCGCTTTGTGATATAAATGCCATCTTTCCCGTTATAGGCATTTGGCCTGCGAAACTGGCGTTCAGATTTGATTTTGTGCATACTATTCCAAGACAGTTGGGCCCTATTACGCGAATACCTGACGATTCAACCTCTTTTTTTATGGCGTTTTCGATCTCTTTTCCCTTTTGACCGGTTTCTTTGCCGCCTGCCGAAATGATTACCGCACCACCTATGCCGGATTTTACGCACTCATTAATTATTTTTGGAGTAAAAACAATCGGAACAGCTATAACGGCAAGATCCACCATAGAATTAATTTCAGTTACAGAAGAATAGGTTTTAAGACCCCACAATGTTTTACTTGAAGGATTAACGGGATATATGCTTCCCGGGTATTTTCCGTTCATCAAATTCCGCATAATGTCGAAACCAACACTATCTTTTTTTTCACTTGCGCCAATTACTGCGATTGATTTGGGTTGAAATATCTTATCCAGATTGTCAACACCCATAGAGATTAACTTCCTTTAGATTTATTTGTTAATACGTTCAGCAAAAATTAAACCTGACGTGTTAAAAGACGGACGTTTTGGTATCCCGTCAATTTTTGGTTTTATATGGGTTTATCAGCATCATAGGAATTGGTGTAGTCTTTGTTACTTTTTCTGCAACAGACCCGAAGATTAACTTATCAAGGCCCTTTCTTCCATGGGTACCCATAATGAGCAGGTCTATATCTTCTCCTTTTATGTAATTAATGATTTCTTCGGCTGCATCACCATTTACAATAGCAATTTTAATTTTTTCAGGATCTTTGAAATATTTATCTGCAAATTCCTCAATGCTTTTCCTGCCCCCTTCAGTAACTGCAGTTTCAAAAAGATCAACCGAAGGATGAGGTACATACATACTTGTAAAATATTGAAAAGCACGCGCAACAAACAAAATGTGTATTTCCGAATCAAATTTATGCGCCATTTCTGTTACATAAGGAACGATTTTGGGGGATGCTTCTGAAAGATCTACCGGGAATAAAATTTTATTAAATTTCATATCTAAATCTCCTTTGATGCGTTGTGATATTGTTAAAAATTAAACACTTTATTCCTTTGGTGATATAAATATTATATTTTACTATAAAGGGAAAAAGCAAAAGCCTGTTAGTAATAAAAATTGCTTATTTATATTTTAGCAAATGATATGCCACAAGAAAAAGATATGATTAATAGAATATAACAGCTTGAAATGTAATTTAATAAAACGGATAAATCAAACGATTAATATACAGTAATAATTAAAATGAGTTGGAATGTGTCGGTTATTTTTACAAGGTGTAAAATATATAACATAATTTATACTTTAAGTAAATATTTTTTCAGGGGGTTTAAAAAAATTGTGTTTGCTCTAAAAGGATTAACAATTAGAATCAAGCTGAATCTTTATTGGTGCATTACCACCGGCTTCTTATCTTTACTTCTCTTTTATCAAGATAAGATTTAATTTCAGGAACAGTATATGTGCCGTAATGCACCATAGAAGCTATCAATGCAGCATCAGCCTTTCCTTTAGTTAAAACATCAAAAAGATGTTCCGGCTTGCCTGCACCGCCTGAAGCGATCACAGGAATTGAAACATTTTCCGAAATAAGTGATGTGAGATTTAACTCATAGCCTTCACAGGTTCCATCAGCATCAATTGAATTCAGGCAGATCTCTCCTGCTCCAAGTTTTTCAGCTTCGATCGCCCATTTAAGAGCATCGATTCCCATATGAGTTCTTCCTCCGTTTATAACTATTTCATAGCCTGAAGGAATACTTTCACTTTTACCGGTAAATTTTACATCCATGCCCAGCACTATGCATTGTTTACCAAAAGCTTCAGCTCCTTTTGAAATAATATCAGGATGTTTTACTGCTGCTGAATTAACACTGATTTTTTCGGCTCCTGCGAGGAGAACTTTGCGCATATCTTCAAGATTGCGAATTCCTCCACCAACGGAAAAAGGAATAAATATTGTTTCGGCAACACGCCTTACAACATCTATCATAATATTTCTCTTTTCACTTGAGGCGGTAATATCATAAAAGACAATCTCATCAGCTCCTGACTCGTAATAATAACGGGCCATCTCAACAGGATCGCCTATATCCACATTGTTTTGAAACTTTATACCTTTTGTTGTTTTGCCTTCCCGCACATCGAGGCAGGGAATAATACGTTTGCTCAGCATGGTTTCCACACACAGAAATTTTTAAGTATTGCAAGCCCGGGTCTACCGCTTTTTTCAGGATGGAATTGGGTGGCTATAATATTTTCGTATCCGATAATCGATGCAAATGAAATCCCATGAGTTGTTGTTCCGATTATATGAGAATTGTCATCAGGCGCAGGATAAAATCCATGAACAAAATAGAACTCATCATTGTCCTTAACATCAGAAAGAACAAAGTGATTTTTTTGCAGCAGAACGCTGTTCCAGCCCATGTGAGGTATCTTAAGGCCGGATTCATTTTTCAGATTTTTATCAAACCTAAAAGATAGTACTCTGCCGCCAATAATACCTATACACTTAGAGTTATTTTCCTCGCTGTATTCCATTATTATCTGTGTTCCAAGACATATGCCAAGAATGGGTTTTCCGGATATAAGGGCATTCTTAATGGCTTGATCAAGGCCGAGACGCTTTATGCTTTCCATAGCAGAGCCGGCGGCACCTACTCCGGGAAATATAACACGCTCAGCTTTACTTATTTCTTTGGTGTCATTCGTGATAATGCATTTAAACCCCAGGTGATCTACAGCACGTGCCACACTGGTAAGATTTCCTGCATCATAGTCTATAATTGCAATCATATTATTATTATCGTAACCGTAAAATCCGTCTCTTAATCTTTAACCCCGAACCTTGCACGCTGGTTTTCATACCTCGCTTCTTTTTACATTTTCCCACATCGTATCAAATTCATCACGGGATAAAGATTCGATATCCCGCCCGCTTTGTGTCGCCATCTTTTCCATTGTCCTAAAGCGGGTTTCAAATTTTTTTATGGAGGCTTTCAATGCAGTTTCGGGATGGATTGCCGCAAAACGCGCAACATTGACAAGGGTAAAAAGTATGTCTCCGAATTCAACTGCAATTTTTTCCTTTGCATTATCATCTGCTTTTTCATTGAGAGCACATTGGAACTCATGCCATTCTTCTTCGGCTTTTTGCATGACACCGCTGATGTTATCCCAGTCAAAGCCGGTTCGTGCAGCTCTTTCTGAGATTCTATACGCCCGCATTAAAGCGGGAAGTTTTCCAGGAACAGAATCAAGAACCGTACTGGTTTTAACATGGTTTTTTTCATTCATTTTTATTTTATGCCAGCGGTTTCTCAGCACAGATGTATCTTCAGCAGGTTCTGAGCCAAATACATGCGGATGGCGGCGTATCATTTTTTCTGTAATCTGTTTAATAACATCATCTATTCCAAAAGCTTCTTTTTCTTCAAAAAGCCGTGCAATAAAGAAGATATGGAACAAAACATCACCAAGCTCTTCGCATATTTCATCGGAATTTTCCGATTCAATTGCATCAATAAGTTCATATACTTCTTCCAAAAGATAGACAGCCATCGTCTTTGGGGTTTGTTTTTTATCCCACGGACATCCGTTGGTGCCTCTTAGAATTTCAATAAGCCCGGTTAAATCTTTAAAATTTTTATCTTTCCTGGCTTGCCGCTTTTTATCCAAGCTTTTTTAATTTCCTTTATTTTTGTATTATACTCATTTTTTAAGCCTTTTGGAGTTACCATGACCATCTTATCGGAAAATATTACAAGAATAGGTGATGTTCTTGAAGACTTAATTGTATTTATGCTGCCTGAAAGAAAAGCTACAAACACGACTAACAGTATGGAACTTATTAATGTTCCTTTCAATATTCCAAAAATCGCTCCAAAGATTCTATCAACCCACCCAAGAAAAACTATCTTTAAAATATATTTTATTATGGTCCCAATAATGCTAATTAGTAAGAAAACACAAATAAAAACCAGAAGAAAGCTTAACACATTTAAATAATGAGAAGCTATCCATTTTTCAAAGAATTTGCTGACTTCAAGATAATAGGTATAAGCAGCGTAAAAACCTCCAAGCACTCCTATCAGAGATGAAATTTCCTTTATAACACCCCTGAATATGCCACGAATGAGGCAGTACGTTAGAATTACAATTACCAAGATATCAAACAGATTCATAATCCCCCTTTTTACTGGCTAACCACAGATTCTAGCCGTTTGTCAATTCTTGATGGTTTCGTAAAAAGTACCCAAACCGTCATGCTATGTTCAATCCAGTATCCAGAACAGATTGAATTTACTTGATTCCTGACTTAACCGGAATGACGAAACATGATATTTACATTGCCTTCTATGGTTTGGTTTTATGTGTTTATATTTATACTCAGGAGCCAGTTCCAAAACGTCCCATTTTGGCCGATCTCTGCGTTGGGCGAAAATTTTGCACTTTAGTGAAGCTTTAGCGCTATCCTCTAAATACTCCATGTATTCATGCGGTTAATATTTTTATCCGCCTTGACCTTGACCAAGCTGAAATGTTTTGAAAGTAGCTCGCCCGTGTAAAATTAAAAATCCACATGGAAAAAACTATAAACGACTGCTAATGTTTATAGCTTTGTATCTGAAACATTTCAATACATTACTTTAGTTGGTAAGGCATTTGGCATCTATATGGGCTGTTATAATAGTAAAAACAACATATTACAATAAAAAAATTTATTCCGTCAGGATTTATCGGCCAATATCGCCGGTAAATCCATTGGTTATATTATAGTGATTGTCAGAATAAGCCTCCGATTGCAGCAGCATATTAAGTTTAGCCCGGATTGTGCTCTTAAGCACTTCGGTCATGTAATTGACAAACCAGTAACCATTGGCTGCAAAGGACCTTCATTATCGTAAAGCTGGCCAATGAAAGCAGTGTTCATCCGATCGATAGCTGTTGTTCGAGTCTTGTAATCAAGATGGATACTTTATATCCGCTCAATATTTCATATCCATAAACTCTGCATACACACTATCCACAACCGCTATGGTTTGAATATAAAAACTTGTTGTGAAATAGATAAAATCATTTATATTAAATAAGTTATGAACAATCTAAACCCTGAGAAATGATTGGCATATTGATTGCTGTATTAAAAACAAAATTAAGCAATTATTGACAAAATATTTATAAGGGAACATTGATTCAGAAATTGAAAATTGTATAAATTAAACCGGTTAAAGATCCAATACCAAGATATATGATCTTACAATCAAAATTATAATTTCTTAAGAGTTTATAAACTATGAAACCTCTGATTAGGCGTACCATCATTACGGTTTTGGCTTTGGGGCTTGTCATCATTGCTGTTCTCATATTTTTCAAAAAAAGAAACGGTGAGCCTGTTTCATATCGTACAGAAAAGGTAAAAAGAGGTGAGCTTCTGGTCACCATTAGCGCTACCGGCACGATAGAGCCGGAGGAAGTGATTGATGTTGGCGCTCAGGTTGCCGGACGAATACTGGAATTTGGTAAAGATAAGAACAATAAAACAATAGATTATGGCTCGGTTATTGGGGAAGGGACAGTTCTGGCTCAGATCGATGACTCACTGTATGCGGCAGATGCTGCTCAGGCTGCTGCTCAGGTGTTGCAATCCAAGGCTTCTCTTGAACGAGCCAGAGCCGATATCGAGCAGGTAAAGGCAAAGCTTTACCAGGCAAAGCGCGACTGGGAGCGGGCACAAAAACTTGGCCCATCAGAGGCTCTGGCTGAAACCGCTTACGATGCCTATAAGTCTAATTATGAAACAGCTGTTGCAAACCTTGCGGTTGGCCAGGCGACAATTGAACAGGCCGTGGCTGCTGTAGCTCAATCTGAGGCGGCTTTTAAACGTGCCAAACGGAATCTTGGATATTGCACGATAAAGTCTCCGGTTAAAGGAGTTATCATCGACCGGAGAGTTAATATCGGGCAGACTGTTGTGGCAAGTCTGAATGCACCAAGCCTTTTTCTGATTGCTAAAGACTTAAAACGCATGCAGGTATGGGTTGCCGTTAATGAGGCCGATATCGGCAAGATTCATTCAGGTCAAAAAGTCAGCTTTACGGTAGATGCATTTCCCGGAGAATTATTTCATGGAGAGGTTGGTAAGGTACGTCTTAACGCATCCATGAGCCAGAATGTAGTTACATACACTGTTGAGATCATAACCGACAATTCAAACGGGCGCCTCCTGCCATATCTTACCGCAAATGTTCAGTTTGAATTGAATCGTCTCGAAAATGTTATATTGGTACCAAACGCCGCCCTGCGCTGGACGCCAAGTTCAGAGCAGGTTGATCCTAAATTCCGTGATCTGCTTAAAACATCTTTGTCTGATAAAGAAAATCAGAATGAGGTTTTGAAGCAGGGTTATAATAAGGAACAAAAGCTTCAAAACGGTAAAAAGAGAGGCACAATCTGGATCATTCGCTCCGGAAAACTTCTTGAGCCATTACGGGTAAGCGTAGGGACAAGTGATGGTGTAATAACAGAAATCGAAGGCAATGGCCTTAAGGAAGGACTTGAGGTTGTTATAGGACAACAGGTCCAAACAAATTCCGACACCGAGACAACATCTAATCCATTTGTTCCTAATATGGGTAGAGGCAGGCACTAAAAACAGCCATGGAAATAATAGAATTAAAGAATATCTATAAAACCTACCATATAGGCGAAATCGACATTCCCGTACTAAAAGGCATTTCAATGCAGATAAAAGCCGGAGAGCTGGTTGCACTTATGGGTTCATCCGGCTCCGGCAAAAGCACTTTGATGAACATTGTTGGATGTCTGGATAGACCGACATCCGGAGAATATCGGCTTGAGGGACAAGATGTAGGAAAAATATCTTCCGATGAACGCGCGTTTATACGAAATAAAAAAATGGGGTTTGTGTTTCAAAGCTTCAATCTGCTTCCCCGTGCCAGTGCCGTGGAAAATGTTGCGATGCCTCTCACATACACAACAGATTCGATTTCTGACAGTATGGCACGTAAAAGAGCAATAGAAATGTTAAACCGTGTTGGATTGCAGGACAGGCTTGATCATGAGCCTTCACAGCTTTCCGGAGGACAGCAACAGCGGGTGGCAATCGCCAGGGCGCTGATTAACCGCCCTCCCGTTCTCTTTGCCGATGAGCCTACCGGAAATCTGGATTCAAATACCAGCACTGAGGTGCTTGAGATGTTTCGCCAACTGAACAGGCAAGATAAGATTACAATAGTGCTTGTCACTCATGATATGGCTGTGGCGAAATATGCCGACCGGATCATTCATATTAATGATGGTGTGATAGTAAATGAACTACCCGGTCAGAATGAGGCGGGATTTTCAACTCCTGTCGATTCTATGCAAGTTGATGAGGATGTATGAAAACCCATCGCACAATAAAGATCGCTCTTCAAGCACTTTTACGCAATCCAATGCGTGCAATGCTCACAACTCTTGGGATCGTAATCGGTGTAGGTGCTGTTATTGCCATGATGGAAATAGGAAACGGCTCCTCTGCTGCAATTAAAAAATCAGTAGCCAGTATGGGTGCAAACACCATACTTGTTCGTCCCGGAACAGCATCCAGCGGGGGCATAAGTTTTGGTTCAGGGAGTGCTATGACTCTTACGTCTGAAGATTGTGATGCAATAATCCGTGAATGTCCTTCCGTTTTAACTGCAGCTCCTGTGGTGCGTGCCCGGACTCAGGTGGTCTATGGCAATCGCAACTGGGTTCCCTCATCTATATATGGAACTACCCCTGAATTTCTCAAAGTGCGCGACTGGACAAATCTTTCGGAAGGAGAAGTTTTTAGCAATCGTGATGTGCTTAATGCCAATAAAGTTTGCGTTTTGGGCCAAACCCTTGTCCGGGAGTTGTTTGAAGGCAAATCACCCATAGGCAAAGAAATACGTATAAAGAATGTATCATTTCGGGTAATAGGTGTGCTTTCGGTTAAAGGTGCCAATATGATGGGAATGGACCAGGACGACACCATTATCGCCCCCTGGACTACAATAAAATACAGAGTCACAGGCTCAACTCTTGATAATATAAACCAGAGCGGTTCTGTGACAGCTTCATCGGTAAATACACTAAGCAGATTATATTCAGGTGATCCTCCGAATCTATATCCTGAACAGTCATCCGTTCAGGCTGCAAACAATCCTATGCCGATACGTTTTGCCAATATAGACCAGATTATGATGGCCGCGGTTTCCACTGCACAAATTCCTGCTGTCATCAGTCAGATAACACAAGTGCTTCGCGAGCGCCACCATATAAGAAATGGAGAACCGGACGACTTTAATATTCGAAACATGAGCGAGATGATAGATACGCTTTCTTCAACAACAAAAATGATGACCAATTTGCTGCTGTCTGTGGCGTTGATTTCACTTATTGTAGGCGGTGTAGGTATTATGAACATAATGCTGGTGTCCGTTACCGAACGAACCCGTGAAATAGGGCTGAGAATGGCAGTTGGCGCAAGAGCCCGCGATATTTTAAGGCAATTTCTTGTGGAATCCATTGTGCTTTGTCTTGTAGGAGGTGGATTGGGAATTGTGTTGGGTCACGGCGGATCCAAGCTTGTTAACTTTTTCCTTAAATGGCCTGTTGAAAATTCGCCTGGTGCAATTGCTGCGGCTATTTTAGTATCTGCCGGAGTAGGTATTGTTTTTGGATATTATCCTGCGTGGAGAGCATCACGGCTTGATCCAATCGAGGCACTGCGCTATGAGTAAAAAAAGATATGATAATATGTATGCAGTTTTAAAGAAAAATATTAAAATATGCGGCCTTGTCCTTCTGCTTTGCCTGATATTGGTAATTGGTTGTGCTGTGGGCCCAAATTTTAAGCCGATTGAAGCAACTCTTCCATCCACCTGGGCAGGACCCGCACCAAAGTCAGATACCGGAACTGAAAAAGAAATAGCTGGTTGGTGGGCGGCTTTCAATGACCCGATACTTGTTTCACTTGTAAAAAGGGCTACAGACTCGAATCTGGATGTTAAACAGGCAGAAGCCCGTATCCGGCAGGCCAGAGCAGCAAGAGGGGTTTCAATCTCAGGATTCGGCCCTGTTATTAACGCAGTAAGTTCGTACAGACGCAGCCACTCACCGCAATCAACTGCAGGAAGTGACGGTATAACATCCAACCAGTATCAGGCAGGTTTTGATGCGGCCTGGGAACTCGATATCTTTGGTGGTGTTCGGCGAAGTGTTGAAGCAGCCGATGCTGATCTTCAGGCGGCTGTGGAAGGACGAAGAGATGTGCTGGTGACTTTGGCCGCAGAGGTTGCCGTTAACTATATCGATCTAAGAGCTTATCAGCAGCGCCTTATTATTGCCCGTAATAATCTTGCAGCACAGAATCATACAGCCGAGCTGACGCACAAAAGAGTTTCAGCCGGGTTTGCTAGCAGCCTTGATGCGGCAAATGCCGATGCTCAGGCGGCAACAACAGCAGCCCAGATTCCGCTGCTGGAGGCCTCAACGGAGCAAGCGATCTATAGCTTAAGCCTTCTTATAGGCCGTGAGCCGGCAGCTTTGCTTACCGAGCTTCGGGATTTATCGGAGATACCAGCCGCTTCACCTTCGGTCCCTGTAGGAGTTCCGTCAGACCTTTTAAGAAGACGCCCGGATATAAGAAGAGCTGAAGCACAAATTCACGCTGCTACAGCGCGAATTGGAGTTGCAACGGCCGATCTTTTTCCCAAATTCAGCATTTCCGGTTCTGTTGGTTTTCAAAATGATGAGTTCAATTCATGGATGGATCGGGTAAACCGTTTCTGGTCGTTTGGGCCTTCGGTAAGTTGGCAGATTTTCAACACAGGCAAAACGATATCAAACATCGAGCTGCAAAAAGCTTTACAGGAACAATCTGCAATTACTTACAAGCAAACCATCCTTACAGCGCTGCAGGAGGTAGATAATTCGCTGATTGCTTCGGCAAAAGAAGAGGAACGGAAAAAAGCGTTTTCTGATGCAGTTACCGCAAACAAAAAGGCCGTAGATCTTGCTAAACAGCTTTATATCCACGGCCAGACTGATTTTCTGAATGTACTTTTAGCCCAGCGCTCCTTTTATGCTTCAGAAGATGCTCTTGCTCAAAGCACACGAACTGTATCAACCAATCTGGTTGCTCTTTACAAGGCTCTTGGAGGCGGATGGGAAACTACAATCGTTGAATAAGCTCTTTTGCGACCTTCTCACCTGAAAGAAGCATCCCTCCGAAAATCGGTCCCATTCTCGGTCCGCCAAATGTTGCATTTGCGGCCATTCCGGCTACATATAATCCGGGGAAAATTTCTTTTGTATTTTCAAGAGTAAGGTTTTCCGCTTTATCCGCCCACATGGATTTTTCACCTTCAATCACACCACTTGGGGTTAAAAGATTTCCCGGAACTTTTTTTACTACCACTTTAACTACTTCAGTTGCATGTCCTGTGGCATCAATAACAAATTTTGTCCGGACGGTAAGCGGATCAACATGCAATCCGGCCATCTCAACCGGAGACCAGTTGATTACAAGCCCAACGATTCCTTCCGGACGCATCATTACATCTTCTACGGAAATGCAGTTAAATACCGTAAGACCTGCCCGGATAGCTCCGGCGGTTAAGGAAGTAATTGCCTCAATTGAATCGGCTGTATAATAATCTTCCTTAAAATGATTATAACGAATGCCAAACTCCTCAAGCAGATGAATTGCACTTTTTTGAACGACAATTTCATTAAACAGCATGCCGCCACCCCACATGCCGCCACCTATGCTGAGTTTTCGTTCGTAGAGCGCTACCTTTTTTCCGGCTTTTGCAAGAAAATAACCTGCAATTAAACCTGATGGTCCGCCACCTACTATCGCAACATCGGTTTCAAGGTTATCCATAAGTTTTTTATAATACCGCTCAATAATAGCCTGAGTGATGACAACTTCATCCAATGCCATAATACTTTCCCCTTTCATTCCGGCCAATGTTTACAGTTACCAATCCGGCCGGATTTATAATTAACAAAAAAAACCGCTTCCCATAAATAGAGAAACGGCCATATATCAACTTTATTAAGAAGACTCGTTTCCCTTCGCAGGCATTATCCTGATCAGGTTCCAAGGGTTACCCGTTTTCCGGGTTCTCAGCTGCTTTGCAACACCCCTAACTTATATTGTTTTTGAAATGTAATACTATAGATTTTATTATAATATTGTCAACAGCAATTATTATTGATGTTTTTGTTTTAAGGATGCGTTTGCTTCAATAATATTCTTTAATATACTCATACGATTTATTAAACAGCTCTTCATCTTTGTGCAATTGATATTTCAACAATGTCTTGCGTAAAGATTTCTGAACTTCTCTTTCTCCAGGAATGGTATTTTGCCACCCGTCAAAGCGGACTAAACGAACTATCTCATCAATGTCATTTACTATTCTTTCAACTATGGCCGGTGTTTTATCTGTTTTAAGTTCAAGGAACAATTCCGTTAATGCCGCTTTTGCGGATTTTTGCTGTTCACCATTATCTTTCTGCTTTTCAGCCTGTAAAGTTTCTTTTGCGATTTCGCAAAGCTGTTTAATAAATTCGATGCTATTAATTAAACCTTTTTCGGCCTTGTCTCTTAGGGCTTCAAGCCTTTCACTTAACTTTCTAAAAACCGGATTACCTTTATTTTTACCCAGCCTGTCTGATAATATTTTTACAATTTTATCTGCATCTTTCGGATCTTTTTTATTCATTAAGTTGTCAATTATATCGGCATCCAAAACCATCTCATCCATATCGCGGTTGATGCCGGCAACATGAATATGCTCATGGATAAGAGCAGTAGTTTGTGCACCTAAAGCATGCCATAATAATCTTCCGTTATCATCGGAACCCGGTTTAACCGAGATGTAAACCTGCGAAAGCCATTTATAATCTTTTTGATATTTCTTTAATATGTCATCCGGAGAAAGTGCTTCCCATAGTTTTGACAATAAGCTGAAATCTTTTGCGAAGGCATCCCGCTTTTCATCTGAACCTATGCAATCCTGTGCGGCTTGCAAACCTTCAAATCCCTCAATTGTTCTATCTAAACCCGCAAAATGGGACAAGCAAAGTATAATTTGTCCGGGTAGTTTGTCTTTCAGCTCTTGAAGATTACTGATAACCTTTTTTACAGATTCTTCATCAAATGCCAAAGCGCTTGCTGTATCATCAAAGACACCAAAGTAATCGACTATCCGTCCGAATGTTTTATTTGGAAAGAGTCGGTTTGTCCGGCAAATTGCTTGCAGCAATGTATGGTCTTTGAGTGATTTATCCAGATACATTGTTTGTAAAATAGGCGAATCAAAACCGGTCAGCAGTTTTGCAGTAACAATAAGGAATTTAAGCGGTGAGGTTGAATCATTGTATTTTTCAATGGCCTTTTCCTGCTGGTCTCTGTCCAGGGCGAAGTTTTGCTTGAACATAAAATCATCATTGGCAGAAGTACTTATAACAACTATAGCGGATTCAGGTGAAAGCAGTTTGTCCAACTCCTCTTTATACTGGACACAGGCATAGCGGTCAGGAGTTACGATCAAGGCTTTAAAACCTTCCGGCTCCACATGCTTCTGAAAATGCCCCACTATATCCTGGACTATGGTTTTAACCCGTTCAGGAGATTTTAAAAATACTGCCATTTTAGCCGCTTTTTGGCTGAGTTTATTGCGGTCTTCTTCGCTCAGGTCATTTGCCATTTCTTTAAAAGCAACATCAAGGCTTTCTTTATCAATGTGGTAATCGGGCAAGCGTGGTTCAAAATGCAAAGGGAGCGTGGCATTGTCACGAAGGCTATCCTGAAAAGTGTATCGGCTCAGGTATCCGCTTTTATCCTCGTCCGCTCCAAATGCCCAGAAAGTATTTTTGTCGGCTTTATTGATAGGAGTCCCGGTTAAACCAAATAAAAATGCATTGGGTAAAGCGCTTCGCATCTTGCGGCCAAGATCACCTTCCTGGGTTCTGTGAGCTTCGTCCACCATCACAATGATATTTTCGCGCTTGTTCATATCGGGATAGGCATCTTTAAACTTATGAATCATGGTGATAATGATTTTTCTGGTATCTTTTTCCAACAGGTCATGCAGTTCTTTAATATTGTCGGTTGTCACCATATTCGGAACTTCAGCAGTATTAAAAGTTGCGGTTATCTGAGTATCAAGATCAACTCTGTCAACCACTATCAATACAGTGGGACTGCCGAGATCCTGTTGTTTTCGCATTTTTTGAGCAGCAAACAGCATCAACAACGATTTGCCGGAACCTTGAAAATGCCAGATTAAACCTTTCTTTATTTTGCCTTCTTTAACCCGCTCAACAATACAATTGGCTCCTTCATATTGCTGGTATCGGCAGACAATCTTTATCTTTTTCTTTTTGCTGTTTGTGGCGTAAATGGTGAAGTATTGCAATATATCCAGCAATGTTGAAGGCTTTAACAAATGGGTTATCTGCTTTGCAACATCCTGTAAGCCGGCAATATGATACAGCTCATCTTTTTCATCTTCAAGCCGCCAGGGCGACCAGAATTCCAGCGGTGTTCTTACCCCGCCAATAAAAAGTTCTTTTCCTTCGGTTGCAAAAGAGAGCACATTGGGAACAAAAAGTTGGGACACTGCATTTTCATAAATAACATGAATATCATGCGCGGCATCCAGCCAGCTTACAGCAGGTCTGACAGGGGTTTTCACTTCACCGACAACAAGCGGAATACCATTTACAAACATCACGATATCGGGGATTTTTGTTTCTCTGGCTCTGATTTTGAATTGATTCGTCAGCAAAAAAGAGTTGTTGTTTATTTGTTCAAAGTCTATCAGACGTATATTTACATGTTCATTATTTTTGCCGACAGGCATGGAGATTTCTCCCCGTAACCATTTGGCAAATTCTTCATTAGCGCGCACAAGCCCGACATTTCCGACAGTAATGAGAATAGCGCGAAGTTTATGAATTACTTCTTCGGCGCGATCAGGATTGGATTTTATAGCAGGATTGAGGCGGATTAAGGATTTTTTCAGTTCCTTTTCCAGAAAAACTTCGGTAATTTCTCTTGGAAGCAATTCGGGCTGTACATATTTCCATTTTGCGATATCGCTGTAAGACGCAGTTTCTTCCTTTACTATGCCATGCTGAACCTGATTCAGGTTAATGCCGGTAAGCTGGCGGATGATGAAATATTCTACGCTGTTTAGCTCATTAAATGTCATATCGCTAACCCTTTTTCTTCTTTTTTGTCATCAACGCCGCGCTCGTAAATTATACCCGACAGCTTCTTCTCGGATTTTGTCAGTTTATCACGGGCAATCACACGGTCGACGTCTAAAAGCCGCTCCTCTATAATTTCCTGTTTTCGGGTCTGAACTGCAAAGTATGTCTGAGCAAAGGAAATTTCACTTTTAGCAGAATTACCATTTTGGGCGATTAGATAACAGGCGTAGCGGGTTAAGGCTATGTCATCTACTTCGCGCTGACCGCCTTTGCCAATTTCGATCATTTTCCCGACATCGGCAAAATGATCTGAAACAGAAATACCGGCGTTTTCACATGATTTTTTTGCTTTTTCAATCGCATTTTTAAAATTATCCCATTTGGAATAGCCTAAAATTTCCTGCAATTCCCGCGCGCTCCAGCATTCCAGATTGTTGAAGAGATAACAGGCTCTTTCAAATTTTTCAAATAGTTCGCCGATAAGTTCTTTTTTCATAGGGCTATCCTAAAATCTCACTTAATAGTTTTTGTTTCAGGTTTTTGAGAGTGGTTTTTTGCTGCTTGAGTTGTTCTTTTGTAATATCAAATTGTTTAAACACTTCGGTTATTCTTTTTTGTTTTTCTTTCTTTGGCAAAATGAATTCCTGTGATGCCAATGTTTTCCATTTGATTGTAGGCGAAAGAGAACCTTCCGAAATTTGAACGGCTCTGTTCATAAAAACATCGGATTGCATAAAAAAAGGAAGAAAATCTTTTTCAATATTTTTCTCGTTTGCTCTCAAAATCATGCTATGGGCAGATGCAATGCCATCAAAATGTGAAACAGAAACTTTGCGCTGATAGGCTCTGCGCTTTCCAAATATAATATCGCCTTTATAAATTTTTAATTTTGTACCAATTACATCATCCGGTTTTCCTGTTCTTGCAATGACAAGATTATCAGGATCTAAATGTTCTAATCCTACATAAGTATCCAGGGTTGTTTTTTGAGGTTCTACTCTCTCAGAAATATTTAGTGCAATCTTTTCAAACTTAATTTTCTCAAAATCATTTTTATTCAGATAGTTGCCAAATTGCAGCATTTCTCCAAACAATTCACGAAGCAGTTGATTTTTTAACTTCAACAAATTCTTCTCCTGCCCTTCAACCTGCCCAATGGCGGTTTCTATGGATTGAAAAAGGGCGGCGATTTGTTTTTGTTCTTCGAGAGGGGGAAGAGGAATTTTAAGATTGCGTATTGTAGTTTTTGAAATCTCTTTGAAAGTAGTTCCTGAAGATAGGCTTTTAATCAGGTTTACTTTCGAATTCAACCAATATGCTAAATACCAATTATTCAAAACCTTATCAATGCAAATAAAGTTTGCAAAGCCTTGATTAGTTGTGACTTTCTTTCCTGCAATTGCAATTAAACCAATGGTCGCTCTTGAGGTAAGCAAAACCGTTCCTTCAGGTAAAATCTTTGCACTTGACTTTTTTAAACCTAATTCAGTTATATTTTCTCGAGATTCATATACAATTTCAATCTTATCTTTTGGGATTTCCGTGGGCGTAAACCAAGAAATATCAATACCAAAATACTCATCGACATTTCTGCTTGGTGTTCCACCGCTAATTACTTGGCAAACGTTTCCAATTTTTTCAACCTTCCATTTCTCCTTTCTCAACTTCATACTTTAAAATCCTTATCGCTCAATAATCTTTTCAACTCTTCTTTGTTTGGCAGAACAGTTTGGTATCGGCTGGCAAATATCTGGTCGTTATCTTCCGGCAACGTAATTTCTACCAGGGTTTCGCTTTTATCCTGGCAGAGCACAATACCTACGGTTTTATTTTCGTCGGGTAGTTTTACATAGCGGTCATAATAATTCACATACATCTGCATTTGGCCAAGATCCTGGTGTTTAAGGTCGCCGATTTTCAGGTCAATGATAACAAAACAACGCAGGATGCGGTTATAAAATACCAGGTCAATATAGAAATGGCGTTCATCAAAAGAAATACGTTCCTGCCGGCTCACAAACATAAATCCTTTACCGAGTTCCTTTAAAAAATTTTGAATTTTATCAATTATCGCTTCTTCCAATTCTGTTTCAGAATATGCACTATGCGCCTGCAAGCCAAGAAATTCAAGAATGTAAGGTTCTTTAATGGCATCTTCGGGCTTGGCAACTATTTGACCTTGCAAAGCTAACTGCCTCACGGCATCTTTATCCCGGCTCAAAGCCAAACGTTCGTACAATGCAGTATCAAATTGTCTTTGCAATTCTTTAAGTGACCAATTATTCTGATAACATTCTATCTCATAAAACATACGCTCATCAGGGTTTTCAATCCGCATCAGCTTGAGGTAATGCGACCAGGATAACTGAAAACGAGGTGTTTTCAATTCAGCAGAAACCGTCTGCTGAATTGAGTAAGTTAGATAAAAAGCCCGCATTTGTCTTAAATTGACTATAGAAAATCCTTTACCAAAATTTTGCGTCAGTTTTTGGGATAAATCTTCCAGGACTTGCTTTCCATAGTCAGCCCGTTGTTTCCCTTGCTGTTCATCCTCAACAATCATCCTCCCAATTTCATAATAGGTGTAAACCATTGTTTGATTCACGGCACGCACAACTGTCTGCCTTGCAGCCTGCAAAAGCTCGGCAATTTTTGAATAGAGGTTCTTCGACGTTATCTCTTCAGTCATACTTCTATTCCAATGTTTTTGAGTTGAATAAATAAGTTATCGAGCGAAACATTGATTTGCTTTTGTCCTTTTTTGACTTCCGCAATTAAATCCTGGGTATTATGCTCGTTTGCAACTTCCGCCTGCTTTACATACAATTGTAAACTCAGATTTCCGTTGTTTTCCAGCACTTCTTTATTACTCATCACTTTGGCAAAGCCTTCGGCATCTTTAAATTTCCAGTAAGCGTCAGCAATTTTTTTAATATGCTGCGGTTCGAGCCAGGCGTTGGTTCTTTCAATCCGCAATTCTTCTTTGGCATCAATAAAAATAATTTTTCCTTTTCTCCCTTTCGGCTTCTTCATGCGGCAAACCAGCAAACAGCTTTCCATACTGCTGTTGTAGAAAAGGTTTTTGCCCAAGCCAATTACAGCATCCACATAATCTTCTTCGATCATGCGTTTGCGTATATTACTTTCCGCATCTCTGAACAAAACGCCATGCGGCCAGAGAACCACGCTTCGGCCGATATCAGAATTAAGACTTTTCATAATATGCTGTTGAAAAGCATAATCAGCACAACCTTGCGGCGGTGTTCCCCAGATGTTGCGGCCAAAAGGGTCGTTCATCCACTTTTGCTGATTCCATCGCTTAACGCTGTATGGCGGATTTGCCATTATTACATCAAACTTTTTAAGCTCGTCATCTTCAAGTATCTGAGGACTTTCCAGCGTATCGCCCTGCACAATCAAAAACTCATCTACATTGTGCATAAACATATTAATACGGGCAATTGCAGAGGTAATAAGGTTCAGTTCTTGCCCATAGAGTTTTAGTGTCCGGTATTCTTTGTCCTGCTCTTTTACATGCAAAGTGCTGGAAAGCAGAATTCCACCGCTCCCGCAGGTAGGGTCATAGATGCTTTCTCCGCTTTGAGGGTCGGTAATTTGCGTCATGAGTCTCACAACGGTGCGGTTGGTGTAAAACTCGGCTGCGGTGTGGCCGCTGTCGTCTGCAAATTTTTTAATCAGATATTCGTAACCTTCACCCATGATGTCGTGAGGGACATTACTGACCGTTAAATTCATCTGACTGAAATGCTCAATAAGGTCGAGCATCTTCTCATCACTCATTCGGCGCTTATTCGTCCACTGTGCATCGCCGAACACATCATGAAGCATTTCAAAGTTGGCTTTTTCAATTCCGCTGATAGCTTTTTGCAGGGCAGCGCCGACATCAAGGGTTTTCTTTCTAACATCTTCCCAATGGCAACCTTTTGGTATCTGAAACCGGTGGTTTTCACGGAACAAAGCGTAGTCAAGATCGTTTCCACTTTCAGCAAGGGCCGTTTGATATTCCTCCTCCCATACATCGCTGATGCGTTTAAAAAACAGCAGAGGGAAGATATACTGCTTAAAATCAGCCGCATCAATCATTCCGCGTAAAATATTGGCTGCGCCCCAAAGATAGTCTTCAAGTTCTTTTTTGGTCATCAATTAATCTCTCTTAAATTTAATTCTCAATTTTGCGGGGAAACAGGAATCCGAGCGTTCTCTATACTTTCTAGAAATGGGCTGAAACTCCAGCATGCAGACAATCTGCTTCTTACTCTTTTTTTTGCTTTTCATGATCGCGCTTAATATTGAAAACGATGTTTAACTTCATAATGCCTACAATATTCTTGAAAAAGGAAAAGACGTTTATAACAGATAGGATAAACAGACCACCGGAAACTATACCAGCTATTTTATTCTGAGTGAACTGTGTAATAACAAAGGCAATTGTTGTTGCAATAAAAACTGCTATAGCTGTCAGAAATGCCCACAGGTAGGTGTTAAACACTTTTTTTTGATACAACCACTTTGAAAAGTCAGTGTTGCTATGGGAATAGAAAGCCCAGAAAAATGCAACGCTTCCGGCCAACATGATGGCAGTAAATTTTGTTACCAAACTATCAGATGTTTTGATGAAAAAGCTTGCAATCTGGTCGAAATCCCAGAGCAAAAAAGAAAGGATGTATACAAGCCCTGCCAAAATGACTTCGGCCAAATAGGCCCACAGGACTACAAGTTTATCTTTTACAAAGGCCATCAGTCCTCTTTGGGATGCAGCCTGTCGATCTCTGCTGTAATAGCACTTAGAACCTGCTGCGCTTCTTTAGCTTTTGCGTTTGCAGAAATACCCCGGACATAGTCTTTAAGGATTTCTAACTTGCCCCTTGCCGCTTCTTCGCTGGATCTAACCTTGGTAAACCTGCCTTCTTTTATCCCCTCAAAAAGTACTTCTCCGCTTTTATAACCTTCTTCGGCTAATGCAACCGAGGCAAACGGCCGGGCTTGCTCATTTTTCGATAATCCACCGGGGTTTTTCATATCTTGGAGGTACTCACGAATGCTGCCATTTTCTAAATCTTCATAAATGGATTTTGTATATCTTGAAAGCTCGGGGTTAGGCAATCTCAGATAGACTTTGAGTCGCGTAAGCCGTTCAAATGATCTAAATAATTTCACTATCTCATGTTTTTCTGGTACTTCTTCCAACAAAAGAGATGACGACATTTGCATTTTGTAGGCAGCGTTCAGCAGGATCTTTAAAAAGGAGCTCTTCCATATTTTGTTTTGCGATAGTTCGCCATGATACTCGGCTGCTACAAGGTGGCGGTCCATATCAAAAAAGAGCATCATCATACTGGCTAAAGGCGGAAACGAGTCTGAGGTACCGGATATAATCCTTTCGTCCGTTACGATCATCCCATCTTTTTTTAAAGTAGATTTTGCAAGCACAACTGATGCTACTCGGCCTCTCCCCGGAATCTGGCCGTAATCAGTAAACTCTCTGACACTCCACTTATATTCCGCTTTTTTCGTCTCCTGGGTTAAATCGAAATCCGAAGAAGTCACTTTCTGCAAAACGGCCAGAATTTGTTCGTCTGATCGGATCCTTTGCCCAAAGTCGGGAAACATTGGATCTGTGTCAACGATGTTGATACGGTAAAGCTCAAACTGGAAATGCTGTGCCATATAGGAGCCTTTCTCTTGTTTAAGGGGCGGCAAACAATATATGTTGATGGATGATTAACAAAATCATCCCGTTTTTATAAGCTTTTTATCCACATTAGATAAACGCACCAGTTTTATGTGCTCTTTTTGTTAGCACATGACCTAATTTTGTGCAATCCCCCAATTACTTTTATGATATGAAACAGCCTTTTTTCGGTCACATTCAAGAATTTATTCTTCCAAGATCGAGGGTAAATACCTATATTAAATGCTCAAAAAAGCACAGGATAGCTTTCCTCAATTGATATTGGTAATTCTAATCCCGGATAATCCAACAAGAGCTTAATAACTAAAACTTTAACGAAATACTATCTCAGAAATGGGAGCATTTTGTCATTGTTTTAGACAACTCAAAATATTCTTTGATAATTACCATAGTTATGATATTTTAGATTTAAAAGTTTCTTTGTGAATAAGCCTTAGCTCTTCTTGATATTTTTATAAAACAACATGCCAGTTGGGTGCTGATCAGACATATACAAAGGAAGATATTCATGACCAGAATAATCAAAATCTGTTTATATCTCTTATTAAGCGTTATCCCGATTAATGCCTTTTCTCAGCCAGCTACCCTCGATACCCTGGTAAGCAAGTCCCTTGATGTAAGTCCTAAGCTGAGAATGCTGGAAGCAAAATACAAAGCGGCCCAAATGCAAAGCAATGTCGATTCGCATTTGCCTGATCCCATGCTGACATTTGGCGTAGCAAACTTGCCGACAGACACATTCTCCTTTACCCAGGAGCCTATGACGGGAAAAGTAATCGCTCTTAGCCAGGCCGTTCCCTTTCCAGGAAAACTTGATTCTATACGGGATGTGAATAACAAAGCAGCCGAAATCATTAAACAGGAAATTGAGGACGCTAAAAATGAAATTGTGAAAAGTGTTTCTCAAAATTATTACGAATTGATTTTTGTCAGAAAAGCCATTGAAGTGGCAAAAGAAAACCTGAAACTGCTCCATAATATCAATCAGGTTGTGAGAACAAATTATACTGTAGGAAAATCAAGCCAGCAGAATTTGTTTAAGGTTGAATTAGAGATAACAAACTTAAACGATAAAATTGAAGAATTAAAAAATAAAGAGAATATGGTTACTGCAATGCTGAACGCTTCGCTGCTTCAATCTCAGGATACGCATATTATTACTGATGATCTTCCGGTGCTTCAATATTACGATTTAACACAGCAGCAGCTGGATTCGTTGGTGATACAAAACAGACCCTATCTTGCAGGAATTAAACTTGCTAAGCAGCGTGCGAAACTGCAGGAAAAGTTAGCCAATTATGATTATTACCCCAATTTCAATTTTTTAGTTCAATATTCTCAAAGAGATAGAATAGCAAAGACAGATACCGGCCTTGCCGATTTTGCAACCTTTATGGTGGGTATATCCCTGCCTCTTAATTTTGGCGGAAAAGTATCTTCAAAAGTTGAAGAGACTCAGGCATTGCAAACAATGTATGACGCGCAGTATCATCTCTCTTTGCAGATGCTTGACGGAAATTTCGGAACATCGATTTCCATGCTGAATTCTCTTCAGGAAAGGATCAAGCTGATTCAAGAGGTTCAACTTCCCCAGGCACAGCAGACTTTTTCCGCCACCTTATCCAGCTACCAGGTGGGACAAGTCGATTTTATCAATGTCATTGATGCGCAAAATAAATTATATCAGATACAGACTAATTTATATCGCCTTAAAACAGATTATTTTAAGGAAATTGAAGAGCTGAAATTCTTAACCGGTGCTAAGGAATTAAAATAGAATAATATAAATAAGGAGTACCCGGCGTGAAAAAGAAATCAATCATAACCATTATTCTCCTTGTATTTGTTATTGCTGCTGCGGGTATTTTTTATCTTAAGAAGATAAAAAACAAGAATTCCGCTTCACCGGTGAAAACCGCCCAAAATGACCAAACAAAAAAAGAGAAAAAGATTTTATATTGGCGTGCGCCGATGAACCCAAATGAAATATACGATAAGCCTGGAAAATCAAATATGGGGATGGATTTGGTTCCTGTTTATGAAGATGAGGCATCTTCTACCGGCATTATAACCATCAACGGGGCAGTACAGCAAAACATGAATGTGAAAACCGCTGTTGTGGAAGTTAGAGAACTTAATCCTCAGGTTATTACGAATGGTATCTTAGCCCTGAATGAGAAGACTGATTATATTGCCACTACAAGGGTAAATGGCTGGGTGGAAAAGTTGTATGTGAACTACACAGGCCAGGTTGTGAGAAAGGGTGAAAAACTTATGGATATATATTCACCCGATTTAGTGGCCGCTGAACAGGAACTATTGACGGCTCTTTCCTATAAGGAATCTGTAAAAAGTTCCGGCTTCCCTGAAGCAGTCGCAAGTGGTGATGAGTTATTGAAAAGCTCTGTGAGAAAATTGGAATTGATGGAAATACCTGCAAGTGAAATCGAAAGATTGAAAAAAACCGGAGAAGTAAAAACATACATCACACTTCATGCCCAGAATAGCGGAACGGTTATGGAAAAAAATGTTGTAGAAGGTCAGAAGATTATGGCGGGCGCCACGCTGCTGCATATAGCCGATCTTGCAAACCTGTGGTTGCTGGCTGATATTTACGAATATGAATTACCCAAAATAAAATTGGGTGCACCTGCGGAAATTACATTCAGTTACTTACCCGGAAAAGCCTATCATAGTAAAATCTCCTTTATTTATCCGACCCTTGATAATAAGACAAGAACGGTAAAAGTCAGATTTGATATTCCTAATTATAAAAACGAATTGAAGCCTTCAATGTTTGCAAACATCGTTATAAAAGGAAGGAATGCGGGAAATTATCCGGTCGTTCCCGAACAGGCTGTACTTCGCAGCGGTCAGAGGAATATTCTGATACTCGCATTGGGTAACGGGAAATTCAAACCTGTCGAAGTAAAACTTGGGGACTATTCCGACGGATATTACCAGGTACTCGATGGACTTTCAGTAGGCAATACCATTGTAACCTCAGCACAGTTTCTTATTGATTCCGAAAGTAACCTGAAAGCGGCGTTAACACAGTTTGGCGGTTCGGGCAAAAAAGATAAGCCGGAAATAAAGGCTGACCAGAGTGGGGAAAGGGAATCGATGGGGGATACGGCTAAAAAAGAAAAGATGGAAAAGGAAGACCCGAGAGTAAGAGAAGGGGTTATTGATTTAGAAGTAATTGACAAAAATAAAGACGGCAAGCTTTATGAAGACATAATGGACTGGAATGTTATTTCTGATGAGCCGGGAACCTGCCCCTTATGCGGCATGACCTTGCGGGAGTTTTCCATAGAGAAAGTAAAGAAGAATTTAAAGGAACACGATTTTAAGTACAAAGAATAAAATGGTGTTTTATGTTTTGCTCACATCCTTTCTGAATATCTTCGGAGAAGATAAATGATACATGACAGCAGTTCGGATAAAAAGGGAGTAATCGCCGGGATAATCGAGTGGTCAATCAATAACAGAATACTCGTTATCATACTTACTGTGGCATTGATTATGGGAGGCATATGGGCGATTAAAAATACGGCGGTAGATGCCATTCCCGATTTAAGCGATGTCCAGGTAATTATTTATACGGAATATTCAGGGCAAGGCCCGCAAATAGTAGAAGATCAGGTAACATACCCTCTTACAACCAAAATGCTGTCCGTACCTTACGCAAAGGATGTGCGAGGCTATTCCTTCTTTGGTTTCTCGATGGTCTATATAATTTTTGAAGACGGAACGGATTTGTATTGGGCGCGAAGCCGGGTACTGGAATACTTAAGTTCAATGAGAAGCCAACTGCCGGAAGGAGTTACTCCTCAATTGGGGCCGGATGCTACGGGATTAGGGTGGGTTTACGAATATGCGCTTAAATCCCCAACAAGGAGTCTGCAGGAACTGCGCTCAATTCAGGATTGGTTTTTACGTTATGAATTAACTTCTCTGCCCGGAGTTTCGGAAGTGGCAAGTATCGGAGGATTCGTAAAACAATACCAGGTCAATGTTGATCCAACAAAACTTGCATCCTATGATATCCCCTTAAGCAAAATACGAATGGCTATTCTGGAAAGCAACAACGATGTTGGCGGCAGGTTAATGGAAATGGGCGAGACCGAGTTTATGGTCAGAGGCCTGGGATACATAAAAGGTGTAGAAGATCTAAAAAATATCGCCATAGGACGGAACAAAAACACAGGTACGCCTGTTTATATGAAAGATGTCGCCAATATAGATATTGGTCCCGAACTGAGAAGAGGCATTGCCGAGTTAGATGGAGAAGGAGAGGTAGTTGGCGGAATAGTAGTTCAACGTTTTGGTGAAAACGGGTTGGCCGTGATAAACAGGGTTAAGCAAAGGCTTAAGGAATTACAGGCATCTCTTCCCCCCGATGTAGAAATAGTTCCCGTGTACGACAGATCAACTTTGATACATAAAGCAGTTAATAATCTGGGGCAAAAACTCATAGAAGAGGGAATCATCGTAGCCTTGATTGTCATTGTTTTTCTGATGCATTTTCGCAGTTCCCTGGTTATCATCTTCACCTTGCCCACTGCCGTTCTTGCCGCACTGCTTGTAATGAAATTTCAGGGCATCAATGCCAACATCATGTCCTTGGGAGGTATCGCCATTGCGGTCGGCGCCATGGTGGATGCCGCAATAATCATGGTGGAAAACTCACATTCTCACCTTGTTAAGAATCAAATATTATCTGAAGAAGAGAAGCGTCCCCACTGGGAGGTCATTCTCGAATCAGCAAGAGAAGTTGGACCTTCAATATTTTTTTCACTTTTAGTTATCACGGTTTCCTTCTTACCAGTATTTACATTGGAGGCGCAGGAAGGAAGATTGTTCAAGCCATTAGCCTTCACAAAAACATATTCGATGGGTGCGGCTGCAATACTTTCCATTACCATTATTCCCGTATTAATGGGATTCTTCATCCGTGGTAAAATGAAAAGTGAAGAAGAAAATCCTATTACAAAACTCATGATGAAAATTTATCATCCCGTCGTTGATTTTGTGATGAAGGCCCGTTGGATGGTTATTGCAATTGCAGTAATAATCGTGGCTATTACCTACATTCCCTTCTCCAGACTTGGTTCGGAATTCATGCCTCCATTGTACGAAGGCGATCTTCTGTATATGCCTACTACTCTTCCCGGTATTTCGATTACCAAAGCGAGAGAAATCCTTCAGCAGACAGACAAGCTGATAAAAACATTTCCGGAAGTAAAATCCGTATTCGGAAAAATCGGCAGAGCCGATACCGCTACCGATCCGGCACCTCTGTCTATGATTGAAACAACGATTCAACTAAAACCTGAAGATCAGTGGCGTCCCGGCATGACACGGGAAAAACTCGTTGAAGAATTGGATGCCGTTGTTAAGTTTCCCGGTGTTACCAATGCCTGGACCATGCCCATCAAAACAAGAATTGACATGCTTTCAACGGGGATTAAGACCCCCGTGGGTATTAAAATAGCGGGGCCGGAGCTGGATGTCTTGCAGGACATAGGCAAGCGGATCGAACAAGTAGCAAGAAAGATACCCGGTACCCGCTCGGTTTTTGCTGAACGCTCTGCCGGCGGCAATTATGTGGATTTTAGTATAAACAGGGATGCAATCGCCAGATACGAATTAACAATATCCGATGTGCAAAAAGTATTTATGGCTGCCGTTGGCGGAATGAATGTCACAAAAACTGTCGAAGGGCTGGAACGCTACCCGGTTAACTTGCGATACCAGAGGGATTACCGGGAAAATATCGATGCGCTAAAAAGGGTGCTTGTGCCCCTGCCCGGAGGAGGCAATATCCCCTTGGCGGAATTGGGCAATGTTCAGATTCGCAAAGGTCCTCCCATGATAAAGTCTGAGAATGCCAGACCGAATGCCTGGGTTTATATTGATATTGAAAATATCGATGTTGGAACTTATGTTGAAAAGGCGCAAAAAATAATCGCGGCAGAAGTAAAACTGCCCCAGGGTTATTCTTTAAAATGGAGCGGTCAGTTTGAATATATGGAACGGGCCGGGCAAAGGTTAGCTATCGTTTTGCCGTTGACATTTTTAATTGTCGTCATGCTTCTTTATTTCAATACGAAATCTTTTGTCAAAACAGGCATTATCCTTCTGGCGCTTCCCTTTTCAATGGTTGGAGCCGTCTGGTATCTTTATCTTGCCGGATTTCATTTAAGTGTTGCCGTGTGGGTTGGTATTATTGCTCTGTTGGGAGTCGATGCTGAAACAGGAGTAGTGATGCTGCTGTATTTAGACATCGCTTATGAGGACTGGAAGAAGCGAGGGGCTCTTAAATCCTTTGCCGATTTGAGAGAATCAATATTTGAAGGAGCGGTAAAAAGGATTCGCCCTAAGATGATGACCGTACTTGTACTGTTCTTCGGTCTTTTGCCTATCCTTATCGGTCACGGTGCGGGCGGTGATGTGATGAAACGAATCGCTGCGCCGATGGCAGGCGGCATTTTTACCAGCATGATCATGGAACTGACGATCTTTCCAGCTATTTTCTATGCTCTCAAAAGAAGGGAGATGCGAAAACAGAACATGCTGACGGAAAGTGCATAGGCGCAGCAGGTCGGATGCAGTTGAAAAAGTCGTGCATATTAAAAACCGGGACAGTACATGATTCCCAGAAACGTTGCGGGAATGACAGAACAGGGATTTTTGCAATTGGCTCAATAATTTAATAAAAGGAGAAAGATAATGTTGATTAAGGCAAGTAAGACAGTAGGTATGGTCGTTGTTCTTGTGTTCCTGTTTGCAGCTTTATCATTTGCACAGGGCATAACTGGAAATTCCGGGAGCCACGAGACTATGACGCCCGAAATGGCAAAAGAAAATAATCCTATCATTCGCCATGGTGTAATTGATTTAAAAGCAATCGATCAAAACAAGGATGGAAAGGTTTTTCAGGATCAGATGGACTGGAATGTAATTTCCGACAAGCCTGGCAAATGCCCTCTTTGTGGAATGACTTTAAAAGAAGTAACTCTTGAAGAGGCAAAAGAGGAACTCATAAATAATGACTTCCAGGTAAAAAAATAATTGACTGGTCCCGTAAGGGATAAATACATATTTTTTACCATTGCAATGAATTGCTTACACTGAGAGAGTTGCAGAAGTCTTAAACATGGAAAAGGCGGTAAAGATATGAACGCTAAAACACGAGCATTAATAATAATATCGACAATAGTAACCATAGTGTCATCGGCGATTGCACAAACCGAAGTTGAATCAAAAAAACAGATGCGTGGGAGGAACTCCGGATGCACCGGTTAACATTGAAGCTGTTGTTGCTCGTGTTCTTTCTGAGGATGAAATGGCGAAGGTTAAGGAATTGATAAAGGATCCGTCCATAAAACAAACCATAGATGATGATTCATATTCTCCATTGGGCTTCCAGGCTTTTTCTGGGAGGGATATTTATCTATGCAGGCTTATACCAAGCTGGATAATCCTCCACAGTTTGCAGTTGCCGTCGAAAGCTATAAACTAGTATCACCAAGTATAGTAATCTGGATCGTTAAGATACTTCCCTGGTTGGAAATTGCCTTGGGTATAGCATTACTTCTTGGAATTATGATCCGGTATACATCTGCTTTAGCCGGAGGTTTTCTCGCGCTTTTCATCGTTGTTATGTTGGTTACATATCTGCGCGGCATTGGTGCTGATTGCGGTTGCTTTGGAATCGGAGAAAAGATCTCCCCGCTTACCCTGGCCCGGGACACTTTTTTCATACTGCCTGCGCTTTATTTATACATTCAGCCATGGATTGAACAACGAAGATGGTTTTCACGGCAAAGACATTCTGGTTTGTAATATATATTTCTATCAAATTTTTCAAAATGAGAAACACTGGAAAAAGCCTTGGTTCTTCCCTCTCCCCCATGCATTGTTAGGAGGATTATTTGAAATTAAATCTCATTTTAAGATTTTTTGTCATTTCGATGATACTGTTTTCCTTTACTCTCCGTAACAGCGATGCTTACGAAAAACCTAAAGAAGTTACTATTGCTGATCAAGGGCCTTATGCACCTCCAATAGAAGAGCTTGTATCAGAAGCGCTTGAAAAATCTCCTGCTATAAATGCTGTAAAAGATAGATTCGCAGCATCAAAAGAACTTATTACGCCGGCATCTGCCTTGCCTGATCCGATGCTTGAATTTACCCTCGAGGAAAATGTCAGTTCACTATCTTCGCCTAACTTTATAAAAGGTGAAATGATGTTAAAACAGGAACTTCCTTTCCCTGGGAAGCGTTCTACTCTTGGAAAATCCGCCGGCGCTGAATCGGAAATGGAGTTTGCCAATCTTGTTTATACCAACCGGCAGATTACAAAGGATGTGCGCACCATTTACGCCGAACTTTATTCGATTGACAGCGAATTAGATGCTCTTAAACTTGCCCAAGAACTTCTCAAAATGCTTGAAGCAACAGCTGCCGTGCGCTACAGCACAGGTGAAGGAGATCAGGAGTCACAGATTAAGGCCCAGCTTGAATTATCCCGCCTTCTTGAAAAAATGACCGATATTACTGCAAAGCGAAAAGAAATGTCTGCAGGATTAAACAGGTTGCTCGGGCGTTCTGGAAACCATTTAATCGGAAAAGTCGTTTCGCTTCCTGTCGTTTCTTTAACACAGGAGCAATTGGAAAAACCTGAACAGCTTGCCTTTACCAACTCACCATCTGTTCTATTAAGGACGTATGCCGTAAAAGCTGCAAAATACAGAGTAGAATCAGCGGATCTTGATTTTTGGCCGGATTTTTTTGTTGGCGCCGGAATAGGTTACGATAATAATTATGAACCTATGGGGCTTCTTTCTTTCGGTATAACTCTTCCTTTATGGCAAAATGTAAAACAGAAACCTCTTAAAAGAGCTGCAACCCTTAAAGTTGACGAATCAGCAAAACTGCTTGAGGAAGCAAAATTAGCGGCAAGCTCTGAAATTACGAATCTGATTGCAAGATGGAACCGGGATCAGAAACAGATAGTTATTTATAAAGATGCAATTATTCCCCAGACAAGCGCCGCCCTTAATTCAGCACGTGCTTCCTATCTATCGGGACGTGCAGATTTTTCGGTTGTTATTGAAGATTATAACTTATGGCTTGATGCAAGGACTCAGCTTGCCCGCCGCGAAGCAGACAGGTATGTTACATGGGCAGGATTTGATGCGCTTACAGCCCCTCTTCCATCAAATGATAAGCAAGGACAAAAACCATGAAAATATCATCTCATGGATATAAATTAATATTTCTTGTCATATTTGCACTATTTTTTACTGCTTTTATATCGGCCTGTGCTGAAAAAGATAAACAGAAACAAGCAGTTCAATACCATTGTCCCATGCATCCAACCTATATTGCTGATAAACCCGGAACCTGCCCTATATGCGGAATGGATCTTGTAGCGATTGAAAAAAGCGCGTCCGACTCCGCAGATAAGAAAGTAGAGCCTTTGCCTTTAAAAGAACAGGCTGCAAATAATTCCGAAAAGCCTGCTTCAAATGGTAAGAGAAAAATACTTTTTTATCGCAACCCAATGAATCCACCCATAACATCACCTGTACCTGCTAAAGATGAAATGGGTATGAAATATATTCCTGTTTATGACGATGAAGTAAAACAGCCTGAGAAAAAAGAGCTTAAGGAGCATGCAACAGTTTCTCTTGATGAAAAAGGAGTTCGCCTTGCTGGCATTCAGACAGCCGATGCCGTAAAACAAAAGCTTGACGGAGATATCAGAGCTGTCGGCCTTGTGAAAGCAGATGAAGCGAGGATGCGCCATGTTCATACAAAAATTTCCGGATGGATTGAAAAACTATATGTAAACACAACCGGCCAGCTTGTAAAAGCCGGCCAGCCTCTTTTAACTATTTATTCCCCCGAGCTTCTTGCCAGCCAGGAAGAATTTCTGCGTGCACGAGAAAATGCAGCAAGTTTTGCAACCTCATCAATTCCTGAAGTAAGAAAAGGTGGAGAAGACCTTTTAAAAGCCGGGAAAAAAAGACTGGAACTTTTTGATGTGCCGGAAAGTTTTATAAACGAAATAGAAAAAACCGGCACCCCGCGCCGCACTGTAACTCTTCTTGCTCCTGTTTCCGGTTTTGTTACAACGAAAATGGCTTATGAAGGCCAGCAGATTGAACCGGGTATGGAACTTTTTACCATTACAGATCTTTCAAAAGTATGGATTGAAGCCGATTTTTATGAGTTTGAATCCCGCTTTATACGGGTTGGCCAAAAGGGCGTAATCTCTCTTGCTTATAATCCCGGAAAAGAAATGACCGGCCGTATCTCTTATGTCTATCCTTATCTTGATCCTCAAAGCCGCACGTTAAGAGCGCGGTTTGAATTTCAAAATGACGATTTCTCTTTAAAGCCTGAAATGTACGTGAATGTTTCCATGAAAGTTGCGGTTCCCGATTCTGTTGTAATTCCCGATTCAGCTGTAATAAATACCGGTTTGCGCCAGATTGTTTTTGTGAGTTCCGGAGGCGATTTTTTTGAACCACGCGAAGTAAAAACAGGATATCGCAGCAATGGAATGGCGCAGGTGTTATCAGGAGTTAGCGCCGGAGAAAAGGTTGTTGTAAGAGCCAATTTTCTGCTTGATTCGGAATCCCGTTTGCGGGCTGCCATTTTACGGTCTACGGAAGAATCTAAAAAGGGTAGCGGAGGTAAATAATGATACGGAAAATCATCGGGTTTTCTGCAAAAAACCGCATACTTGTTATTATGGGTGCAATTACTCTTGCGGTAATAGCCGTTTACACACTAAGCCAGATCCGCCTCGATGCTCTTCCCGATCTTTCCGATACCCAGGTTATTATATATTCGAAATGGGATCGATCTCCCGATATTATTGAAGATCAGATTACATACCCGATAATCACGGCGCTTCTCGGTGCGCCAAACGTTAAAGCAATACGCGGTTTCTCCGATTTCGGGTTTTCCTATGTTTATGTAATATTTAAAGACGGTACCGATATTTACTGGGCGCGCTCAAGAGTCCTTGAATATCTTTCGAAGATTCAATCAAAACTTCCACAAGGCGTTCAGACAGAGCTTGGGCCTGATGCCACAGGAGTCGGTTGGGTGTTTCAGTATGCTCTCGTCGACCGTTCCGGAAAGCATTCTTTAGACCAGCTCCGTTCCTTTCAGGACTGGAATCTGCGTTATGCAATACAATCCGTTCAAGGAGTTGCCGAAGTTGCATCGATTGGAGGTTTTGTAAAACAATACCAGATTGTAATAGATCCGAACCGGCTTGCTGCATACGGGCTCTCGCTTGATGAAGTGATTAAATCCATACAAGAGTCCAATAATGAGGTCGGGGGCAGGCTCATTGAATGGAGCGGAATCGAGTATATGGTTCGCGCCCACGGCTATGCAAGGTCTCTTGGCGATTTTGACAAGATAGTATTAAAAACAAACTCCAATGGAGTTCCTGTTCTGCTTTCCGATGTGGGAAGGGTGGAGCTTGGGCCTGAATTACGCAGGGGTGTTTCGGATCTTGACGGACTCGGTGATACTGTTGGCGGCATTGTTGTGATGAGGCATGGAGAAAACGCCCTTAATGTTATAAACAGGGTTAAGGAGAAAATAAAGGAAATTGAGCCATCATTTCCCGAAGGGGTAGAAGTGGTGACAACTTATGATCGTTCCGATCTCATTCACAGAGCACTTGCGACTCTTAAAGAAAAGCTTGTCGAGGAAATGATATTGGTGTCGCTTGTTATACTCCTTTTCCTTTGGCATATCCCTTCTGCTGTGGTGCCTATTGTCACTATCCCGCTTTCCGTGCTTCTGGCATTTATTCCTATGTATCTTCTGGATATAAACGTAAACATCATGTCTCTCGCCGGTATCGCAATCTCAATAGGCGTTCTTGTTGACGGCGCAATTGTTGAGGTTGAAAACGCCTACAATAAAATTTATCACTGGCAGGCAGACGGCAGAAAAGGGGATTTCCACGAAATCCGGCTTGAAGCTCTCAAAGAAGTCGGTCCAGCGGTTTTCTTTTCACTTCTTGTTATAGCAGTTGCGTTTCTCCCGGTTTTTGCGCTGGTTGATCAGGAAGGAAGGCTCTTTAAGCCTCTTGCCTATACAAAAACGCTTGCTATGGCTATTGCGGCGATTTTGGCGATAACTCTTGATCCTGCTCTGCGGATGCTTTTCTCACGCATAGATCCTTTTGAATTCAAACCGCGGGGGCTTGCCTGGCTTGCAAATAAGTTTTTTGTAGGAACATACTATCCTGAAGAAAAACATCCGATAAGCCGGGTGATATTTAAGCTTTATGAACCGGTATGCAGATTTGCGCTAAAGCATCCGAAATCGATTATAGCTTCTTCGCTGATACTGGTGGCCCTTAGCCTGCCGGTTTATTTCAAGCTCGGTTCGGAGTTCATGCCTCCTTTAAAAGAAGGTTCAATTCTTTATATGCCTACAACTCTTCCGGGAATCTCTGTAAGTGCGGCACAGGAGCTTCTTACTACACAGGATCGCGTATTAAAATCTTTTCCTGAGGTTGAAAGAGTTTTCGGAAAAGCCGGCAGGGCCGATACATCCACTGATCCGGCTCCTTTTTCCATGATGGAGACCACCGTAATTTTAAAGCCCGAAAACAAATGGAGACCAAAAGACAGATGGTATTCTTCATGGGCGCCTGAATTTTTAAAAAAAATTATGCGCCCCATATGGCCGGATACGATATCCTGGGAAGATCTTATCAATGAAATGGATAAGGCTTTGAAAATTCCCGGTGTGACTAATTCCTGGACCATGCCGATAAAAGCAAGAATTGACATGCTCTCAACCGGAGTAAGAACTCCTGTTGGAATCAAAATATCGGGAGCGGATATTAAAGAAATAGAAACAATAGGCTTAAATCTTGAAAGTATTATCAGAAATATTCCCGGAACACGAAGCGTTTACGCAGAGCGAGTGGCAGGCGGTTATTTTCTGGATTTTAATCCGGACAGGAATCAGCTTGCCCGTTACGGACTTACAATTGAAAAACTACAGTCCGTTATCATGAGCGCCATCGGAGGTGAAAATATAACCACATCCATTGAAGGGCGTGAGAGATATCCGGTAAATATCAGATATCCGCGTGAATTAAGAGATGACCTGGAAAGGCTTGGTCGTGTTCTTGTCTCAACCCCTATGGGAATAAATGTGCCGCTGGCACAGCTTGCCCATATAGAAATTGTCGGGGGGCCTGCCATGATAAGAGATGAAAATGGCTTTCTGACAGGCTATGTATATGTTGATATTACAGGTCGGGATATTGGAGGCTATGTAAACGAGGCAAAAGAAAAAGTGGCAAAAAACATCTCGCTTCCAACAGGCTATGCTCTGCAATGGAGCGGGCAGTACGAAAATATGCTAAGGGTGCGCGAACTGCTTAAGGTTATAGTTCCTATCACACTTGTTCTGATATTTGTGCTTCTTTATATTAATACAAAATCCGCTTTTAAAGCGATTATGGTTATGCTGGCTGTACCGTTTTCAGCTATAGGCGCCATCTGGCTGTTTTATTTTCTCGATTACAACGTTTCTATTGCCGCATGGGTCGGGATGATAGCGCTTCTCGGACTTGACGCCGAAACAGGCGTATTCATGCTGCTGTTTCTTGATCTATCCTATGATTCGGCGAAAAAGGCAGGAATGCTCAACAATATAAGCCAGCTGGATGAAGCAATAGTTCATGGCGCAGTAAAACGGGTGCGGCCGAAAATGATGACGGTTGCAGCGGCCTTTATGGGTTTGCTGCCGATAATGTGGTCAACAGCAACCGGCACCGATGTAATGAAAAGAATTGCAGCACCGATGATAGGAGGCCTTGTAACATCGTTTATGATGGAGCTTATTGTCTATCCTGCAATTTATAAGCTTTGGAAAATAAAAAAGAATTTTTGATAGAGTTTGGGTTTGTCAGTATTCCCATGCTAACTTTAATAGTAAAATTTAACCAAAGGAGGAAATTATGGCATTTAAGAAAGGTAGAATAATCTCTTTAATGATTGTTTTTTTATTCCTTTTTACAGCTTTATCATGTGCGCAGGAAGCAAAAAAGGAAACAGATCCTGTTATTCGCCACGGTGTAATCGATTTAAAGGCAATCGATGAAAACAAGGACGGAAAGGTCTTTCAGGATCAGATGGACTGGAATGTAATTTCCGACAAACCGGGCAAATGCCCTCTTTGTGGAATGACTTTAAAAGAAGTAACTCTTGAAGAGGCAAAAGAGGAACTCATAAATAATGACTTCAAGATAAAACAGTAAAGAACAGCTTTATAGCGTTTGTCAGAATAATATTCCGAATCCTTTCCGCATCCGAATCCTGGTGCCAATTTTATCGATTATTATTTTTAACGCATGTATGTTGTTTGAAACTTACTCACTTGTTAAATAATTAATCGTACTCCTCCTAAATCAGCTATTTTATAAGGAAAATGATCACCAGGTGAGCCAATAAACATGAAATTTGGTGGAATGTTCCATGCCTTTGATAGCTTCGTGATTATTCCAGGACCAAATTCACCGTACAGTTTCACAAAGTCGATTTTAATATCAGGATAAGCCCGGTCAAGAACCTCTATATCCCTTTCGAGACCTGGCGTCAGGTCGCCATCTTCAGGCAAAACAGTAACGATTTTTAATTTGCGCGTTTGTTCATTCTGGGTGACATAAATCATTACCTTATTCAAGATAGCCACATTATCATCCTTAGTAAAAAACACAAATTCCTGTGCATTAATATCGTTGATCATCTTGAGCAACGTTGCATTTCCAAAAGAAACCGCTGTCTGAATTTTATCCGAAATATGTTTAAATAAATATAGCAAGCCCTTAAGTATTGATGTTCTATATAGCATTATTCCAAGAACACCCATGGCCGGCAGAAAATACTCCAGAAACACAGCAACATAAACCGGGTTCATAATGGCATTTCCGGCAAGTGCTGCAAGAACGGCCGTGATAGCTATAAAAAGAGCAATAGCGCCGGCCTTTTCCGGACGGGGCAAACGGGCACGCTTCACTTTGAGCAAAATATTTCCGATGGCGAATAATGCCATTACTGATAAAAATGAAATTGTATAAACACCTGCCAGCGCGCCTAGTTTCCCCTTGGTAATCAGCAAAATTGAAAGGCAAAGAAGAAAAAACGCAATCATAATGCGATAAGGAGAATTTCTTTTATTCAGTTTGAGAAAAAACTGCGGCAGAGTTCGGTCCAGTGTCATTCGCTGTACCAAGCCGCCAACACCTACAAAAGAAGTTAGCACTGCTCCGCTTAAAACAAGTGCTGCATCAACCGAAATGACCCACAAAAGCCAATTCCCGGCGGCAATACCCCCAATATGAGCGAGTAATGCTTCCTGATTTGCCGCTACTTCCTGAATTGGTATAATTGCAAGTGCAAGGAAAGCTGTCAGGGGATTGAAAACACTGACCACAATCCACATATTGCGCAGTGTTTTCGGGAAAACACCCGGAGCCTGTTCTTCTACAAAATTAGCTGAACTTTCAAACCCGGAAATACCCAGCATAGCGGCAGAAAATCCGAAGAATAAAGCCATAGCCAATCCACCTTCAACCGGAATACTATAATTGGACTCAAGAACACCGAATCCATGAGTTTTTATGTATATACCGCCCGCGATAACCAGAACGGTAAGGCAGCACAAATGAGTGATAAATATAACTACTGCAACTCTGGAAGATTCGCCGATTCCAATTATGGTTAAAAACATGAAGAATAGCAGCAATACTATTGTTGATTCGATGACAGGCAGCCCATGCCATAATGTATATACATAATGCATTGCTTCACTGGCTGAAATGACCGCTGTGGCCATGTACGACAGAAGGGTCAGAGCAGCAGCAAGGGAAGCCACTGATTTACTTGTTGTGTTGAGCAGTGCATTGTATGCACCTCCGTTCAAAGGCAGGGCGCCAACAACCTCGCCATATATTTTACGATAGAAAAATAAGACACCGGCAACTATTAATAGAGAAATCCATGCAAATTTCCCTGCATATATAATTGATAACGCAGAAACATATAAACAGGATGAACTGATGTCATTTCCGCAAATGGCGGTTGCAGGCAATTCGCCAAGCATTACCGCATCAGCAGGTGCTTTTATCTCTATGGGTTTTTCTTTCGAAGGTGTTCGGGTCTTTGATTTATTTCGAGCATTAACCATATATGTATATATCCTTATGCTAACAAATATAACTATAATAAGAGGCGATCGACATATTGTGTATTGTAATCCATTTTTGTTCTTCCAATAATAAGAACCCTGTAATTGGCTCTGTTGTTATATTCAGACAGGTATTTTCACCTCTACCAAATGTTCCTGAAGGTCGTCAATAAGAGTAATCGTTTTATCATGTTGCGGGGTGCCGTCGACAGTCACACTTGTTGTATCATCGCCAACCTGCCTGCGCAGAATTGCGATGTGGTAGACAGTTTCCCTGTATCGGTAGTGTACTGTAAAGCCCTTCCAATCCGCCGGGAGAAGCGGTGCAAAACTCAACCTGTCCACTTCCAATCTCAGCCCCAAAAGTGATTCCGTGATCAGACGGTACATCCAGCCCGCCGAACCGCTGTACCATGTCCATCCGCCACGGCCTGTGTGTGGTGAGAGTGCATAAACATCAGCCGCAATAACGTAGGGTTCTACTTTGTATATTCCAACCGACTCAGGTGACCTTGCATGATTTATCGGATTAATCATGGTCATCAGTTCCCAGGCGCGTTGGCTGTCCCCCAATTTAGCGAAAGCCATTGCCATCCATATCGCCCCATGGGTGTATTGCCCGCCATTCTCCCTTACTCCTGGGACATATCCCTTTATATAACCCGGATTTAAATCAGATTTGTCGAATGGCGGGTCCAGGAGTTGGATCAGCGCCTGTTCCCGGTGGACAAGATGTTGATCCACCGCCTCCATGGCTATGCGCGAACGCTCGGTATCACCGGCGCCGGAGAGAACAGACCAGCTTTGTGCAATCGAATCAATCCGGCATTCCGTGTTGCTCATCGACCCAAGCGGTGAGCCGTTGTCGAAGTAAGCGCGGCGGTACCAACCACCATCCCAGCCATGCTGCTCAATGTTTCCGCGCAAGGAAGCCGCCTCTGCTTCACATCGTTCGGCAAAATTTATATCGCCACGCCTGCGTGCAACCTCTGTGAATTGCATAAGCACAGCATACAGGAAAAAGCCCAGCCAGATACTTTCACCTTTGCCCTCTATGCCCACCATGTTCATGCCGTCGTTCCAGTCGCCTGAGCCAATGAGCGGCAATCCATGTTCGCCATAGTTAAGACCTTTCAATATGGCTCTTACGCAATGTTCATACAAACCAGCCGATTCATGGGACCGGCCGGGTAGATCGTAATAGGAGTCCTCATTTGCATTTATCGGGCGACCCTGAAGAAAGTGTATGGTTTCATCCAATACTCCATAATCCCCCGTACTCCTAACATAGCGGCACATCGCCAATGGCAGCCAGAGATAATCATCGGAACATTGTGTGCGCACCCCGCGGCCAACAGGAGGATGCCACCAGTGCTGCACATCACCCTCGGTAAATTGACGGCCTGCCGCAAGAAGGAGGTGTTCGCGCACAAGGTGCGGTTCGGTGTGGATGAGCGCCATTACGTCTTGTAACTGATCTCGAAAACCGAAGGCACCGCCGGACTGATAGTAGCCGCTGCGCGCCCACAGACGGCATGCTATTGTCTGATACAAAAGCCATCCGTTGGTCAACATGTTGAGTGACTGGTCGGGTGTTTCCACATTCACTGCCCCGAGAGTGTGCCGCCAGTATTGCCAGACCTTTTCAAGCGACTGGTGGGACGCAGCAGTTCCGCGGAAGCGACGGACAAGGTTGCCTGCGTCACCGGTATCCCGCCCTACGCCGAGTCTGAAAACTATTTCACGTTCCTGCCCAGCTGCCAGTTCAAAGGGAACCTGAATCGCTGCACAAGGGTCAAGAGCGGCCCCCACCCTGCCGGAAAGCCGGACCCGGGTCATTGCAGCCGGACTGGCGAGCGTGCCGTTGCGCCCCAGAAATTCAGTTCTGTCACCGCTTACCGTCCGGTTCGCTTCGTCAACGTCGAAAAAGGCAATCCGGTTCGGAAACTCTGTATTGTAAGGGTTTCTTGCGAAAAGCGCTCCGCTGTTTGAATCAATTTCGGTGATTACATGCATAGTAGATTTAGGCCGCAGGTCTCCTAATACCCATTCCGCATATCCGGTAGCAGAGAGCATGCGTAATCTGTCCGACACGTTTTTGATCTTCAAAACAGTAAATTTGATTGATGCGTCCATGGCCACGTAAACCCATACCTCGGAGCGTATGCCGCGTTCTAAGTGCTCGAATACGGTGTAGCCGAATCCGTGACGGATAACATAGGGCGTTACTCCACGCTTTGGAAGCGGCATGGGAGACCAGAAGTGGCCGCGTTCTTCATCGCGGAGGTAGAAAGCTTCTCCGCTCGCATCACTCACTGGATCGTTATGCCAGGGAGTGATGCGAAACTCGTGGGCGTTCTCTGCCCAGGTATAGGCAGAGCCGCTTTCCGAGATGACGGTTCCGAAATTCGGATTCGCCAGTATATTCACCCATGGTGCCGGTGTTACCTGATCATGTGTGGTTGTGATGATATACTCGCGGCCATCAGGGGTAAATCCGCCGAATCCGTTAAAAAACAGCAGATCGTTGCGAGGCATGGCTGGAACTGCCGGAGGAGCGCTGCGATGAGTCCGGGTTGGCGTAAGAATAGGCACAGTCGATTCCACCAGGGCCAGGCTCCTGGGTTTGATCTGGTCCGCCAGCATCCCCCGGCTGTCGGTTATAATGGCACGGGCTACTGTCTGGAGCAGAATGCGTTCCTCACCCGATATCTGGTCCGAAGGCCTTACAAAAATGCCGCCCGGTTGATCCGTTAAATGGGTTCCGACACCTGCGGCAATTAACCCCATTATTTGTTCATGGAGTTGTTGCCGGTAACCGGCGTGATCTTCGTTCCAGATTACCAGGTCCACAGCTAATCCTTTTAACCGCCAGTATGTGTGAGCCTGTATGAGCTGACGTACCAGTTCAATATTGGCCGGATCTTCAATTCGCAGAATTACGATCGGTAAATCGCCGGATATTGCATAGCCCCATAAACCGGATTGCCCGCGTTGATTCTTGATGATAACACTCGTGTTGGCACGGAGGGAAGCATTGGCATAGATCACCGAACCTGCAAGGCGTCCGTAGAGTTGCGCGTCGGCCTCCGTGGAATTAATCTGCCGCAAGAAGATATCGCTGTGTGTCCACGCAAGGTCGAAGACCCGATCAGCGAGACGCCGGTCCTGGTACTTTCCGACCAGGCTTAGGGCTGCATCGCGGGTTTCCCCGATGCCTGAAACAATATTAACCGTTGCTGCTTCTTCCGCATCAATGGTAATTCGATAACGGATCGAGACGATCGGATCCAACACGGAGCCCTCACTGCCGGAGAGGGCCGATGTGTTAATCATTGCTTGCGGATTGGCCACTGTATTTCCGCGGCCGATAAACTGCAGTCGGTCGGTCTCATAAGATATTTCTTCGATGTCAGCGCCGTGCACTGCCATCAGATGAAACATCCATGGAGCGGCTTCACCCTGAGAGCGGGGCCGGCGCGTACAGAGAATCGCCCGTTGCCGGTTAAGAATCTCGGTCTGGACAAATAGATTGCTGAACGCAGGATGCAGCGCATCCGCAGCAGGTGAGGCGAGGACAACCTCCGCATAACTTGTAATATCTATGGATCTGCGTTTTCCGGAACGGTTTATGATGGTGATGCGGCGCAGCTCGATGTCATCCTCGGGCGAAACGGCAATTTCCGTATGCGTGTCAATGTCATGGATGCGGCAACGAAACTCCGCTTTTGCCTCCGAAAATATCGTTTCATACTTATCTGCTTGTTTGAGTGCCGGCTGATAGGCCGTTGACCAGAATTCTCCGCTTGCCACGTCCCGGAGATAACAGAAGGAGCCCCAATTATCACAGGTACTGTCTTCGCGCCAGCGCGTGACGGCCATGTCTTTCCAGCGGCTGTAGCCGCCACCGGCGTTTGTGATCATCATGTGGTATCTTCCGTTTGACAACAGATGCACTTCCGGTTTGGGCGTATTCGGACTGCCGAAAACGCGTATCGGTGCCTCCGCACCCAGTAATTCGGCCTGATGGTCGGATAGTTCGCCGGAGTGCGTGTAGAATGCCGCAGCCTTGGGGATTCGCTCCTGAAGCAAAAGCATGGTTGCCTGAAACATGGGTTCCGATTCAAATCGTTTTTGCATCGGACGGTCTAAAAGCACATAGGCCAGAGATAGAAAGCTCATACCCTGATGATGTGCCATGAAAGACCGGACGACGGCGCTTGATTGTCCACGCTGCAAACGTGAAGGAGTATAGTCGATTGCTTCAAAGAAGCCATAAGTTCCTGCAAATCCTTCAGCCGCGAGACGCTCGAGATTCAGGCATGCCTCTTCGGGCGCAACCATCAGTGCCAGTGCCGTGGCATAGGGCGCAATAACCAGGTCATCGGCTAGCCCGCGTTTTAGACCCAGGCCGGGTATACCAAAGGCGCGATACTGGTAGTTCAGATTAACGTCGGTTGCGTTGTAGCCGGATTCAGAACTGCCCCAGGGCACCCCGCGTTTTCTCCCATAATGAATCTGTCTGGTCACCGCCGCCTTGCAGGTCTGGTCGAGCAGTGTATGTTCGTACGTCGGCATAACTAAAAGCGGCATGAGGTATTCGAACATTGACCCGCTCCACGAAAGCAGTATCTGATCTCCTCCGGCAGTCGTCAATAAACGTCCCAGGGCGAACCAGTTCTCCTGCGGCAGCTGGCCCTGTGCAATTGCTATGAAACTGCAAAATCTTGCTTCGGAAGCAAGCAGATCGTAGTAACTTGTGTCCCGCCGGCGTTCACCAACGTTATAACCTATAGCCAGCAGATTGCACGACTTGTCGTACAGAAAGTCGTATTTCATACGGGAAAGTTCGTCGATTTTTTGCGCCAGCTCTTCGATAGCCCTGATTCTTTCTCCGGCACGTTGGACTGAATCTGCCCAAGGGAGTGCTCCATGCGTACCTGTGTCAAGGTTGGACAATTGGCGCAGCGTCGGGATTTCTTCAATATCCGGCATTCCGCTGAGCCCGTCCGGCGAATCCGGCAATGATGTCCAGGCCGCAAGAAACGTCAGCTCGTCGAGGGCGGTATCGCATTGCCTGGCAAGGGCATGCGCCCACCACAGTGTCTGGCTTTCGGGGTCTGCATCGAGAACATTGATGCCAGTGACTATTATCTTTGCGGACGTTGCCAACTGATCAAGGCACAACCGCGCCGCTGCGAGTGTGGTGGGCGGGGAATCGATTGCGGACTTCAGCAATTTATTTAGTTGCACAAGTTGGTCCGAAGCGGTTTTTACATCCATGTCCCCGAGTATGCGGACAGTGTCCCGGATTCCCTCAAACACTTGTGATTCATGAATCCGGTCATCTGGTAGGGCAAGTAGTCCCTGTCTCAGTACCAGCAGGTGGCCGGCGAGATTTCCGCTGTCCACGGTCGAGATGTAGGTTGGTTGCAGTGGCTGCAGAGATTGCGTGTCGTACCAGTTATAGAAGTGGTCTCGGTGACGTTCCAATGCTTCCATTGTATGGAGTGCATTTGCCGTGCGTTCAATGAGTTGTCCCGCAGTGATGTAGCCGAAGTCATAGGCGGACAGATTTGCGAGAAGGGCCATGCCCATATTGGTCGGTGACGTGCGATGCGCAATAACGGCAACGGGGTGTTCCTGAAAATTGTCAGGGGGCAGCCAATGATCTTCAGGGCCGACGAAGGTTTCGAAAAACGCCCAGGTCCTGCGGGAAAGTTTTCTGAGAAAGGTAATCTGGCCAGCAGTCAGCTTTGCTTCTCGACGGGCAATCGGCAGGCTGAACCACCGGGCTATAGCAGGAGAGACAAACCAAAGTCCCAGTATGGGCCAGGCTACCGCCAACGTAACCGGATTCGAAAGCAACAGTTTGATAACCGTGGCACCTGCAAGAACCGGAGCGATCCACATTGAGCGGTAAAAAGAACCAATGTTCGTGTAGTTGCTGCCATGCTGTTCGTCCGACGTGCTCCATTCGAGAAGCCGTTTGTGGGTAAACAGCATCCGCCAGCATGTGCGTATAATAGCATCGAGACTGAAAAATGCCTCGTAAGGGAGGCAGGCAAGCGTGAATGAAGCCTGAGCCATGTTCCGACCTGCGGAGTGCAGGCTGGTTGCGAGATGTTGGCTCAAAAGCACATCGTCCGGTTTCTTAAGGGCTTGCAGGAGAAAGGCCACCAGGCAAGGAATCAGAATGATTCCGAGTACTGCCAGTGTAAAGAACAAGGTCGCCGGCAAGATTGTCCAGCCCAGCAGCAAAAGGACTGTCAATGCCGCCGGCACGAGACTGCGCCGCAGGTTGTCGAATATTTTCCATTGGGACAGCCATGAGAGCGGATTCTTTTGAAAACGCGCATTGGGGCATGGAACGCTCGGCAATAACCATCGCAGCAACTGCCAATCACCGCGAATCCATCGATGTCTGCGGCTCACGTCCGTATTGTAGTGGGACGGATAGTCCTCATAAAGCATCACATCGCTTAACAGGCCAGACCGCGCATAACATCCTTCAAGAAGATCGTGGCTGAGGATCCGGTTCTCGGGGAAACGTCCTTTGAGAGTCTGCTCGAAGGTGTCAACCTCGTAAATGCCCTTACCGATGAACGAGCCTTCGCCAAACAGGTCTTGATAAACATCGGAAACAGCGCGCGTGTAAGGATCAACGCCGGGTTCATTCCCGCACATTGCAGCATACCTTGAACGATTCATAACCGGCAGGCTAACGGCTACACGTGGCTGGAGGATGCCGTATCCATCGCAGACACGTTGCTTGTCTTCGTTGTATTGCGAAGTATTCAGCGGGTGCGCCATAGTGCCCACAAACTGCCACGCCGCATCGCGCGGCAGCTGAGTATCTATGTCCAGAGTGATCACATACTTTATACTCGATAAGACTGCCGTGTCGCCGATGACAAGCGAAAAGCGATCCCTGGCATTTTCTCCGCCGCGTAAAAGAGCATTCAATTCCGATAATTTTCCCCGTTTACGCTCGTACCCCATCCATATCCGCTCCTTGGAATTCCATTGACGGGGGCGATGGAAAAGGAAGAAGATGTTGCCTTGGTAATGACCGTACTTGTTATTCAGCTCTTCAATCCTCTGGCTGGCAAGCCGCAAAAGCGGTTCATCCTCAGGAAGTATTTCTTCCTGTGCATCTCTAAAATCTGTCAACAGACCAAAGTGCAGGTTAGCGTCCCGATTTGCCAGGAACCGTACTTCCAGTGCCTCGATCAGATCCTCTATATTCTGCGTGCCTGTGAGCATTGCAGGAACTACTGTCAAAGTGCGGTATTTCGGTGGTATCCCTTTAGAAAAGTCCATACGCGGCAGTGGATACGGTGTCGCCAACAGAGTTGCTATCAAGTTTACCAGTGAAACGGCCAGTTGACTTATGCTCAGAACTGAAAGGAGTCCGATCAGAGCAATTGCCCATCCCGGCAATGTACCGATATGAGCTTCAGTCAGTAAAGCTCCTGAGAAGATTGCTGTCAGCAGCAGGATTGTACCCAGAAAGAGGGGGAAAGGAAACCGGCGGCCCCACCTCTGCAAATGCTCATACAGGGAAAGGCGCATCTCCATCGCCTGTTCGAGTTGAGGCAAGCCCTTGTCGATCAGGTAGAAGCCGACATGTGCTGTACGATTATCGCCGTTGTTTCCGTTCGCACCCTTCTGTGCCAGCCCGATCGCTTTATATGTCACCTCGCTCTCGGAAAAGTTGCTTTGTTTTGCTATCTTTTCCACGACATGGCGGTAACGGTCACGGGTAGAAAAATCCATTTTGCTGTAAACGCCGCAGGGATCCTTGCGCAGAGTCTGGTCGACAATGCTCATAGACTCGACAAATTCTTTCCAATCCATCGCACTCAGGAAACGAAGGCTGCCGATGCTATTGCTCATGGATACCTGATCGGCAGCCTGTTGCTGGTTTTCTGCCTGAACAAGTTGCCGGATTGTCTGACCGCACTCGGACAGACGCTGCTCAAACCAGGTAAGCGGCAAGGAAAGAGCCGGGCCCTGCCCCTGCAGTCTGCGCGTCATTTCCGCGATAAACGAGCCAACCAGCGGCGGGTTCGATCTCGCCATGTCTGCGATCACCAGAATCAGGCTTTTCGGGTCTTTTACAGCGCTCTCTGTCATCTGGTCTGCCCAATAATCGGCCAGATTCCGGTCGATTCTATCAGTAGCGATTCGGGCGGCAACACGTCGGAGATTTTCGATCAGCGCCAGGCGCAGCATTATGGGTATTGCCCACAATTCGCCTAACTTCAGTGTTGTGACAGCCTGGTAAGCCGCGGCAAATCTGCTGAGAATCTCAGGATCTACCCGCCCATCGCCATGAGAGATCATTTCCAGTGCAATGTCATAGACGCGCGGCAGAGCGGCTGACGGTCCATTCAACAGGCGGGGAAGTTCCCGGCTGTATCCTTTAGGTAAATGCCTTCTGGCGGTACGAATCTGATCTTCAATCAGATAGAAGTTATCGAGCAGCCATTCACCGGCCGGCGTAATACGACGGCTTGCCTTTACCGCCTCCGTCAACAGATTGTGAACGCCGATCAGGATACCTTCATTCTCTGCCAGTCGTTTAAGAAGTCGATCCCGAGGGTGTCCTGTACTTAAAGTATGTGAGTTTGCGAGTGTCTTGCCGTGCTGCTCCATTTGATCGGCGCTGAACAACTCCGCTCGAAGCGGTGGCTCGACACAGGCAAGCTTTTTTGACAGACCGTTGCCGCGAAGGCTTGTCCACACATGGTACATGTTCTTGAAAATTGTCTTGGGGATGAAATTCACTTTTCAAACCTTTCTGTTATTGAAACAAAATATCTACAAAGCACTTGTAGTGGTGGCGGCAGCTTTTTATAAGCACTTGAATAAACCCAAGTCTGCATCATCGATCAAAAGGGAAAATAAAAGGATCATCAAAAAATCAAAACCGAACCTGAACTACTCTTTAGAGCCAGTTTCAAAACGTCCCATTTTGGCCGATCTCTGCGTTGGATGAAAATTTTAATCCTCGAAATACTCCATGTATTCCTGCGGTTAAAATTTTCATCCGCCTTGACCTTGACCAAACTGAAACGTTTTGAAAGTGGC